>CAYGAH010000239.1:0-49911 GCA_964347685.1 uncultured Candidatus Bathyarchaeia archaeon | reverse complement strand
TTCGGTGCCTGAGGCTTCTAAGAGGTAGGTCACCACAGGCCGCTGCTCAACTAGTCCTTTAACACTGACTGTGGCGTACTCCTGTTGTTCACTCAGCAACGTTATGACCGTATTGAGCCGTACTTTTTTATCTTCACTGTTCTCAATCTTGTCGTATTCATCGAGGATCTCTGAGAGGTCCTTTGGTAGCAGAAGGTGTTTATCGGATTCAGAATACTCCAATAGGTCAAATATGATTTTCTCGTCATCAACTGTGTAGACCCTGAATGGGTATTGAACTTTCATTAAAGCCGTCGGTTCGCCGCGTTCCTCCCTACTTAGCCCCACCAAGAATGCGAGTGCTAACTCTTTCTCTATCTGTATAGGGGTCTGCGCCTCACTTCCAGCAACGTATGGTATGAAATATTGCATAAAGTATCCCCGTTTACCGAGGATTTGGTCCCTGAAGATATATTAATTATTAAACGTTAATATATATTATAGCACCATACGTAGTAACTAAGATTCTGGATCTATTCATTGATTATCGTTTAACTCTAAGTACTTTTTAAAGAGCCTTTAAAAAAATGAGATTACACCTACCTTCTACCAAATCAATCTTGATATTTCACCAGAAACGATAACGGAGGGTGTATCCCGTTGTGCCCCGGGGGGGGATTAAAATTTAACCCCAAACCCAAACTTAGTTTTGAAAATCTTTATTGAGCCCCCAACATCCGTTCTGCAAAGATTTTTTAAAGGTAATCAATGGCTACCAGCCTCAGTGAGGTGAATGAAAAATGACAGCAACATGGGCAGTAGCACCTTTAAAGAAAAGAAAAAAGAGGAAAAAAAGGAAGAAGAACTAGAAGAACGCATTAGCAAGCTTGAAGAAGAAGTTAAAAAGCTTAAAGAGCAGCTAGAACGGCAAGACTAATGCAGGTACGAACATTAGATAAGAGCGAATTTTTCAAAATTCTCGATATAAAAGAACAGCTCTTATCCTGAATCAGCATAGGATATGCCTTGAAAAGAACCTTTCAGCTCCATCAGAAACCATCGAAATTCAAAATCAAAAACATTACACATTATTTTTTTTGGATAAATATTAACCCCAAACCCATATGAAAAATGAGTTATGATCATTCGTAGAGTTTGTACCAGATAACGCCTGTGCCTCCGTATTCCCTTCCAAAGGTCAATACAGGCTTTTCATCTGTTTTATAGACTTAGCGGCTCAATCCTCATGAGAGGGACATCGACATTAACAATGAAAAGAACCACCAGAAGACCCCGAGGCTTCACACAGAAACATAAAAACCTGAAAACCTTATGACAACCCACCTACGCGGAAAACAGACATAAATGCCATAGTAACCACCCTCTGAAAACCGCGATGATCGACAACGATCAAGACTGGTGCGGGGGGTGGGGTTCGAACCCACGCAGGACTCGTCCATCAGGGCCTGAACCTGACCCCTTAGGCCACTCGGGAACCCCCGCGGACTAATGGGCTTGAGCCGCGACGTGCTCTTTATACCTTTCGGCGTCCATCAGCCTCGAGAGGTCAGCCTCCAGGTCGGAGGGCTCGATCTTGGCTATCCAGCCCTCACCGTAGGGGTCCTCGTTTATCTTCTCAGGGCTGTCGAGAAGCTCCTCGTTAACCTCAACAACGGTCCCCGAGACCGGGCTGTAGACGTCTGAGACCGCCTTCACAGACTCCACAGCCCCGAGGACGTCCTTCTGGGAGACCTCCGCCCCCACCTCGGGGAGCTCCACGTATACTATCTCGTGGAGCTGGGACTGGGCGTAGTCAGCGATGCCTATGGCGACATTACCGTCCCCCAGCCTCCTCGCCCACTCGTGCTCCTCGGTGTAGTAGAGGCCCTCCTCGACCTTGTACTCCTCGGACATCACCTATCCCTCTTCCAACCGTACTTGGATTCATCATAGAATGGGTGGTGCTTAACAATCTTTCCCCCAGCTAGGTTCCTACGGATCTTCACCATGACCTTCGTCCCCAGCTCCTTGTACTCGGGGGGCACGTACCCCATGGCTATCCCAACGCCCAGGGTGGGGCTCATCCCCCCGCTCGTGACGACCCCGATGGGCTCCTCCTCGGAGTTCATTATCTCGTACCCGTGGCGGGGTATCCCCCTCTCCTCCATCATTATCCCCACCAGGGTCTTGGAGACCCCCTCCTCCTGCACATTCTGGAGAGCCCTCTTCCCGACGAAGTAACCAGGCTTCTTGAACTTCACCACCCACCTCAGGCCAGCCTCCAGGGGGTTCGTAGAATCGTCTATGTCGTTCCCGTACAGCGAAAGGCCAGCCTCCAGCCTCAGGCTGTCCCTCGCGCCCAGGCCGCAGGGCTTCGCCCCCGCCTCGACGAGGTCGTTCCAGACCCTCAGCGCCTTCCCGGGGTCGTCGAGGGGGGTGTCAAGGACGAAAACCTCGAATCCGTCCTCCCCAGTGTAGCCGGTCCGGGCCGCCTTCCCGTCGCAGCCGCTGATCTCCACGTCCTTTATCTCGAATCGGCCCACCCCCGAGAGGTCCTCCTCAGTTATCTTCTGGAGGGTCTCCTCCGCCCTGGGCCCCTGAACGGCTATCATCGCGACATCGTCTGAGACGTCACTGAGCTTGACGTCGAACCCCTTAGTGTTACTGCTCAGCCAGCCGAAGTCCTTCTCCCTATTGCTTGCGTTGTAGACTATCAGGAACCTGTCCTCGGCAAGCTCGTACAGGATGAGGTCGTCCACTATGCCCCCAGAGGGGTTGCACATCACCGTGTACAAACCCTTGTCCAGGGTGAGCCTTGAGACGTCGTTTGTGACGACGTAGTTTAGGAAATCCTCCGTATCAGGCCCCTCGGCGAAAACCCGCCCCATATGACTCGTGTCGAACATGCCAACGGCCTCCCGGACTGCGTTGTGCTCCGGTATGATGCCTTCGTACCAAACAGGCATCGCGAAGCCTCCGAAGTCCACGATGTGGCCGTGCTCTGAGTGATAAGCGTATATGTGGGTCTTCCTAAGTTCCAACTCGGTTACCGATTAACCTACGCTCAACGACAAGTTAAAACTATTGTCCGACGGGCCTAACCCTCGGAACCCCTGTTCACCCGACCTCGTTGGGCGACACGGTCACGCCCTCAGTCGTGAAGACGAGATCCTTGCCGCATTTAGGGCACTTACCCTCGAACTTCTTCATGATGTCTTGAGGAGACTTGAGAAGCTCGCCCTCGTAGAGGACCGCTTCACACGCAGAACAAACGATCTTCTGAGGCATATGACCCCTGTTATCAGGATGAGAACCGGAATTAAAGCATTATCGAATCGCCTAGTCGATGGTTTCCTGCGGCCGGGAAAAAGGCATATATTGAGTGGTCTCCACATTATCCCAATCGGAGGCCAGGGACATATCATCAATAGGAAGGAGGGCGAGGAGGCTCCTAAGAGACGGGGCAAGGCTAAAGATGCCCGTCACTCTCATGACTGTGGCCGTGGTCCTGTTTTCGATATTCGTCGCGGGCGGGGGAATATACGACATCCTGGTGAAACCCCCGGCCATCCTGGGGTCCGGTGACGCGTGGACGGCGGTCGACCCGAGGTCGGACCAGCAGACCCTGAGCGAGAGCGTGGTCAGCATGTTCCTTACAGGAACGACTTTCCTTGGCCTCTTGGTCTCCCACAGGAGCGCCCAGGTGGCCTACGACAGGAAGAAGGCCAACATCATGCTGCTCATGGGGATCAGCCTAATCGTCCTGGGGCTCGCCGGCAGCTACTACTTGATCCTGCTCAAGTTAGGATGAGGGCGAGTCGAAAGGGTTTAGAGCCCTGAACAATCCTAGTAGTCCGGTGTCTTCGTGAAGAGGATCGGATTCATAGGGCTGGGCCTCATGGGCAGCGGCATGTCCATGAACCTACTGAGGGCAGGCTTCCCCCTGACTGTCTGGAACAGGACGGAGTCGAAGATGAGGCCCCTCCTGGAGGCGGGGGCCGAGGGGGCTGGGTCCCCTAAGGAGGTGGCAGAGAACTCGGACATCGTCGTCACCATCGTCACCGACTCCCCCGACGTTGAGGAGGTGCTCCTGGGCCCCGATGGGGCCATCCACGGGGCCAAGCCTGGGGACATGTTCATAGACATGAGCACCATCTCCCCAATAGTCACCCGGAGGATAGCCGAGGAGCTGGCCAAGAGGGGCGTGAAGATGCTCGACGCGCCGGTGAGCGGCGGAGACATAGGGGCCAGGGACGGGACCCTGAGTATAATGGTGGGGGGGGACACCGATGCCTTCGAGGAGTGCCTCCCCGTCTTCGAGGCCATGGGGAGGACCATAACCCACGTGGGGGGGAACGGGGACGGTCAGGTAGTCAAGGCCTGTAACCAGATCCTCGTGGGGATGAACATGCTGGGCGTCGCTGAGGCCCTAATGTTCGCGTCCAAGGCGGGCGTAGACCTGGAGAAGTGCCACTCGGCCGTGTCCGGGGGGGCAGCCGGGAGCTGGCAGCTCACCAACAACGGAGCGAAGCTTCTGAGGGGGGACCTTGAGCCGGGGTTCAAGGTGAAGGACTACATAAAGGACCTAAGGATCATCATGGAGACTGCGGCGGAGACAAAGATGCCCCTCCCCGGCACCGCGATAGTCCAGCAGATGTACAGGGACCTGGACGCCGAGGGACTGAGGGACAAGGGCACGCAAGCAGTTATAGTCGCAGTCGAGAAGCTTGCGAACAAGAAACTCCTCAAATAGACCGACTTCAACCATATTCCCGTTTTTTCAGCCGTGATCTTGAGGCTTTCTCGGTACAGACGATGTTCAGGATGGATGGTCCCGCCCCCCGGAGTTGAACCGGGAACCCTCCGGTGTCTGCTCAATGCCTGGATGCGAACGCCCCTCGGGGCGCAAGCTACAGCCGGATGCTCTGCCATTGAGCTAGGGCGGGCCCTGGCCCGTCGATCGACAGGACCACGAAAGGATAGATGAGCCCGGATTTAAGTTTAATTGGTTTAAGCGCGTTTTATGTTTCATTGGTCCATAAAGGATAATATGTTTTCGGCTTCAGGTTCCTGCGAGGACGGTGGATCGTCGATGTCGCTGCGAGTCGAGGACGTCATGTCGAGGGACGTAGTCACCGTCGACAGGGAATACTCCGTTAAATACGCTGCGAGGATGATGAAATACTTCAGCATAAGCAGCCTGGTGGTCGTTTTCGAGGGGAAGGTGGAGGGGATCCTCACGGAGAGGGATGTTCTTACCCGGGTGGTCACGGACGGGCTTGACCCGGAGAAGGTGAGGGTTGGGGAGGTGATGTCTAGGCCCGTGATAGTCGTGAGCCCCACAACCCCCCTGGAGAAGGCCGTTGGGACCATGTTGAAGAGGAGGATAAAGAAGCTCCCCGTCGTCGACGGCCCAGGCGAGGGCTCTAAGCTCCTTGGCATGCTCTCCCTAACAGACGTAGCGAGGCTCCACCCAAAGATGGTGGAGGCCTTCAGGGAAATGATATACGTGGAAGACGAGCCGGAGGAGAACGGGGACTTCTACATCCGTTGAGGCTCTGGACCTCTCAGACTCCCCGTTTTTATTTCTAGGATCGATTTAACCCTAGCCGAAAGCCTTCAGGATGCTCTCCCCGAAGGGCGGCCTCAGAATACCCGCCTCAGTGATGAAGCCCGTGACGTATTTGGCCGGAGTCACGTCGAAGGAGGGGTTCCTTGCGGGCGTCCCCTCGGCGGCTATCATGATCCACCTTTGTCTGCCCTCATCGTCCAGCCCCCACATGCCAGTCACCTCTTCAGGGCTCCTCTCCTCTATCTCAATCCCTTCGCCAGTCTCTGCCTTCATGTCGAAGGTCATCCTGGGGGCCGCCACGTAGAAGGGTACGCCGTTCTCATGGGCCACGACTGCCTTCTCGTATGTGCCTATCTTGTTGGCGACGTCACCGTTCGCTGCTACCCTGTCGGCCCCAACGATGACGATGTCAACCTCCCCCCTCCTCATGAAGTGGCCCGCAGCGTTGTCCACGATCAATGAGTAGGGGATTCCCTCCTGCTGGAGCTCCCAGGCGGTCAGCCTAGCCCCCTGGCACCGGGGCCTTGTCTCGTCCACGAAGACGTGGACCCTCTTCCCCTGCGTGTGGGCGAACCTGATGGGGCTCAGGGCCGTGCCGAGGTCGATGAAGGCGAGGGCGCCGGCGTTGCAGTGAGTGAGGATGCCGAAGCCATCCCCGATGAGCCCGCCCCCGTGCTCTCCTATCCTCTTTGAGGCGGCCAGGTCCTCCTCGGCTATGGCGTCCGCCTCGGCCTCAACCTTCTCCACCCTTTCCTTCATAGAACCCGACAGGGCTGCGGCGAGGCATCGGTCTACGGCGTGGAAGAGGTTGACGGCTGTGGGGCGGGTCTTCTTAAGCCTTTCCGCCGCCTCTTCAAGATAGCCCTCGAATTCTCCGAGGGAGAGGTCCTTCGCCTCCAGAGCAGCCTGGGCCATGCCGTAGCCTCCCGCCACTCCTATCGCGCCTGCGCCCCTGAGGACCATATCCCTGATTGCGTCCGCAGTCTCCCTGTGGTCCCCTGAGGAGGCTATCTCGAACCTGTGGGGGAGCCCTCTCTGGTCGATCATCTTGACGACGCTCCCCTCCCTCCAGAGGGTCCGAAGCTCCCTTGTCTCTCCCCCCATTCTTATCTTCATAGAGACGACAGCTCCAAAATTATCGGTTGTACGGGGTTATAAAAGAGGCCGGGTCACTTGAGGACCTTACCCGTCTTCCTGTACCAGAGGTATAGGTCCATCTTCCCCAGGGGCATTCCGACCCTCTCGGCGACCCTCTCGAGGATTTTCTCGTAATCTAGGTAACGCTTTCTGGTGAGCGCCTTCTTTCCGTCGTCCTCTACGAGGCCTTGCTCCTTCATGTTGGATAGTATGTGACGGTCCAGGATTGCGAGGTCGAGGTAGCCGACGTTCCTCAGGAAGTGGCTCGCCTCCTTCCATCCCAGGCCCTTGACGCTCTCGACGAGCCACCCCCTCGCCTCCTTAGTGTCCCTGAAGCTCTTTATCGTGGACTTGATGTTGGGTGCGAGCCTCCGGGCCTCGACGATGTACTCGGCTCTCCTTTCCGCGAACCTGTGACCCTGCCTCACCAGGCAGAGCCTCACCTCCTCCAGGCTCCCCTCCAGCAGCGTGTCGTGGCTTGATAGGGCTTCGACGCTCCTCTGGCCCACCTCGGCGCTGGAGTATGCGGTGAGGAGGCAGTAGGTAAGCTCCTCGAACCATGTCCCAGAGTCGGCCTCGTGAACCCTCATGAAGTCTGCGATGCGGTTCTCCACCGCCTCCCTCACTTTAGGGTAGGATTCGAGCTCCCTCACGACCGCAGCAAGTCCTTCTACGCCTTTCGGGTGCATCACCGCATCCATTACAGGAGTTTAGGGCGAAATTTAAAGGGTGATTCGGCCCTGGTTGCTCTAATCCTTTGCAGGGATACTTCTATTAGGGCATAAGGATACTATCTTTTCAGGGCTATTTCTGGGATCGCAAATGGAGGCCTTGAAACTCGAATTCGATAACGTGCCCGTCAGGGCGCTGGCTACCCGTAAGATCCCCAGGATCGAGACCGCCGGCATGGTCATAGAGGAGACCCAGGCTGGAAGGGAGGTGATGACCCCCCTTTGGGTTGCTTGGGAACTGGTCGAGGCAGGGCTGGCCCGCATCGTCGATGAGGGGATCACCAACGAGGAGTGGACCCAGATCCACTTCAGGGAACGCCTAAGCCCCGCGGGCCCCCTTTCACAGCTCCCCAACAGGTTCTACTCCAGGGCCTACATGTCCCTGAAACAGGAATCGAAGAGGGCGGGGGGAGACCCTGTCAGGCAGGCGTACCTAAGCAGGGTGAGGGGGTGGTTCAGAGACGTTTTAGAGAGCAGGATAAGCAGGGTCGTGAGGCTAGCATCCGCAGAGGCCTCGGCGCCCACGAGGGCCTTGCAGCCGGAGGAGTCACTCTTGTATGAGGAGTTGAGGTCAAAGGTATCCTCCTGGCGGAGGGAGATGAGGGGACTGGGAGAGAATTAGTTGACTCAGCAGATTTCAGCCGAGGAAGCGTTCACGAGGTTCGTGGAGGGCTTCAGGGATGGGAGGGGAGAGGTGAAGTACGAGCAGGCTATATCGGAGATGGCCGTAAAGGGGACGAACTCCCTGGTTCTGGACTTCAACGACCTCTACACATTCGACGCCCAGCTCGCGGGGAGCGTCCTGAACGACCCCGACGCCCACCTCCCCCCCTTCTCCAGCGTGATCCTTTCAAAGCTGAGGATGAGGGACCCCGTCTACGCTGAGAGCCTCCAGCAGCTCAACGTCAGGTTCAGGAGCCTCCCAGCAGAGACTCCTCTCCGAAGGATAGGAGCCGAGCACATAAACAGGCTGATAATGGTCAACGGCATCATCGTCAGGGCATCGGCAACGACGCCACTCATAATCAGGGCCGCCTTCAGGTGCAACTCCTGCATGGAGATGAACTATGTCGAGCAGGACAGCCAGTACCTCAAGTCCCCCGCGAAGTGCATGCACTGCGACAACAGGAGGAGCTTCGAGCTGGTCCCAAAGGAGTCCCAGTTCATCAACTCCCAGCGCATCATGATACAGGAGAGGCCAGAGGAGCTCCCCCCGGGTCAGCTTCCCCGCTCCGTGAACGTCGACCTCAGGGACGACCTTGTTGACAAGGCCCGTCCTGGGGACAGGGTGAGCCTAACGGGCACAGTGGGGCTTCTCCAGAGGCAGGGGAGGGGCGGCACCCTAAGGATATTCGACCTCATAATGGAGGCGAACAACGTTGACGTGAGCGGCAGGGAGATGGAGATACTGGAGATTAGCGCCAGGGACGAGGAGGAGATAAGGGAGCTGGCCTCCGACCCCTGGGTATTCAGGAGGCTCCTCCAGTCGGTCGCGCCCAGCATATACGGATACGAGCACATAAAGGAGGCCATCCTCTACCTCCTCTTCAGCGGCGTGGAGAAGGAGCTCCCCGACGTCCGCATAAGGGGCGACATAAACGTCCTCCTCGTCGGGGACCCTGGCACCGGCAAGAGCCAGATGCTCCAGTACGCCGCCAGGACCGCCCCAAGGGGCCTGATGACCACTGGGAGGGGCTCAACAGCAGCAGGCCTCACAGCAGCGGTAGTGAAGGAGGGGGGAACCGGCAACTTCATCCTGGAGGCGGGGGCCCTAGTCCTCGCCGATAAGGGGCTCTGCTGCATAGACGAGATGGACAAGATGAGGGAGGAGGACAGGGGAGCCATCCACCCCGCCATGGAGCAGCAGATAGTGCCCATAGCGAAGGGGGGCATCGTGGCGACCCTAAACGCAAGGACGAGCATCCTCGCCGCCGCCAACCCCACCCTGGGAAGGTACAACCCCTACCAGACCATAGCCCAGAACATAAGCCTCCCAGTCACCATCCTCAGCAGGTTCGACCTCATATTCGTCCTGAGGGACCAACCAGAGTCTGAGAAGGACGCCCACATGGCGGAGCACATCCTCGGCCTCCACAGGGCCGCGGGCACGGCGGTCCTCGCGCCCCTAGACCTCCAGACGATGAGGAAGTACGTCAGCTACGCCAAGAGAAAGAGGCCCGTGATGACGGAGGAGGTCATCGAGGCCTTCAAGGACTTCTATGTCAAGATGAGAACGGCCTCCCTCGAGGGGGGAGAAGCCTCAGCTGTAAGCATCACAGCAAGGCAGCTCGAATCCCTCGTCAGGCTGGCCGAAGCGAGGGCTAGGGCCCACCTGAGGGACGAGGTCACCGTGGACGACGCCAAGGCGGTGATAGCGCTGATGCAGCGCAGCCTTGAGCAGGTGGGGATAGACGTGACAACCGGTCAGATAGACATAGACCTCATCTACTCTGGGAAGCCCCGCAGCCTCCAGGTTCAGCTCCAGAAGGTCCTCCAGACCATCTCCGAGATGGAGAGAGTCTCCGGCACCGTCAAGGACGACGAGCTGTACGACGCCCTCCTCAACGACTACCAGATATCCAGGGCGGAGGCGGCGAAGCTGGTGAGCGTCCTTATGAGGGACGGGACCATCTACTCTCCCAGGCCGGGCTACTACAAGAGAACTAGCTAGACCGCCATCACCTAGCCCCCTTCTTTGAGCCCTCGAAACCTCCTTACTAGAAACGGCGATACACTAGTCGTAAAGGACGATCCTAGTAGATGATTCTGCTCCTGATCAGGAAAACGAATAGTAGCCCGACCAGCAAGGCCATAGTCACGCTCGTAAGGGTTCCTATGAGGTAGTACTCTGCGAAGCTCTTGTTCCCCCTGCTTACCTCAGGGAATCTTATTATGGACTTCGCCGTCAGAACCAGCGATATCGCGGCGATCTCATCGACGTAGACCAGAGTCACTATGAGGACCCTCTCTATGATCCCGATCACCATGCCCGCCCCCCTGATCCCAAAGTCCTCCCTCTCATACCTGGAAAGGAGCCTGCTTATTATCGGGGAGCCCAAGGGGGCCGCCACGAAGTACCCGAGAAGGTAGAACAACCCGTCCAAGAGCAGCCTGTCGACTTCCATGAGTTAACCTCTCTAGGTTAATTCCGCGATCTTAACCATTTCAGGTTACCTCTCGAAGGTTCAGCGGCCCCCAAGTCTCCCGAGGATCTCCCTCGCAAGCAGCTCCCCCCTCCTCACCTTCTCGTAACCTGTGTTCCTTATGGTTTTCGATATCATTGCCTCAGAGACCCTTAACTCTTTCGCGACCTCCTTCTGGAGGCTCTCCCTGTGGGTGTCTATGAAGTCTATTATCTCCCTCTGCCTGTCGGTCCAGCTGTCCCTGATGTAACCCAGAAGCTCTAGCACGGTGTTCAGCTCGAAGTCCGCCTCGTCGTCCCCCGTCTTGAAGTATATGTGGACGTCTTCTCCCTTAGCCACCTCGATGGCCTCCCTCGCCCTGTAGAAGGCGGGGCCGTACATCTCAGATGGTGAGGTGGCTTCGTCCACGGCCTCGATCTCCCCGACGCCCGCACCCACGTGCACCCCAGCCATCATCTCCCTTAGAATGAACTTGTAGACCCCGATCGCCTCCCTCGGGGATTCGAGCACTATCTGGAACTCGTCCCCCGTGGTCATGCTCGCCGTGACTATGGAGCCCTCGAAGGCAGTACCCAGCCCCTTCAGGACGTTGAAGATGTTTTCCTGGACCCCCCTTCTCTCCTCTTGGCCCAGCCTAGTCGAGCCTTTGATGTCGACGGTCATAACGCAGTAAGCCTTCAAAGTTAACCCTCAGAGGTTCATTTTTAAGAATTAACCTATAGAGGTTAATTTAAACCCTTCGGTCGAATCGGATTCTGAAGGAAAAGCAACCAGGAGACCATCTTAGTGCTTGGTATGTCGGCCTCTGCTTGACTTGTGAAAAATACCCCGAAGGGATTATATCCGTTGAACCGACCAATATAAGCCGATAGGGTTGTTCGAGATAGACAAGATAGAGGTGGGAGGCAAGTCCTTCCAGGCCCTCAGGTCGACCCTTCCGGGCCTGCCGCCCCTCCTCCTGATAAAGGGGGGGAAGGGATTCGTCATGTGCGGCTACCTCAACATAGAGGTAGCGGAGAGGCTGGGGGCCGCTGCCGCCGTGGTGAGCGGCGTCAACACCTTCGAGGACGTCCTGAAAGCCGAGATAAAGGCGGCGACATCCAAGGCGAAGAAGATGGGTCTGGAGCCCGGGAAGATAGTTAAAGAAGTGATATCGAACCTGGGCTAGGGGCAGACCCTTTCGACGAGGTCCCCCACCTTCCCCTTCGCGCCCCTCATGAGGTTTCTGCCGTGTGAGAGCAGGAGCCTGTCGAAGTCGTAGTCCAGAAGCCTTCTCAGCCCCCTCTTCGCCTCATCCACGTCGTCGCAGTACTCCTCAGGCGGGGCGTAGAGGTTCCCCTCCTCGTCCCCGAATATGGTGTCTCCGGCTATGATGGCCCCGTGCCTTCTGAGGTAGAATGATAGGTTCCCGGCGGAGTGGCCGGGGACGTGTATGGCCTGGATTCCTCCGCAGGCACCTATGACGTCTCCGTCGCCAAGCCCCATGTCGGCCCTCACCCCCGTCCTCTCCTCAAGCCTGGGGAGGTCCCCCTCTCCGATCATCACCTCGGCCCCTGTGAGTTCCCTTATCTCAGGCAGGTTCTCTATGTGGTCCCCGTGGGCGTGGGTGATCAGGATGAGCTTTATGTCCCCCCAACCCTTCCCCATTTCCTCTAGCTCCGCCTCTATGTTCCCCATGCACCTAGGGGTGTATCCCGTGTCCACGAGGATCAGCCCTCCCTCACACTCCAGTATGTAAGCCTCAGTTTCCAGCCCGTCTGCGGGCGCCAGCTCCACCGCCCTAACTCCCTCAATAATTTCAACCAAGATCGGCACCGGCTAGGATACGTTTCAGCCCCTTAAAATCACCTACTCCTCGATCTCAACGACCTTCCTTGTGGAAGCGTGGCCGCTGACGATCCAGGCCCTCTTTCCAAAGTGCCTCTTCAGGAGCTTCAGCAGTGCCGCGTTGGCCTTCCCCTTCTTCCTCGGCGCCCTGACCCTTACTAAGTAGTGGCCCTCTCCTGCCTGCTCAACGGCCTCTTCCCTCGAATCGGTCTTCACGTCGACTATTATCCTCAAAGAGGGCGCCCTCGTCGATCCTTCGGCGTCCATACGGACTCTTCAAAACCTAAAATTTTCCATTCAAAAAGTCTGAGGTAGGTGAATACGCGTCCTTGACCGGCCCTCATGCCCTATCTTTTGGTTGGCTTTGCCTTCTTGCCAAGGGAGTCGCGGAGGGCGTCCATAGTCTCTGTGGGGAAGCCCCTGACCATGTTGTCTACGACCGTTTTGACTATGTACCTCTTGAATCCGCTCTCGTCCATCCCTGGGAAGTATTTCCGCCTCACTCCGCCCTTGCAGGTCTCCTCGACGTAAGTCAGCACGCCCTCTTCGCACATGCCGTTGAGGAAGTTTATTATGGAGGCCCTGGAGACTGAGTCGTCATCCCCGAGGACCCCGTTCACGATCAGGTAGACTTCCCTGGAGGTAACGCCATCGTCGGAGTTGCTCCAAACGGCCCTCATCGCCTCGATCTGGTAGTCTCTGAGGACCTTCTCGAAGCCCTCCTTGCTCAGGTCTAAGACCAAAGGCACCTGACATCACCTAGACTTTCCTAAGTGGGAAAGCAACTACTATAAAAGACTTAGTTTCGCGCAACCCATAAACATAGAGTGGATTTAATGACGTTTCACTGTTCTAGGACATGCCTTTCGAGAACGAAGCAGGTCATGGTCCCCTCGAAAATGCCCCTTCCTCCCACCGAAACCTCCACATTGACCTCTCTGCGCCTACCCTCCTTCTTGGCGACTTCAGCTTTAGCCCTCAAGACTTCCCCGACCCTGACGGGCGCAAGGAACCTGACCTGCGCAGAACTCAACACCACGTTGGGATGGTTCACGGCAAGCATGGCTGCGTAATCGGCGAGGCCGAAGGTGAAGCCCCCGTGGATCAGGCCCCTCTCATCTACCACCATCTCATCGCTCGCTTCGAGCTCCACGACGGCGTTCTCGTCGTCGGTTATGGAAATGGGTGTCCCGAGGAGCTTTTGGTTGGCCCTTCCATGAGTCTTGACATCCATGCCCTTCATCCCGAACATGGGTTATGATCAATTAGAAGAAAAATATGCCGCGACGATGATCCGTTATAGGTTGTCCTCTATGGTGTTCGCCTTTTTGTACCTGTACAATCTTGCCAGCATTTTCTGGACGTCGCCGTATCCCTCGAAGAGGAACTGCTCCACCTGGTCGAAGGTTATGTCCGCCTTTATCAGGTCCTCCATGAGCTCGTTCAGGAGCTCCACGATCCTCCTCCTGACGTGCCGGATGGCCCTCAGGCCCTTCTGGATGTCCCCGGCTATCTCCTGAGCCTTGTCCTCGTCCTCCTCGTAGTCCCAGACCATCTCATTTTGATCTTGGTCGATAACGACTATGGCGTCCCCCCTCACCACGACCTTGGGATACTTGGGAAGCTCGATGTCCCTCATCTCCAGATCAATGAGGGATATGGGCTCGTCGGGCCTGGCCTTCCCGGTGATGTCCCGGGGCAGGGCCAGGCTGGCAGGCTTTCCCCTTAAGTTTATCAGGGTGGCGGATATCTCCAGCCTCCTCAGCTCCCCGTCTGTCCTCCTTATGGTTATCTCGTAGAGTCTGGGCTCGTCCTTCCTCGCCTGCCTGTTTAATGCCGTCTTCATCACGAGCTCTTTGTCTTCTTCCACGATCCAATCGAGGGCGTCCACCCCGATCAGTTGCTCGGGGTCTTCGAGCCCTACAAGTTCTGCCAATGGTTCATTGGCGTACACGATGTTAGTTCCCTCGAGGATTACAATAGGGTGCTTGCTGTACTCTATTAGACACTTGTAGGTGTCGTCGATCCAGTTTTTGACGACCGTTTTCCTGATCTCCTTGGCTATTTTCTTGTAGACTCGGCTCCCATCATCCAACAGAGCTTGTTTGTCTTGTGATGCCTTCGATGCGGATTTATCAATCTCGTTGAGGTCATTTTCCGAGCATATTATGAAGGGGATGTCAGGGGACCTGGGCAGCCTTTCGTACATATCGGAGCCTATGAGCCCCTTCCTCGTGTAGCAGAACAGGACACAGTCGAAGGAACCAGCCTCGAACCTTTCCAGGAACCGATCCTTCAAGACGGGTGCGATCTTAAGATGTCTGTCGAACCCTTCGAGTTTTCCTTTTATCGAACGGAGTTTCTCGATCTCTTCCCCCACGAGCAGTGCCCTGATATCTTGAACGGCTGAACCCATTTGTGTCCGATAACCTTTCTATGGAGATAAATTAAAAGTTTTCACAGAAGGATGCAAAATTTACAGATTCGGTGTCTTTTTAAATGGATGGTACAATCCCTTATTGGTTAATTCCGCTCATAATATATCTACCCCATAGAGAATAGGTTGATAAAGTTGAAGCCACCTGAGACCCCCCAGAAAAAATTCAGGATACTCCACATCGACGCCGATGAAGGCTACCTTCTTTCGACAAAGGAGTCCTTGGAGAAGATGGATAAGAGATTCGAGGTAGATTCTGTTTCCTCGTTTCATGGGGCTTTGGAAAGGCTGACAGGTTCATACGACTGTATAATCTCGGACTACACCATGCCGGGCTTTGAAGGCTTCGAGTACTTCGCCTTTCTGAGGGACGCGACCCGGGCCCCCGTCGTTGTTTACACAGGTCGAGGCAGCGAGGACGTGATCGCCGAGGTTTTCTCTTTGGGCGCCAACGGCTACGTGAGAAAAGAAGATCCCTCCCACATCAAAAAGCTGACCAGAAGGGTGAGGGAGGCCATCGAAAAGAAACGCGCCGAGGAACTCTACTCCAAGATCCTGGATGAGAGCAGGGAGGAGCTCAGGAGGGAACGAGACAGGGCGCAGAAATACCTCAACGTGGCTAACGTCATCATCGTGGCCCTCGACATGGAAGGGAACGTCACCCTCCTCAACAGGAAGGGCTGCGAGGCCCTGGGATACACTGCGATGCGGGCCCTCGGTAAAAACTGGTTCGAGACCTTCATACCTGAAGTGAATAGATCGAAGATAAAGGCATACCAGCATCAGCGTCTCACTAGGGACGCTCTCGTCCCCTTCGATTACATCGAGTACCCCGTCCTCACCCGAAGCGGCTCCGATAGGTTGGTCGCATGGAGCAACACTATTCTTAGGGACGAAGAGGGGAGGGTCAAAGGGATGCTGAGCTCCGGAGTGGACATAACCGAGGCGAGAGACACTGAGAACAAGTTCAGAGCCCTGCACTCTCACGCCGTCGAGATCGGCAGGGCCCATGGCCTGGACGAGATAGCGAGGCTTACAATGGACACGATAGAGGGCGTTCTGGGCTTCAAAAGGGGGGGCTTCGGCGTCCTCAAAGACGGCTACCTCAGTTTCGTCGCGTTGAAGGGGATGCAGGGCGAGGTCGAGGATTTACCTATCATAGGTCCGGGAGTATCTGTCCGGGCCGTGAGGAAGAAGAGGACCCAGCGAGTGGACGATACCCGTCTTGACAGGGACTCTATACCCGACTCAAACGACAGCCTCTCGGCGCTTGCCGTCCCCTTGATGAGCGGGGAAGAATGCTTCGGCGTCATCCACCTAGAGGCCTCGAAGCCGTACGCCTTCACTAGGCATGATGAGATGCTGGTCGAGACCCTTGCGATGCACGTGTCCTCGGCCTATGATAGGATCCGGAGCCATGAGGACGAGAAGCGCTACAAGGACATGCTAGAGGCCCTCCACAGGCACGCCACGGAACTGGCCTCTGCCAGCACTATCGAGGAGGTGGCAGAAGCGACCATAAGGGCGATAAGGGGCGTCACGGACTTCCATCTAGCAGGGTTCGGGCTTGTGGAAGACGACGTCATCTACCTCGTCAGGGGCATGGGCATAAAGAACACCACCAGCCTTTTTTTGGACGGGCCCGGCGTGGTCGTAAGGGCGGTGAGGACTGGGGAAGTCCAGCTCGTGCCCGACACGAGGCTGGACGAGGACTATATAAGCGAGGACCCTGAAAGAGACTCCCTTTCGGAGCTCTGCGTCCCCATCAAGATGGGCGATGAGGTGGTGGGCACGATAAACGTAGAGAGCCCAGAGCTCAACGCCTTCACCGAGAACGACAAGAAGATCGTGGAGATCCTTGCGAGGCACGTCTCCTCCGCATTGCACAGGCTCCAAGAGTCGGGGCGCCTGGCTCAGATCGGAAGTATCCTTAGCTCACTCTGAGAAGGCTCACACAGAACGCATAAGTTAAAAACTCCAAGACGATTCTCTACGGATCGAAATGAAGCTTCTTACATTCAAGAAGAGGAAAGGCTACGGCCTTGGGGCCCTGGTCGGTGAGTACGTCCTGGACCTGAACGCCGACCTAGGGGATGAAGACCTCGACATGCTCTCCCTCCTCGAACTAGGGGAGAAAGGCATGAGAAAAGTCGATAAGGCTGCCTCTAAAGCCGAGAAGGAGGTTAAGGAGGGGGAGACTGTAGGCCTGCTCAGGCTCAGGGACTTGAAACTCGCCGCGCCCATCCCCCGCCCCAGGAAGAACGTCGTCTGCCTCGGGCTGAACTACGCGGACCACGTAGAGGAGGGGAGCAAGGCCCGGGGGGAGCCGCCGAGGCCACTGCCTGAGCACCCCATATACTTCACTAAGCCGCCGACCGCCGTGGCCGGCCCCTACGACGACATAGTCTATCCCAGGGCGACCGAGAGGCTGGACTACGAGGTGGAGCTTGCCGTGGTAATAGGGAAGGGGGGGAAGTACATCCCAGAGGAGGATGCCTACGACCACATAGCGGGATACACCGTTTTCAACGACGTCTCCGCCAGGGACCTCCAGCGCAGGCACGGCCAGTGGTACAAGGGGAAGAGCTGCGACACATTCGCCCCCATGGGCCCATACCTGGTGACCCCTGAGGAGGTGAGGGACCCCCAGGGCCTTGACATGTGGCTCAAGGTGAACTGGGAGACCAGGCAGGGCTCCAACACCGGGCACATGATATTCGGCATAAAGAAGCTGTTGAGCGTCCTCTCAGAGGGGATCACCCTTGAGGTCGGTGACATCATCGCAACTGGGACGCCCTCAGGCGTCGGCTCAGCCCACCCATCTGGGCTCCTCAGGGTCGGAGACGTTGTGGAGGCCTGGATAGAGAACATAGGCACCATAAGGAACAAAGTCGTCGCAGAGGGTTAACCGCCTAGCAACAAAAACCTCCCTCAGCTTTACATATTTAGGCTGGACCAGAGTGTCCGTTTACTTATTTTAACTTGGAAAAATGTAAACGATAGCAATATTTACTATTATTTTATATTTAATGTTGATTGTTATGGTCGGGGAAGAGAGCCTCGTTTTCTGGGCGGGGGCTGGTGTCTTCGGCGCCTCTACTTTGATGTTCCTTGTGATCGGCGGCAGGAGGGAGGTTGACAAATTCCTCCTGGGCCCCGACGTCTTCGTGAGCTTCATCACCACAGTCTCATACGTCGTGATGGCCTTCGCCATAGCTACCGTGACTGCCGCCAACGACCAGCCAGTGTACTGGTCCAGGTGGCTCTTCTACATAGCGAGCTGCAGCCTCCTCGCGTCGGAGGTGGGGAGGATCATAGGGAAGTCGGGGGAAGAGATACTCGAGATGGTCATACTCACTGGGCTGACGATGTTCTGCGGCTTCCTAGCCAGCTACACAACAGCGGCTGAGAGGTGGTGGTTCTTCGCCCTTAGCTCTGCGGCCTTCATAGGCCTCCTGTACGAGATATTCAGGAAGACGGGGGAGGGGGGGATGCGCGGGATAGGGTTGTTCGTCCTCGTGGGGTGGTCGCTCTTCCCCGTCGTATTCGCCCTTGCGCCTACCGGGATAGGCACGATCACGACATACGTAGAAGCGATCCTTTACGCCCTTCTGGACGTGTTCACAAAGATCGTTTTTGGAGTCTGGACCCTAAGGGCCAAGAAGCATAGACCCTGAGGGCTCCATCCTTTTAGCAATATTGTGTTGTATCTGTTCTCTTTTTACCTTACTTGACGAGGTCCGCCGCTTGGGACCATTGAATATAACGAGTTTTCACGCAGCCTGAACAAATATGAAAAGGGGCCGGGTTATCGTGTCCTGAAGGAGGTTCTGGACAGGCTCTGCGCGGGTCCTGGATCAACACGAGTAACTTGACATCCGACTTAGTGATTCAATATCCAAGATGATCCCGTATAAATGGGTCAATACGCGCCTCCTTTGATTATTCTTGGCTCTTAGTTTGGAGACGGGTGTCCGATTTCCCCTTAGGGCCCTCTATTTCCCCAGCCCCTGGGACAAGGTTATGGTGTATCTGGCCCCTAGGGGCTTTAGGGCCTCGTCCATCCTCTTGACGAGGTCTTCCACCTGGGCCCTACTCGGCGGCTGGAACCACTCGTAGTAGAAGTCGTACTCCCCCAGGGTCTCCCTGGAACCGCTTATTATCTTTCCGCACCTCTCGTAGCTGACTTTGCCCAGTCCCTTAAGGTAGTTGTATACCCAGTCTATCGAGTCTAGGAACGGGTTCCCGTGGAGGAGTATCGTGTTCATTATGCATACCTCAGGCGTCTCGACCGCTATCTTCTCCAGAGCTCTTATCGCCTCAAGGTAGGGCGGACCGTATATCTTTATGAAGGCCTTCAAGGTTTATCCCCGAGTTATAGTCAGTCGGGGCGTCTAATATCTTGAACGCTTTCGGGCCGATCCCGAACAAATTTAAAACTGAGTCGTGCTGCGAAGAAGTGGCGTGTCGGGATTACTCCTACAGGAGCAAGGTTCTGGACGGGCTCGGCGTCAGGCCTTGGATCAACGCCAGGAACCGGTTCACGTCGATAGAGAAGGACGGCGACAGGGACGGGAACAGCTTCGCGGAGGAGTTCGACGACTGGGGCTCGGACTAGCCTTTGATGAGGAGGGCCGTCCTCTGGTTGGAGGGGAAAGAAATAGCGCCCTGAGTTCTCGAAGTGGAGCGGTGAGAGGATCTAGCCGGTGAACCACTAGTTTTCTTAATATTTCATTTCATCCACAGATATCCTAGGATCGGCTAGGCTGGATGTGGACCCTTGCGTATATTGTTCGTCGAGCCCCCTAAGGACTTCTGGTTCATAATGGGCCAGTACATCCCGCCTCCCTTCGGCATCCTGGCGCTGGCGGGATACATTGAAGCCCACAACGACAGCGTAGAGATCGAGGTAGTGGACTGCCAGGCAGAGGGGCTCGACTGGGATGGGCTGAGGAGGCGCATCGAGTCCTCCCAGCCAGATGTTGTGGCTCCTAGCGGCCTTTCCACGAGCAACGCCTACGTCGTTCTCAGGGCTGCGGAGCTTACCAAGAAGGTGGACCCCGGCATAATGACTGTCGTAGGGGGGCAGCACTTCACCGCCCTGGTCGATGAGGCCCTCAGGGCCTACCGGTGCATAGACTTCGTGGTCAGGGGGGAGGGGGAGATGACGCTTTCTGAGCTTGTCGATGCCGTTGAAGGACGTGGACTCCTATCTGAGGTCAAGGGGCTGTCCTTCAGGAAAGGCGGGGAGGTGATCCACAACCCAGACCGGCCCCTCATCTGCGACCTTGGCTCTCTCCCCTACCCCGGCTACCATTTCGTCGAGGAACACATGAAGACCTACTACTTCGCCCTGATGGCTGACAAAAACACTCCCTTCGCGATAGTCGAAGGGTCTAGGGGCTGCCGCCACGACTGCAGCTACTGCTCCCAGTGGGGCTTCTGGGGGAGGAACCACAGGGCGAAGTCCCCTGAGCGCATCGCTGACGAGATGGGGCGCCTTCGTGAGGAGTACGGGAGCAGGTTCTTCTGGCTGACCGACGACAACCTTGGCCTGGGGGAGAGGACAAGCGATCTGTGTAATGAGATCATTAAGCGAGATCTGTACGACGTTACTTGGTTCTGTCAGGCCAGGTGCGACGACATCGTGCGGAACAAGGAGCTTCTACCAAAGATGAGGGAGGCTGGGAACACCTGGATGCTCCTGGGTCTGGACAGCTCCAGTTCAGAGATTCTGAGGTCCTTCAGGAGGGATGGGATCGACGGTTCTAAGGCTAAGGGGGCTGTGGACCTTCTCAGGGAAAACGACGTATTCTCCCAGGGGACCTTCATCATAGGGCACAGGAGCGACTCCCACGAGTCGATAGAGGCGCTGAGGAAGTACGCCGACTGGGCTGACCCAGACATCGCCACGTTCATGACCCTGACCCCTTTCCCTGGCACCGACATATTCGAGGTCGCGAAGCGGAGAGGCTGGATAGAGGACTGGAACTGGAGCAACTACGACATGGTCCACGCCGTAATGCCGACGGAGCGCCTCACCAGGGAGGAGGTACAGGAGGAGCTGTACGGGTGCTACGACTCCTTCTTCGGCTCCTGGCCGAGGAGGTACAGGGGGATCATGTCGAAGAACCCCATCACCAGGCGCACGTACCAATACCTGGCACGACAGGCAATAATGACGGGGCTGAGGAAGCTCTTCTGAGGGCTCACAGATGCTCGGCTGCTACCACGGGGAGGATGGGGGATGAGGGCTCCCAGAGTGAGCAGGAGGCAGCTTCTGACCTACATGCTCATATTCTTCGCGATGCCAGTCATCACCTTCTTTTTCGGGGGGTGGCTTGACGGGGCCCTCAACCTCCCCAGGTTCCCGCCCTTCCCCTTCAACCTCATCGCGGGGTTCGCGGTCTTCTTCACGGGCCTCGCCATAGGCATCAAGGCGACTAGGCTGCTCTACCGTCTGGGGTATGGGCTTCCTTGGGGGGAGGCTAGGGAGGTGGCCCAGACCACCAGGCTGGTCACTGAGGGACTCTACGCATACACCCGAAACCCCATGGTCTTGGGGTATTCGATGCTCCCCCTCGGCATGGGCCTGATGTTCCGGTCCCCGGGGATGGCCCTCTCCATAACTCCCATAGTGCTTCTCGTAAACGTGGTAATGGTCAAGTGGCGGGAGGAGCCGGGACTGGAGAGGAGGTTCGGGGACGAGTATGGGGGGTACAGGCGGAGGACCCCCTTCCTGATACCCGACCCCCGTTCGCTGCTCCCCCCACCAGCACAATACCTCGGCCTCTCATTGATCGGCCTGATCCTCCTAGCGGTGCTGACCTTCAGCCCCACGGGGGGCGGGATGAGCCCCCCTTACAAGAGGCAGCTCATAGGCTCGGTTTTCCTAGCCATCTGCTTCGTGGGTGGAGCCGCAGGCGTCTACCCCTCGAAGGTCTCACGCATGCTCCATTCCAGAGCCTCGGGGGTAAATCCGCAGGAGGAGCCTACGGAGCAGGCGGATTCGGTAGCCTTCAGGGGGCACCATCCCCCCTGCGAGAGATTCTCGTCTCACACCCTGAGCTTCCGAGGTAGAGCGTACTGCGCGGGGTGCGCCGGGCTCGTGGCGGGGGCAGCCACATCCATCTCGGTGGGAATCCCATACTTTTTCGGGGGTCTCCAGGTAGGGGGCCAAGAGGCCCTCTTCTGGGCGGGTTTCGTTTTTGTCATCCTGGGCCTATTTCAGCACCGAATCGACCTAGATGACCCCGTGGTCCACTTCCTCCTCAACGTAGCGTTCGTGGTGGGCCCGCTTCTCCTTCTAATTGCCGTTGACGGAATGACCAATGATCTCCTCGTGGATTCTTACCTTCTGGGCCTCGTCATTTTCCTGATCGCGACCAGGATACTCCTCTCCCAGACGGATCACGTCAAGACATGCTCAAACTGCGGCGTTGAACCCTGCAGATACTCCTTCGGCTGAGGGCTCATCTTCTCCATGATTCGAGGACTATCGAAAAATGGGAAATTGTTGCCCTGAGTGGTTGAAATGTTATCTAACTTTGATTATTTTCAGTAATGTTTCTATAAGAGGTTCTGTTTGATAGAATTGGTGTTCATCGAGACATGGTCTACTGCACCAAGTGCGGCACGGAGAACGACGACGAAGCCCTGACCTGCAAGAACTGCGGTGCTTCCCTGAGGCCTCCCCCATACAGGTCTTACACCAGGAGGTACGAGGACGACCTCTGCTTCGGGAGGAGGGGGGGCTCCTCGTGGGTGATCATCATCGGCATATTCATAATACTGGTGGGCATATCGTCGATCCTGGGGGAGACGCTGGGGCTCAACGTCTGGAACCTTCTCTGGCCGTTCTTCATCATAGGAATAGGCATCCTGATAGTCGTAAACGCCCTCTACCGGAGGTAGCCCTCGGCCTTGCTCCTATTTTTAATGTGACCTTTTAGGGGCATCTTAGGGAAATTAAGATCACACAAGTCATTCATCTGGGAAAATCGAGTTCAGAACAGGCAGCGGATCGTCCCCTATTTTGAGTAATTAATCATGCAAAGACAAATAAGGGAGTAAAAGCCCCGGGAAGAAAATATTTATATTCCTAGCGTCTGGTTTGCCTTATAGTTTCGAGGTGAAAACGTGAATTGAGCGCGGCTGGTGGTCAGCCCATAATTATTCTGAAGGAAGGAACGGAACGATCAAGAGGAAGCGACGCTAGGAACAACAACATCATGGCGGCCCGCATAGTCGCCCAGGTCGTCAAGACGAGCCTCGGCCCCAAGGGCATGGACAAGATGCTTGTGGACAGCTTCGGCGACGTCACCATCACCAACGACGGGGCCACGATGCTCAAGGAGATGGACGTCCAGCACCCCGCCGCCAAGATGATGGTCGAGGTCTCGAAGACCCAGGACGACGAGGTAGGGGACGGCACCACAAGCGTGGTTGTGCTGACGGGGGAGTTCCTGGGGAAGGCCGTGGACCTCATGGACAAGAAGATCCACCCCACAGTGGTGATAGACGGCTACAGGGAAGCCCTGGACCAGGCCCTGAAGTTACTCGACGAGATAGCCATCGAAGTGGACCCCAAGGACAAGGAAATACTGAAGAAGGTGGCGGTCACATCCATGGCCAGCAAGCTCGTCTCGGGCTACTCCGATTATCTCTCCCACATAGCGGTCGACGCCGTCCTACAGATAGCCGAGGAGAGCGACGGCGGCTACAAGGCAGACCTCGACATGGTGAAGCTGGAGAAGAAGCCGGGGGGCTCCCTCACCGACACCAGCCTCATAAGGGGGCTGGTCATAGACAAGGAGGTCGTCCACGCAGACATGCCGAAGCTGGTCAGGGACGCCAAGATAGGCCTCCTCAACGCGGCCATGGAGGTGGAGAAGACGGAGTTCGACTCCAAGATCCACATAGAGAGCCCCGACGAGATGCAGGCATACCTGGACCAGGAGGAGGAGATGCTCCGGGACATGGTCAGAAAGGTGAAGGACGCCGGCGTCAACGTCCTCTTCTGCCAGAAGGGGATCGACGACATGGTACAGCACTTCATGGCTAGGGAGGGCATCCTGGCGGCCCGCAGGCTGAAGAAGTCTGACATAGAGGCCCTGGCTAAGGCGACCGGAGGGAAGATCGTCAACGGCATCGACCAGCTCACAACGGAGGACGCGGGGTACGCAGAGGTCGTCGAGGAGAGGAAGATCGGGGACGAGAAGATGATCTTCGTCGAGGGCTGCAAGAACCCCAAGGCAGTGACCATCCTCATAAGGGGCGGAACGGAGCGCATCGTGGACGAGGCGGAGAGGAGCCTCCACGACGCCCTGTGCGTGACGAGGGACGTGGTCGAGGAGCCCAAGATAGTGGCCGGCGGTGGCGCCCCTGAGATAGAGGTCGCCAGAAAGCTCAGGGACTTCGCGGAGAAGCTGAGCGGGAGGGAGAGGCTCGCCGTCTCGGCCTTCGCGGACGCCCTCGAGGTCATCCCCACGACCCTCGCAGAGAACGCCGGCATGGACCCCATCGACGCCATCTCGGAGATGCAGTCGAGGCACGCCAAGGGGGAGATGTGGGTGGGCCTGGACGCCCTGAAGGGGGAGGTCGCCGACATGGAGAAGAACGGCGTCTACGAGCCCATGGCGGTGATCGCCCAGGCCTTAAAGTCGGCCACGGAGGCATCGACGATGCTGCTGAAGATAGACGACGTCATCGCCGCGACCAAGATGAAGCCTCCCGAGGGCCCCGAAGGAGGCCCAGGCGGCATGCCCGGCATGCCGGGCGGGATGCCCCCCATGTAGTCTACCCCCCTTTTTGAAGAGATCGAATTGAGTTCGAAAATCAATATCGGGCCCCCGAAGCTGACGCGCTTCGAGAGGGCCAGGATCGTAGGCGCCAGGGCGCTCCAGATATCCCTGGGGGCCCCGATACTGGTGGAGCTGCCCCCGAGCGTCAGCGACCCCATAGACATAGCCCTGGAGGAGCTTAGGGAGGGGGTGTTACCCATCACCATCAGGAGGGCCCTGCCCGACGGCACCTTCGAGGACACCGCCCTCAGCGACCTCCTTGGGCCCAGGAGGGGCTAATCCCTTTTTATCCCGGGCTCCCATCATCTGAGTGAATTGGCTTGATGGACGACCACGACTCCTGGATGATCGCATCCTTGATACTTCTGTCCATATCCTCGGCAGTGTTCCTCATACAGAGGTTCTACTTCACGTTCCTAGACCCAATATTCGAGGTCTGCATATTCCACCTGCCCACGCTCATCTCGGTCCTCATATTCCTAAGGATAAGGATGGCGGGCGGCGAAAAACCGGGTTAGGTCCTGTACGAGATGAGGGCTTCGGTCAGAGGCTCCTGCTTTTGGTTATGGTCTCTGTGACCTCTACCCCCCTCTCCCCCAGGCCGCGGAGGAGCTCAGTGAAAAGCTCCCCCTTTATTATCCGGACGGGCCACCGTATGCCCTTCCTTTCGATGGCACCCCTGGCGAGCATCCTGGCCACGATGGCGGCCGTGTAGCCCGTGGTCTTGGCCATAGACGTGATGCCCCTCTCCTCGTCGTAGAAGTCGACCATGTCGTAGCCGACCCAGACGTCGTCTTCGCCCTTCCTCCCCTCGACCCTGACCAGGAGCACCGTCACGTCCCTGTCGCCCGCTTCCTCGTCGAACCTCACAATCGGGTATACGAGCTCGTTGAAGAATTCCAGGGGCTCTATCTCAACCCCCCTGTAACTGAGGGGCTCCGTCCTTGTCACCCCCAGGTCCAGTAGGAACATGAGCTTGTCCACGAAGCCCGCGTACCTTATCGTCTTCCCCTTGAAGGTCCTCACCCCCCTCTCGGAGCAGTACCTGAGGAGGGACGAGGGGTAGCCGTCGTAGAAGGCCTCCATCTCCTCAAGGCCCTCGACGTAGATGGGCTCGAGGTCGTCGTACCTGTCCACCTCCACCTGCTCCCCCTCCAGGATCATGGGCACCTTGCCAGGGCGGATGGGCATCCTCCTCCCCCCGAAGACTATCTTATAGTCCAGGGGTGGCTCGGGGTCCTTGGGGAGGCCGCCGCAGGCGAACTGGACCTCCTCGACCTCGTCCATCATGTCCATCCCGTGGCCGGAAAGGATGTCTATGAGGCCGGGGTCCACGCCGCATCCCGGGATCGCAGTTATGCCGGCCTCCTCGACCCTGTCGTAGAGCCCCCCCTCCAGGGGGAGCCCTCCCCCGGCGAGGTCGACCACGTCTACGCCCGCCTCCATCGCCGCCTCCAGCACGGGCATGCTGAACCTCGCGGCAGTGGCGTTGACGGCGACGTCGAAGCCCTCCATCCTCTCTACGAGGGCCGCATGGTCCGATATGTCCAGTTTATCCGCCCTGAACTTGGGGCTGTCCACGAACTTCTCTGCCTCGTCCAGCTTATCCCGGTCTATGTCGCATGCGACTACCTGGGAGACTTCGGGGGACTCGGCGCAGTCCTTCGCCACAGTGGGGCCCATGAGGCCGCACCCCAGAACCAGGATCTTGCTCAAGATGTAACAACCAATTAGTCAACTGCCACTACGGCTATAAACTATTGTTGGCCCCCTTGAGGCTGCTTTTTCAAAACCAGCTACGTCCCCCGGAGCGCTTAAATACGCACAGGGAGACCTTTGTTAGAAATTGACAGGTGTATAGGATGATCGATTTCTCTTTCACCGAGGAGCAGGAGCTATTCCGGGACGCAGTCAGGGAGTGGCTCTCCAAGAACCTGAGCCTTGAGCAGGTCAGGGAGAACGACGATAAGCACACGATCCCCAGGGGCCTCATGAAGGGGCTGGGCGAGATGGGGCTCCTGTGCCTCACCCTCCCGGAGGAGCACGGAGGCGCGGGAGCCGACTGGGTCACGGCAACCATCGCCGCCGAGGAGCTGGGATACGCCGACATATCCGTTGCGGTCCCCGTCTTCTACCTGGTCCAGGCGAGCTGGGGCTATGTCGTCGACAGCTACTGCACAGAGGCCGTCAGGGAAGCCGTCCTGAGGAAGGCAGCCAGGGGGGAGGCCTTCATAGGGATAGGGGTGACTGAGCCCGGGGGAGGATCCGACGTCGCAGGCTTCAAGACCGAGCTGAAGAGAGGCGAGGGCAAGTGGATCGTCAACGGGGAGAAGACATACATCAGCGGCACAGCCGAGTGCGCCGAGATGGGAGGGGGCTACTTCGTCACCGGCTACAACGACAGGTCTAAGGGGCACAGGGGGATGACCGCATTCTACATGCCAATAGACGCCCCGGGTGTCGAGATCACCAAGAGGTTCGAGAACACGGGGAGGATGGCCATAAGCACCGGGGGCTTCAAGATGACCAACCTGGAGGTCCCCGACGAGTACCAGCTCGGAGAGACCGGGAGGGGCTTCTACCTCACCATGGAGGGCTTCGACGCCGCCAGGCTCCTGGTCTCTTCCAGCTGCCTCGGCGCCTCTCAGAGGGCCCTTGAGCTGGGGATGGACTACATAAAGGAGAGGGAGGCCTTCGGGCAGCCCCTGGCCAAGTACCAGGGGATCCAGTTCGACCTCGCCGACATGGCTGCCAACCACGAGGCGATCAGGAGCCTGGTCTACAGGACCGCCTGGATGATGGACCAGAGGTACCAGCATGGAACCTTCTCGGCCCTCGAGTGCAGCAAGTACCTCTCTATGTGCAAGTACCTCGCCCCCCACCACGCTCTGGACACCCTGAGGAGGACAATGCTCTGGATGGGGGCCTACGGATACACCAAGGAGTGCCCCCTGGAGATGGGGCTCAGGGGCGTGATGAGCTACTGCATAGGGGCTGAGGGGGCCGCGAACATCCAGAAGATTGTTATAGCCAGGGAGACCCTGGGGCGCGAGTGGACGAGGACCCGATAAAACTCCATTTTCTTTTCCTTTTTTAATACGGTATAAGCGGTTCCATGCCGAAAAAATTAGCGAGAAAACCCGCTAGGCTTCTTAATTCGGCTTCTTCCGGCATCTGGGAAAGAATGAGAATGGGTCAGGCGACGACCAGGGCGAGGACCGCCTTCTCCGTGTGCATCCTGTTCTCCCCCTCGCCGAAGACGACGCTCTGCGGACCTTCTATGACACTGTCCGTCATCTCCTCGCCGCGGTAGCCGGGGAGGCAGTGCATGAATATGGCGTCCGGCTCCGCCCGGGCCATGGGGCCGTCGTTTATCTGGTACGCTGCGAAGGCCTTCTTCCTCTCCTCTATGTCCTTGTGCCCCATGCTGTGGAATGTGTTAGCGTAGACGACGTCGGCGCCGGTCAGCGCCTCCCTGAGGTCGTCCGTGACCACAATCTCCGTGCCTCTCTTCTTCGCGTTCTCCTCGGCGAAGTCGAGGATGACCTTCGCGGGGGCCCAACCCTTAGGGACGGCGACGTAGCAGTCCATCCCCATCAGGCTGCTCGCCACCATCAGGGTCTGGCAGACGTTGTAGGGGTCTCCGACGTAGGCGAGCTTGTTCCCCGCTATCCTGCCCTTGTGCTCCCGGATCGTGAGGAGGTCGGCGAGCCCCTGGCAGGGGTGGGTGAGGTTGGTGAGGGCGTTTATGACAGGGTTCCTCATGTACTCTGCGTACTCCTTTACTATCTCCTGTCCGTAGGTCCGGATCACCAGCGCGTCGCAGTACCGGTCCAGGATTCGTGCGGTGTCCTTTATGGGCTCCCCCCTCGCCAGCTGCATCACCTCCGGTGTGGCGTAGAAGCTCTGGGCACCTAGGTGGGCGATGCCCGCCTGGAAGCTGAACCGGGTGCGGGTGCTGTGCTTCTCGAAGACCATTGCTATTGTGCGCCCCTTCAGGTACTCGTGGGGCTCCTTCATCATCCTCATCCGCTTGAACTCCGCGGCGACATCCAGCATGTAGTTGATCTCGACGGGGGTGAAGTCCATGAGGGTTAGGAAGTCCCTCCCTCTGAACCTGTCCTTCATGCTCATCTCGGATTCCGTAGTTATTGGAGCGGGTTTGAATCTTAACGTTTCTGGTCAGGCAGAAACAAACCGAAAATCGTGTGTCCACACGTAGATAAAACAGCTACAACTAGGACACTTGAAAACGATGCCGAGCTCGGCGAAACCATTTTCTCGTGTAGGCTTTTAATAAGGTCGGTGGCTGACGCTTGCGGATAGACGTCGTAATGCTGATCTCAGGGTTCGACGAGGAATCCCTAGAGGCAAGACGCGCCTCGCTGAGTTCCTTGGCATCGCCTGGGACAGAGGTCCGGCTGGTCCTAACGAAGAACGCCCCCGCGTCTGTCGAGTCCTTCTCGGAGATGGAACTGGCGGCACCTGGGATCCTAGAGAGGGTGTTTCAGAGCGAGAGGGAGGGGGCGGACGCGGTGGTGATATGGGGTGGCCGCGATCCTTCTCTGGCGGCGGCAAGGGGGCTTGTATCCATACCAGTCGTGGGGCCAGGGATGGCTTCGATGTACGTAGCCTCCGCGCTGGCGGAGAGGTTCAGCCTCCTGGTCCAGCTACCGCAGGTTCTGGGCATAGCGGAGAGGCAGGTCAGGGACCTGGGTCTGAGGGAGCGATGTGCCGGGATATATCCGGTCGGCCTTCCGGTCCTAGAGCTGAGGAAGCCTGGGAGCTTCGAGAGGGTAAGGAAGGTGGCTGTGGCCTCGATAGATGAGGGTGGGGCCGACGCAGTCTGCTTCGGCTGCATGGCCTTCAACGATCACGCCTCACCGCTCTCAAAAGAACTTGCGGGGTCCCATCCGGGCGTCTTGGTGGTCCATCCCGGGCGGGCGGCCATACGCTTCACAGAGCTCATCGTGGGGATGGGGCTCACGCACAGCAAAAGGAGCTACCCATATC
The DNA here is from genome assembly GCA_964347685.1 of uncultured Candidatus Bathyarchaeia archaeon. Lineage (GTDB taxonomy): Archaea > Thermoproteota > Bathyarchaeia > TCS64 > TCS64 > CAYGAH01. The sequence goes on along the minus strand of CAYGAH010000239.1, from coordinate 20,269 downwards.
CACCAAAGAAGGTCATTTTTCCTTCTTAAGAGTAAAGGAACCAACTTATTTTGAAGGCGAGAAAGAAGTCTTGCCCGCTTTTCAAGCGGGTTTTAATGAAGTCCTTTGTAACAGACACTTGTTATAAGGCTTTTTTGGATTTTAGGGTCGACCTATCGTCTTTAAAGAGATGATAAAAAGGGGTCAAATATGGCTTCGTGTACTCGCGTCATTTGAAGTGGGGGAGGACTTCGTTCCCGAAGAGGTTTATGGATGTCTTGACGTTGGGCCCAAGGGGGGAGCCCGTGACGAAGTGGGTTATCCCCGTCTTGAAGAGGGTGGCTATCTTCTCAGTGCACTGGTCCGGTGTCCCGCTGACGGCGAAGGCGTCTATCATCTCGGAGCCAACGGCTCCGAAGGCCTCCCCCCAGTTCCTGTCAGCCAGGTCCGCCCTTATCCGCTCCGCCTTCTCTACGGGGATGCCGTGCTTCTCAAGGACCGTCGGGGGGCTGCCGGCCACTATGTATGCGACGACTGGAACGACGGGCTTCCTGGCTCTCTTCTCCTCCTCGGCCACAGAGAAGGATGTGTATGCGGCTACGTCCAACTCTCCCAGGTTCCTACCCCCCCTCTCTGCTCCCTTCTTGATCTGTTCGACGGCGCTCTTGATGTCCTCCGGGTGGGAGGCGTTGATGAGGGCGCCGTCCCCTATGGCTCCGGCAAGCTGGAGCATCTTGGGCCCCTGAGCCCCTATGTATATGGGGATTCCGTCGCTCACCTTGAAGTTGAACCTGGCCCCGGGAGACGTCTTGAACTTATCGCCATCGTAGCCCTTCTTCTCCCGGGCCAGCTGCTTTCTTATGAGCTCCACGGCCTCCCTGACTGTGCGAAGGGGGGACTTCATCTCTACTCCCACCATGTCCAAGGTTGTCCTGTCTCCAGCCCCTATACCACAAATGACCCTCCCCGGGGCAACCTCGTTGAGGGAGGCGACGCTCTGGGCCGTTATCACAGGGTGGACCAGGTACGGGTTAGTCACCCCGGGGCCGAGCCTTATCCTGTCGGTGTAGTTCGCTATGAATGAGAGGCTGACGTATACGTTCCTGTTGTTGAAGTGGTCCGTTATCCAGATGCTGTCGTAGCCGAGCTTCTCGGCCTGGATCGTGTAGTAAGTCGTCTTCCAGTAGAGCTCCATCGGGACGAACTCTATTCCGAAGCTCCTCATCAGACCACTATCCATTTTCTTCTGTTCTGTGTGAGAAAAAATGGAGCCTTCTTTATCACCGTTAAGTAGGCATAAGCGCTACTTTGATCTCATTGAGGTCGAACTCTTCGAGCACGTCGCCGGTCTTGACGGGGTCGGCTTCGACAGTCGCCTTCAGGAGGTTGATGAGCCCCGCCTCGCTGGCTAGCTGGTCCCGCTGCATGTAGTGGAGTATTATCTTGGCTAGGGAGCTGGGAACCCTGCTCCCGTCCTCCACTTCGAGGAGGACGTCCATGAGCTTCTCAGAGAGGTCCCCCCGCATGGCTCTGGGTATAGACCTCACCAACTCTCTGTATTCCATCCGATTTCCCACGAAATTACATGATTCTTCATAGATTTCTAACTATTGAGGGTCGTGGGTTCGTTTTTCGAACTATCGAGTTCAAAATAAATTTTTTTAGTTCGAAAGAGGGGTCATTTTTTTCGAATAGCAACAAATCTATATTCGATAAATACATTACATATAATAAAAGGCAGGCGATTAAAAATTGCATGAAAACGACAATTTTAGTAGCCCGCTTGAGCCGTTAGGGGAGGTGGAGGATGGCAATAGATCGGCTTGACCTGAAGATAATCCGATCCCTGAGCTCGAACTCCAGGAAGCCGTACAAGACCATCGCTAAGGAGCTAGACGTGAGCGACGCGACGGTGAGGAAGAGGATGAACAAGATGCTCGAAGAGGGCGTGATAAAACAGTTCAACGTCATCTTAGACTACCACAAGCTGGGCAGGATCATAAAGGCATTCATAGGCCTCAGGATAAACCCCCAGAGGCTGAAGGACATCGTCGACCACCTCAAAGACAACCCAGACGTGCAGGTCCTTTACAGGACGACGGGGAACGTGGACCTCTTCGTCGAGGTTATCTTCAGGGACATGGACGAGCTTAACCGCTTCCTAGAGTCGGAGCTCAGCATGGAAGGCATCACGGGGACTGAGGTCAGCGTGGTGATCGGCCCCTACAAGCGCTGCCCTTGCACAGGCCTCTAGGAGCGCCAGACCAGCCTCCGGGTGCTCTCCCGGGTCAAGACGTAGGCCGCCCCGTCCTTCATACTGTGGACCCCGAACTCCACCTGGAAAAGGGCCTCGAGATAGGCCTTGAGGAAGCCTATGGGGAGCCCCAGGAACTCGACGGTCAGCTCGTCGCAATCCCTGGAGAACTTCCCCCAGCCCATGTTCTCCAGCTCGTTGAGGACCACGTCCCAGTTGTCTGGGCTCTTGAGGTCAAGCTCGGGGTCGAGGGGGTTGATCACCTTCCTCTTCAAGGCCGATATCCTGGCTATGTCCGACATCTTCGCCTCGCTGACGGCAGTGAATATGTCGTACAGCATCCCCTGGCCTAAGATGAGTATCCTCTCGTCGCCGTTTCTGTAGACGTAAGGGAGCCAGTCCTGCATGTTGAGCTTCTTGAAGATGCGTAGGGCGGCTAGGACGGCCTCCTCCTTGCTCCCGATGCGCTTCATCTTCTCCAGGAAGCTCAGGTACCTGTTCAGGTCTTTATCGAGGGCGATTGTGAGCTCGTTCGGCCTTTTCTTGCGCTTCACGCCCGGGCGGGTCTGTTCGTCGGGCCTCAAAGATATCTGATAATGGTGTCTATGAAAAGTATTAACTCTTGCTAAGCCTAACCGGGAGTGCTCAGTATTCCCATATCGGGAAAATGGAGGTAACCTAGTCTTCCATGCCAATTACTAAGCTACATTCTTCTCACAGTATCGTTGCCGATATTGTTCGACGAAAAGAAAAAGGGAGGGCGTGGAAGCGGCCTACTTCTGCCGGTACTTCTTGGAGCGGAGGTACCTCTCCTCTAGGAAGTCCTCTTCCCTGAAGAGGCTGACCCAGTCTGTGGACTCGACCCTGAAGAAGCGCTTCTCCGAGAGCTCCTTGAGGGCCTTGTGGTGCCTCCTCTCGTCGTCCCTCCAGCCCCTTATGAGCTCGTTGAGGCCCTGGTTATCAGAGACCCAGATGTGCTTCAGTATGCCGTTGGCGGCGTCTATGGACTCCTTCTCCAGCTCCAGGTGCCTCTTGAGGCTCTCCCTGAGGTCCCTTCTTTCCTCCATGAGCACGTCCTTACCCTCTATGATGTCGATGGCTGCCCTGCAGATGTCTATGTGCTTCTGGGAGTCTAGGCGTATCATGTGGAGCATCTGCTTAACGGGCTCGCTCTCCACCTCAGAGATGGTCTTCTCGTAGAGGCCTATCAGCTCCCCCTCTATGCGCATCTGCCTGCGTAGGGCTTCCGTCACCTCCCTCTTCTCCTTCTCCTCCCGCTCTCTTGCTATCTCAGACACGACGTAAAACCGCGAGATCGGAGACATCGGCGTGTATTATTGTTTCCTAAAACAGCATCAAAGTTCCAGCAGCCTAACTGCCCAGCAGCCCCTCGGGGTACCTTGCTCTCCCGCCGAGCAGTTCCTCTATCCTGAGGAGCCTGTTGTACTTCGCTGTCCTCTCCCCCCTGCACGGGGCCCCTGCCTTTATCTGGCCGCATCCTATGCCCACGGAGAGGTCGGAGACGAAGGCGTCCTCTGTCTCCCCAGACCTGTGGGAGGCCATCACGCCGTATCCGTTCCTCTTCGCCAGCTCGGCCGCCTCAAGGGCCTCCGTCAGGGTGCCTACCTGGTTCACCTTCCAGAGAAGAGCGTTCGCCGCTCCCATCTCTATGCCCCTCTTGAGGCGCCTTGGGTTGGTGACGAAGAGGTCGTCGCCCAAGACCTGTATGGGCAGGGCCTGCGTCAGCTCTGCGAATCCCTCGAAGTCCTCCTCGTTGAGGGGGTCCTCGATGGATACGATGGGGTATGATTCGACGAGCTCCACATAATAGTCTATTAGCTCTCCCCGGGAAAGGCGCCTGCCCGAGACAGTGTAGCGGCCCTCCTTGTAGAACTCGCTGGCGGCGACGTCAAGGGCCAGCCCCACCTCCCCTCCGTAGCCTATCCCCTCGACCGCCCCCAGCGCAGCGTCCAGGGCCTCCTCGGCACCGCTCATGGGGGGGCTGAACCCTCCCTCGTCGCCCACGTTGATCGAGTTCCTCCCGTAGGCTTCCAGGATCCTTGCCCTCAGTTCGTGGTAGACCTCGGAGCCCATCTGCACTGCCTCGCCTAGGCTCCTGGCTCCCGTAGGGGCTACCATGAACTCCTGGAAGTCGAGCAGGTTCCCGGCGTGCCTCCCCCCATTGATTATGTTGAAGAAAGGTATCGGGAGCAGAGAGGCCTCCCTGTCGATGTACTCGTATAGTTCGAGGCACTCCGAAGCGGCCGCCGTCTTCGCGCAGGCGAGGGAGACCCCGAGGATGGCGTTCCCTCCCAGGCGGCTCTTGTTCTCAGTGCCGTCAAGCTCTATCATGGACTCGTCGATCCTCCTCTGCTCCCTGACGTCGAAGCCTACGAGCCTTGGGGCTATGATCTTAACCACGTTCCCTATCGCCTTAAGGACGCCCCTCCCGTGGTATCTCTCCCCCCCGTCCCTGAGCTCCAAGGCCTCGTAGGCCCCCGTCGATGCGCCGCTGGGCACCGCAGCCCTCCTGGTCGTGCCCCCCCTCGTGGTGACCTCAACCTCTATCGTTGGGTTGCCCCTGGAGTCCAGCACCTCCCTCGCTCTTATCCCAGCTATCTCGTGCTCCAAGGTTGATCAACGCCTGCTGACCATTAACGGACTTGATTTAACTCACCTGTTAGAGGGAAAAAGCGTTGCGGGTTTGGATAAGGCTACCTGCCCAGTGCGGCCTCGATGTTGGCTATCAGCTCGCCCCTGCCGAAGGGGAAGCCGACGTGCTTTATCTCCCCGTCGATTACGACGGCCGGTACGGCCATTATCCCCAGGGCCATCCCCCTCTCCATCCCTTCCTTGGTGTAGGTGTTCACCTCCTCGACCTCGACGCCATCGTAGGAGGCAGCCACCTCCGCCACGAGTTTCTTCGCGCCGGGGCAGTGGGGGCAGATGGGAGAGTAGAAGACCTCTACCTTGACCAAGGCGTCAACCCTTCAGGGACCTGATGTACCTCATGGCTGACAGTGCTGCGCGCCCCCCTTCCCCCGCCGCGGTCACTATCTGCGTCCCCCCGCAGACGCAGTCCCCCGCGGCGAATACGCCCTTGATGTTTGTCCTCTGCTCCCTATCGACGAGTATGCAGCCGCTCTCGTCTGTCCTTATCCCCGCATGGGCCACCAGGTCCGATGTCGAGACGTGGTTCAGTACGATGAAGACGCCGTCCACCTTCAGCTCCCCCGGGCCTCCGTCGAGCTCGATCTGGGTGACGGTCGAGTCGCCGACGATCCCTTTGACGTTCACGCCCTCGACGACTTCGATATTCTCGTTTTTTCTAAGCTCTTCGAGAAGCTCTACGCCTTCTTTGTAGCCGTCCTTCCCAGGGATCGCGTAGACCTTGTTTGCGACTTCGGCCATCCTCAGGGCCTCCTCCACTGCCTCCTCCCCTGGGCCCACGACCGCTACGACCTTGCCTGCGAAGAAGGGGCCGTCGCATATGGCGCAATAAGAGACCCCCCTCCCCTTGTACTCCATCTCGCCGGGCACGCTCAGCTGTTTTCGCTGGATCCCTGTGGCCACGATCACGGTCCTGGCCTCGTAGAGCCCCTTCCGGGTCATCACCACCTTCGTGTCGCCCATGGAGCTGAGGCCTATTGCCGTCTCTCTGCTGAAGTCCACGCCGAACCTCTCAGCCTGGGCTACGAACCTCTCCATCAGCTCCCTCCCAGTGAGTCCCTCGGGGAAGCCAGGGAAGTTCTCCACCCTGTGGGCCTGAAGGGCCCTCCCCCCAAGCTCGTTGGAGTCCAGGATGAGGGTCTTTAGGCCGTGGCGTGCCGTGTATATTCCTGCGGTCAGGCCCGCGGGGCCGCCCCCCAGGATGATGGTGTCGTACTTCTCTTCAGCCATCTGGGACACCGGTCGCAGTGGATTATTGGACGGGTTATAGAAAAAGTTGTGCCTCTGGGCTAGCGGAGGTACTCCTTGGCCTGCTCCGCCATCTCCTTAAGCCTGTTCTGCACGAGGAGGTTTATGGTCCCGTCGGGGTACGTCCCGTCAGGCTGCCTGTCCCCGGCCTCCACCCCTGTGAGGACCCCTATCCCCTCGTCGATTGTCTTGACTGGGTATATGTGGAACCTGCTCTCCTTGATGGCCTCGACCACCTCCTCCTTCAGCATAAGGTTGTCCACGTTGCTCTCTGGGATGACGCATCCCTGCTCTCCCGTGAGGCCCGTTGCCTTGCATACCTCGTAGAAGCCCTCCACCTTCTCGTTCACTCCCCCTATCGCCTGGACCTCACCCTTCTGGTTCACAGAGCCGGTGACGGCGAGGTTCTGCTTCACCGTCTTCCCTGAGAGTGCCGAGAGGAGGGTGTAAAGCTCGGTGCTTGAGGCGCTGTCCCCCTCGATGCCCGAGTAGCTCTGCTCGAAGGTTAGCCTCGCTGTCAGGCTGAGGGGGGCCTCTGAGGCGAACCTGTTGTTCAGGTATCCGCTGAGGATCTGGACGCCCTTGGTGTGGATGGGCCCCCCCATCTCAGCCACCCTCTCTATGTCTATGATGCCGTCCTTACCTATCCCAAGGGAGGCCGTCACCCTGTTGGGCCTCCCGAAGCTGTAGTCTCCCAGGGATAGGACGGCGAGGCCGTTCACCTGGCCCACCTTCTCGCCCTCGGTGTCGATGAGGAGGACGCCCCTCTCTATCATCTCCTCTATCCTTTCCTGTATCAGGTTGGAGCGGTAAACCTTCTCCTCAAGGGCCCTGTCTATGTGCTTCTTCCCGATGTAGTCCTCACCATCCTCCCCGGCGTAGAAGTTGGCCTCCCTTATTATGTCCGCCACCTGGGCGAACTCCGTTGAGAGCTTCTTCTGGTCCGCCGCCAGCCTTGAGCTGTACTCGACGACCGCCTCTATGCCAGAAGAGTCTATGTGCCTCAACCCCTCCTTGTTTGCGAGGGTGCACAGGAATGAGGCGTAATGCTCAACGTTCTCGTCGTCCCTGTCCATCGACGTGTCGAAGTCTGCCTTCACCTTGAAGAGCTCCTTGAAGTCCCTGTCCAGGGCGTATAGGAGGTAGTATATCTGGGGGTTACCTATGATGATGACCTTACCCTCGAATGGGATGGGCTCCGGCCTGAGGGACTTCGTCGTTATGAAGCCCAGGCGCTCGGTGGGCTCCTCGATCTCTATAACCTCGTTCACCAGCACCCGCTTGAGGCTGTCCCAGGAGAGGGGGTTGGTCAGGAGGTCCTCGACGGGGAGCACCAGGAAGCCTCCGTTCGCCCTGTGGGCCGAGCCTGACTGGATCATCGTGTAGTTCGTCACGAGGGCGCCGAACCTAGCCTCCTTCTCCACCGACCCTATGAGGTGGTTGTAGACGGGGTTCAGCTCCATCACCACGGGTGCGCCCTTGAGGTCCGAGTTGTCCACGACTAGGTTCACCCTGTACCTCTCTGTGGGGTCCTCCCTAAGCCCGGGGATGGTGAACGGGAGCTGTTGTTTCTGTTGCTCGGTGGTGCCGAGGATTTCCCCTAGGTTGTCGAGTATGTCGTTCTTTACGTCCTCGAGGAACTCAGACACCTCGTCGATCTCTCCGAACTTCTCCAGAAGCGAGGCGAGGAGGTGCTCCATCGCGAAGCTCGCAACCTCGCGGTTGAACTCCTCAACCGCCTTCTCCCTCTCCCGTTCGAGGTCGCGGACCTGTCTCATAGAGCTCCTGAGATCGTCTTGGAGCCTCTTCCGCCCCCGCTGGATCTCGTCCCTCACCCTCTGGGGCAGCCTGTTGAACTGCTGCTCGTCGATGGGCTGCCCGTCTACGACGGGTATGACCAGGAGCCCTATGGGGCTGCTCTGGAGGACGAACCCGGCTTCCTTCGCCTTCTTGTTGAGCCCGTTCAGGAGGCCCTCCCTCTTTTCCTCGTAGCTGCCGAGGGTCTCCTCCCTCCTCTTCGCGTACTCCTCGCTCTCGAAGGCGTTCCTCAGAGCCCTGCTGACCCCCTGGATGAAGTCTTCCATGGCCCTCTGGAACTTGGACCCCACCCCGGCGGGGAGCTTCAGCGCGTTGGGCTTGCTGGGGTCGCCGAAGTTGTTGACGTAGCACCAGTCAGGGGGGACGGGCATGTCCTTGGCCACATCCTCAAGGAAGTTGACGACCGCAGTCTTCCTGCCTGTCCCCGGGTAGCCAGCAACGTAGATGTTGAAGCCCTTGTCCTTTATCTTGAGGCCGAACTGGAGGGCCTTGACGGCCCTCTCCTGGCCTATTATCTCCGTGAGGGGGGTGAGTTCCTCTGTCGTCTTGCACGATACCAAACCGGGGGGGCACTTTCTCCTGGCCTTCTCATATGAAAGTTCAACTACCATCCAATATCACTCGGAACCATCCAAAAAAGGGTTGTAAAACTTATTTAAACACACAGTTTTTAGCCGATCCTGTTCAGGAGGTCCTCGAAGGAGAGCCCCTCCCCCACCTTTATGGTGTAGTCACCGACCTCTTCAGCGATCCGGAAGCGCCACCCCTTGTACTTGAACTTGGCGGCGAGCACCGCGAACCTCCTGGGGTAGTACCTGTGGATGTCAAGGAACTCGTGGAGCTTGGCGACCTGGTCTCTCTTGTAGTAGGTGTACCTCGTCTGGCACTTCACCTCCATGGCTACGACGGAGTCGCCCTTGACCGCGAATACGTCTGGGAAGGGCTCCCTGCTGGGGGCGCTGACCGGAACCCTTAGGGCGTCGTAACCCGCGTCCCTCAGCATCTTCACCACCTCCCTCTCGGCGTCGTACCCCCGCTTCTTTATAGCCCTCACCTCCCTCCCGGTGAGGTTGCGGGTGAACCTATCCCTCTTAGGCTTTTTCTCCCCAGCCAGGTCCCTGAGAGACACCGGGCTCCCTACCCCTCTTCCTCAGGGATCTTCAGATCCTCGCTCTCCAGGGGCTCCAGTGCCAGCCTTATGAGGTCCTTCATCCAGGCTGAGAAGGTGATCGCGTTAGAATACTTCTGGTATTTGCGCCTGTGGGGCACCTTGGTGACCATCCTCAGGTCCACCATCTTGTTCACGTAGAACTTGGCGCTGCTCCGGCTTATGTCGCAGAGCCGCGCCAGGTCCCCGCTCGTGAAGTCTCTCCCGAGCCTGTTGTAGCCCACAACGATCCTGGGCGGGAGGGGCAGCGCCTTCTCAAGTATCTCGATAAGGGACTCTTCCCTGGACAAGTGAAAACCTCGTTAAACGATAATAAGTTGCTCTGAACTAATAAGAGTAAAGGAGATAAAATTTATGTGCCCGTCGGGACTGGAACAACCTTCTTGCGGATGTCCTTTATCCCCTCCTCTGCCACCTTCCTCTTAAGGTTCCAGGCCGTGACGCTGGGGAGGCCCCAGAGGCTGATGAAGCCCACGGCGTCCCCCTGGTCGTAGTGGGTGTTTATGTCGAAGCTGGCGAGGTTGTAGTCGTATAGGCTCAGGGGAGACTCCCTGGCCACAGGCTTGGCGGATCCCTTGAAAAGCTTCATGGTCACGGTTCCCGTCACGTTCTCCTGGGTGCTGTCTATGAAGGCGTCCAGGTCCCTCTTGAAGGGGTCAACCCAGAGGCCCTGGTAAACGAGGGCGGCCCACGTGTGGTCCACCTGGAGCTTGAATAGCTTCTGGTGCCTCGTCAGGACCATCTTCTCCAGGTCCGTGTGGGCGTTGAGGATTATCTCTGCGGCTGGGATCTCGTAGGTCTCCCTGGTCTTCAGCCCCACGACTCGGTCCTCCATGTGCTCTATCCTTCCGATGCCGTGCTTACCTCCCTGCGTTTTGAGCTTCTGCAGGATCTCCACCGGGCCGTATTCATCTCCGTCTATGCTTACGGGCACGCCCTGGTGGAACCCTATCTTCACGTATTCAGGCTCGTTGGGGGCGTCCTCCACGTCGACCGTCCACTCCCATATCTCGTCAGGCACGATCTTGTCAGGGTGCTCCAGTATGCCTCCCTCTATGCTCCTGCCCCAAAGGTTCTGGTCGATGCTGTAAGGGCTGTCGGCCGTGACGGGGACTGGTACGCCGTGCTCCTTCGCCCACTCTATCTGGCTGTGCCTGTCGAACTTCCACTCCCTTACGGGCGCGATGACCTTGAGACCGGGGTTCAGCGCCTTGAAGGTGATGTCGAACCTGACCTGGTCATTCCCCTTCCCCGTGCACCCGTGGGCCATGGCCTGGGCATCCTCGATCTCGGCCACCTCGACAACCTTCTTTGCTATGAGAGGCCTGCTCAGGCTGCTGCTCACGGGGTAAGTGCCCATGTATAGGGCGTTCGCCTTCACCGCTGGGAATACATACTCCCTCGCGAACTCCTCCTTCGCGTCGAAGGTGTAGTGGTTGAGCACGCCCAGCTTCCAGGCTTTCTCCTCTATCTGCTCGAGGTCCTTTCCCTGCCCCACGTCCAGGGTGACGCTTATAACGTCGCTGTCGTACTCCTCCTGGATCCACTTCAGCATCATCGAAGTGTCCAGGCCGCCTGAGTAGGCTAGGACGACCTTCCTCTTAGCCATCTCGGAATCTCCTCGGAATAGGGTAGTAAGGCATGGGGCATATTTTTATATCTTGCGACATAGATGTCACAAATATGGTGGATGCTAGCACAGATAGGACAAAGTCTGTGGCGCAGAGGGTGAGGGAGACGATCCAGATGAGGCCCTCCCTCCTGGACGCCCTCAAGCTCAGGATAGTCAACTACTCTGCCCTCGCCAGGGTCCTCCAGGAGGAGATAGGGGAGGGGAGCATCGAGGCGGTGAAGGCGGCGATAATAAGGGTCTCTGAGGAGATCTCTGACGAGAGGGGCCTGCAGGAGGAGAGGGTTCGCTCCATCCTGAGGGAGTCCAAGGTGAGGCTCCAGGACAAGATCGCGGTCATAATATCCCCGTCTGAGCTCGAGATCCCATACCTTGTCACCGCGTACCTGACTGACAGCTACGTCTACGTCGTGGACCAGACGAGGCTTAGGGGGCAGCTGCCCGAGTCTGTGCAGGTCACCAGCAACCTGGTGGCCCTGATCCTGATCAGCCCTCCACGGGTCGAGGTCACCCCGGGCTTCGTCTCCTTCATAACTCAGCTCCTGGCGAGCAGGAACATCAACATAGTTGAGTTCATAAGCTGCTCAACGAACACCGTTATCATCCTGGACTCCAAGGACGCCCTGCACGCATTCTCTATCCTCCAGAATTTCACTTAGCCTGCGACCCGATCATGCATAGTAAAGCTTTTAGAATGTCGGCGTCGCTCTAGGATACGATAATGGCTGAGATCTGTCCCGTCTGCGGCCTGCCCAAAGACCTCTGCATTTGTGAGGAGATGAGCAAGGAGCAGCAGCGGATCAGGATTCGTTTGGAGACCCGGAAGTGGGGCAAGAAGTACACCGTCATCGACGGAATAGATTCTAAGGAAGTTAAGCTTCCCAAGCTGGCCTCCACCCTAAAGGCTAAGTGCGCCTGCGGTGGGACGGCGAAGAACGACCAGATCCTCCTCATGGGGGACCACAGGGACGTGGCGAGGGACGTCCTGATAGGGATGGGGTTCCCCAGAGAGAACATCGAGGTCCAGTAGAGTGACGACCCTGAGGGACCTCTGGAGGACCATCACCCAGGTGAGGCACAGGGGTCCCCAACCCAAGTTCTGTCCAATGTGCGGAGGCCACAGGGTATACTCAGAGCCCAACTTCGGGATACTCCCCACGGTCTACAGGTGCAGGGACTGCAGCTACGAGGGGCCCCTGGTCGTCGAGATAGAGCCCGATGGAGGCAAGGACGACCCCGAAACGGGTGAAAACGTTAAAAAAGAGGGTGGGGCGTGAGCTTCCAATTTACTCAAATAGTTAATTAGAGGCGATCTATATGGGGCTCACATAGTAGCCGGGGTGTAAGTCATGGACGCCGAACAGATGGAGTACTACAAGGCCAAGTACCAGACCCTAGAGGACCTGCCGGGGGTGGGGCCCGCCACGGCCTCAAAGCTCAAGGAGATAGGCTTCAGGACAGTCGAGTCCGTGGCGACGGCCGCCGTGGCAGAGCTGGTCACGGCCGGCATAGGGGAGGCGACCGCAGAGAAGGTGATACAGGCGGCAAGGAAGTCCATGGCGATCACGTTCGTCCGGGGGGACGAGCTCGTGGAGCTGAGGAAACAGGTGCGCCGCCTTACCACGGGCTGCTCAAGCCTGGACAGGCTACTGGACGGGGGCATAGAGACCCAGTCCATCACGGAGTTCTACGGGGAGTTCGGCACTGGGAAGTCCCAGATATGCCAGCAGCTCTGCGTCACGGCGCAGCTTCCCGAGGAGCAGGGGGGCCTGGACGGGAGCGCCCTATACATAGACACCGAGAACACCTTCCGCCCAGAGAGGGTGATGCAGATCGCCCCGAGGTTCGGCATAGACCCCCAGGAGGCCCTGAAGAGGATCATATACGCCGAGGCCTACACCTCGAACCACCAGACTGTGCTGCTAGAGAACGCAGACGAGGTGATCAAGGAGAACAACGTCCGCCTGATCATCGTGGACAGCGTCGTGGGCCACTTCCGAAGCGAGTACCTGGGGAGGGAGATGCTGGCCCCCAGGCAGCAGCAGCTCAACAAGCACCTCCACAAGCTCATAAGGCTCTCCAGGGCCTTCAACGCAGCCGCCGTGATAACGAACCAGGTGATGGCCCAGCCGGACGTATTCTTCGCCAAGGTGGTCCAGCCGGTCGGGGGCCACATCGTGGGCCACATGAGCCACTCGAGGATCTTCCTGAGGAAGGGCAGGAACAACCTTCGCATCGCGAAGCTCACAGCCAGCCCATACCTCCCCGAGGGGGAGGCCCCCTTAAGGATAACAGAGCAGGGTATAGAGAGTGATGATGATGTCTAAGAAGGGCATGATAGCCTCCAAGGCAAGGCCGGACGTGATGACCTTCTTCGAGTGCCTTCTGGAGAGGCGCTTCTCAGACGCCGAGAGGGCGATAGAGGAGATCAGGAAGAAGAGCTTCGGCAACACGGAGTTCAAGGACGGCTACGTCAAGGGCCTGGAGGGGATGCTCATCTCATCCCGCTCTGGGGACGACAGGGACTTCTTCAACAGGGCCCCCTTTGACAGGAGGTCTATGAACAAGTACAGGAAGGACTTCAGCGATTTCGCAAAGTCGGGGGTCAACACGCCATTCGACGTGGGTTTCTTCTCGGCGTGGTCCGACCTCATGCATTACAGGCTAAACGAGGAGAAGAAGTCCTAGGCTGTCCTTATGTATGTGTATAGAAGAGTCCACAGCATCAGCCAGATGAATAGGTAGGCGCCAACCCCTATCCTGAGGCTCCTTCCCCTGTCGACTGACATCATGTTGGACAGGAGGTCGGACGAGGCGAGGTATATCATTATCCCCAGCATGAACATGTACAGCCCCTCTATTCCGAAGTAGACCTGGAGTAGCGTGGAGATCACCGCGACAGCAACCGCGAGCCCAGCCTTTATCCAGTACATCTTCTCCGAAGCCTTCATCGCTCGAACCCCCGGATTTTCAACTCTTAATCCAACCACCTCTTATAAGGGTGTTCCGCATGGCTCAGCTGATGTACCCAAGGGGCCTCTTCTCCTTCCCTAGGAGTTCATCCTCGTCCTGGTACTCCTCGAGCCTCTCCTTGATCGAAGCGTCTATCTTCTTAGCCCTCTTCTCGAGCTGTGAGGTGTCTATCTCCAGCTCGAGGATCGACGTCAGCTTCTCGAGGACTGCCTTGGAAGACAGGTGCTGGGGGACATTCGCGTATTTTATGTCCCCTAGGAGGCAGATGCCGTCGATGCCGTGCAGCTTTGAGACCCCTATCAGGATGCCGTTAAGGCCGTTGACGGCCCCCTCCTCGTCGAGCACCTTGACCCCGTGCTTGGCTAGGAGTTCCCTGAGGGGCTCATCGGTGCAGACACCGTAGACCTGGGGCTCATCTACGTACTCGTTGGGGTAGGCCGCCATGGTGTATACCATCCTCACGTTGTACCTCTTCGCGACCTCTACAACGTCCAAGGCCAGACGGTAGGCCTCCTCGGGGAGGGGCGGCTGGGAGTCCCCCACGCAGATTATTAGGTCGTTCTTGGGGTCCGCGTAGAACCTGTGCTTTATGGAAGCGAGCTCCACGATCCCCTTCTTGTAGACGATGGCGTTCTGGTAGTATAGGACCTCCGCGAAAAGCTTCGCCTCGAGGCGCCTCCTCAGGTAGTCTGCTGAGATCTTCGCGAGGTAGCCCATTCCCGGCCAGGCGGCGATCATGCTGGGATTGGAGAGCTTCGGTTCACGCAGGTAGCGGATGTCCATCGAACCTCGTTTAAGTCGTGGAGGGCCTACATTAAATCTTTCGTTATGGGACAGTCAACGGACCTTTCGAATCGAAGCACGACGCTTCGGGGAGCCTACGACAGGATCTGGTGTTACTCTCACCACCTTAGAGCGCCGGATTTAGGATTCTTGTTAATGGCCGGGGCCTCTGCGCCGATTCTTTAGACGCGAGGCTCAAGTGGCGGGACGTCCCACATCGACAGGACGTTCTTTACATAGACGCCGCAAAACTCTCATAAATACACGGTCCCTTTGGGGTGGATTGTTTCCTTTTCCTGAAACAGAACTCAGAAATACGGTTCCTAGGATTTAGTAGGTGTAGCGCGGAGATGAACGCGGGGCCGATGAGGCACCGGGTGAAGGCGTTCCATCAGTCCTCCGCGGGGGGCTGAGTACGCCTCACACATGCTCCATCGTGGCATCCGGGTTTGCCTAGATGCAGACCCCGCTCATCCGGGTGGAAGCCCCAGGTCGCCAGGATCTGTCGGGTCCACGCAGGGCCCAAAGGTCGAGGACGATCAAAGGGACGGGGTCCGGGGACGCCCGGCCTGCGCCCGGCTCCGCGCTACGATTGTCACGTAATGCGGGGTAGTGTGTACCATAAATGCCGAAGGTCAGGGAGTGGACCGAGGGGGAGATCGACAGGCTAAAGCTCCTTTACCCGTCGGACAGGTCTTTCGAAGAGATCGTCGATGAGTTCCCAAGGAGGAGCCCGAACGCCGTAAGGCTCAAGGCCTCGAGGCTCGGCCTCAGGAGGCCCACCTTCCCCCCTAAGATGTACGAGGCCGAGACGGTGATCAGGTGCTCCGAGGTGAACGGGGGGAACAGGGGATACATCCTCAGGTGCAGCGGGTGCGGCAGTTGGGTCCAGGTCGTCGGCGACGTTGACGAGAAAGAGACCTCCGTGACCTGCGATAGGTGCGGTTCCACCTACATCCTCACGTCCTAGCTCCCTCAACCCGGGTCTTGACGCTTGGCACGGTGTCTTTTATATAGCAGACCTTCATTTCATCTTGAGGGAAGGCGATGGATCTGGATATCTCGGCTAAGATGGTGGTGCGGGAAGCCATGTCCAGCCCCGTCATCTCTGTGCCGGAGGACAGCAGCGTCGTGGAGGTCGCCAAGCTGATGAAGGACAAAAAGATAGGGGCCATAATCATCACGAACGCCAAGGGCAGGCCAGTGGGAATCGTGACAGAGAGGGACGTCGTGACCAGGGTCGTGGCGGAAGGGATCACCCCAAAAGAGGTCAGGGTCAAGGAGGTCATGTCCTCCCCCCTGAGGATGGTGGACCCCGAGATGAACCTCATGGAGGCGATGAGCCTCATGGACAAGCTGAACATAAGGAGGCTCGGGGTCTCCTACAAGGGGGAGCTCGTGGGGATAGTATCTGACAGGGACATCATAAGGCTGGTGCCGACCATCATCGAGATCATAAAGGAGCGCCAGTGGATCAGCAGCAACGACAACTTGGGGCCCTCTACGGTCGGCTACTGCCAGAGGTGCGAGATGTACTCAACGAACCTCAGGCCGGTGGACGGGGAGTTCCTCTGCGAGGACTGCAGGGCTGAGGAGGAAGCCTTAAAGTAGGGCCCAGCCTGCGAAGGCTTAACAAGCTTCCCCGCTCAGAGTTTTAGGGGCCCCATGATGAAGCCTCGATTCGTCCTCGACGGGATGCTGGGCTCGCTCGTCAGGTGGCTCAGGATATGCGGCTACGACGCCGAGTACCAGAACGACGCCCCGGACGAGGAGCTCATAAGGAGGGCGAGGGAGGACGACAGGATACTCCTCACAAAGGACCGCCTCCTCGCAGGGGAGGCAAAAAGGGAGGGGGCGACCGCATTCTACGTTGAGGGGGAGACCACGGTCGAGAAGCTCTCCTCCGTCTCCAGGAGGTTCAACCTGCGCCTTACCCCCGTGGAGTCCAGGTGCCCCAACTGCAACTCCCTGCTGAGGCCCGCAGAGAAATCCGAGGTCAGGGGCAAGGTCCCCCCCAAGACCTACGATGCCTTCGAGGAGTTCTGGCTCTGCGACCACTGCGGGAGCGTTTTCTGGAGGGGGAGCCACTGGAGGAACATCGTGGAAACCCTGGAGGAGGCATCAAACAGGACCCAGGATACGGTTCACTGCTCCCAGGAGATTTTATAAGAAGGCTCAAACAGTCTTGATTATAAAAGGGACCCCGGATTGACCTTCGAACTCTCCCATGACGAAGGCGTCTACCTCGTCAAGCTCGCCCGTGAGGCGATAGAGAGGAGATTGGGTGGGGAGGGGAATCCAGACATATCCGATGCCTCTGGGGTCTTGAGGCAGCCCTGCGGCGTCTTCGTAACCCTGAACAGGGTGGAGGGTGGGGCCCACAGGCTCAGGGGGTGCATAGGCTTCCCCTACCCCGTCAAGCCCCTCGCTGAGGCCGTGGTGGACTCGGCCCTGAGCGCCGCCTTCGACGACCCCAGGTTCCCCGGGGTGTCGAGGGGAGAGGTGGAGAGCATCGTAGTCGAGGTGAGCGTCCTCACGCCCCCGGAAGAGGTCGAGGTCGACAGTCGCCTAGAGTACCCAGAAAGGATAGAGGTGGGTAGGGACGGGCTGATAGTCTGTAAGGGGCGGAACCAGGGCCTGCTCCTCCCCCAGGTGCCCGTCGAGTGGGGGTGGGAAGCCGAGGAGTTCCTCACCCAGTGCTGCCTGAAGGCCTGGCTGCCCCCTGACGCGTGGCTAACGGATGGCACCGATATATACAAGTTCCAGGCAATCATCTTCGCGGAGGAGACCCCGAGGGGCCCCGTCAAGAGGGTGGATCTTTAGGATAATAGGGGTTGGATCCAGGTGGACAGGTTCGACGGAGCCAGGATATACTTCAGCCCCTGCGGCATAGGGCTGGGGCACGTCGGGCGATGCCACCCAGTCGCCGAGGAGCTGATGCGGCGCGGAGCGGAGGTCTTCTTCTCTACCTACCTTGAGGGAGTGGACTACCTAAGGAGGCACGGGCTGCCCTTCGCGGCCAGCCCAGCCATCTCCATGGTGAACGACGCAACAGGGAGCATAGACCTGAAGATGTCCTCCATAAGGAACGGGATACCCGCCGCACCGACATTCTGGAGGCAGGTTGTGTGGGAGCTCGGCTGTGTGAAGGCGTTCTCCCCTGACGTGGTCGTATCAGACTCCAGGCTCTCATCCATATTCGCGGCGAAGCTTCTGGGAGTCCCCGTCGTCCTGATCCTCAACCAGTTCCAGCCCATCATCCCCAGGAGCGAGGACAGGTTCATGCTGACAAGGCTGGGGAACGGGATCATCCTCACGTTCATAGGCAAGGGATGGGCGATGAGCGACGCCATCCTAATCCCTGACTTCCCGGAGCCCTACACGATAAGCCTCGACTCCCTGCGGATCCCAGGGCACTGCCGCGAACGGGTGAGGCTCGTTGGCTCAATCCTGTCAAAGAAGCCCGGGGACGTGGGGGGCGCAAGAAGGGTCCGTAAGGAGGTGGGGGTGGGAGACGGTCAGAAGCTTATCTTCGCGGCGATAAGTGGCCCGAGGCCAGAGCGGGTTCCCCTCATTTCTATGCTCGAGCCCATCTTCGCAGGCTTCCCCGAAGAGTACAGGGTCCTGATGTCCATGGGGATGCCAGTCGGCAGATCCGATCCCGTCTCCAAGGGCCCCCTGACTATGGTCCCGTGGGTCCCAGACAGGTTCGGTTACCTCAAGGCCTGCGACCTGGTAGTCTCCCGGGGAGGGCACGAGACCATCATGCAGAGCATCTGCTACGGGAAGCCCTCCATAATAATACCCGTGCCGAAGCACTCGGAGCAGTACGGGAACGCGAGGAGGGCCATGGAGCTGGGGGTCGCAGAGGCACTGCACCAGTGCGATTTGAGCAGGGAGAGGCTCCTGGATCTCATCGGGAGCATGCTCGGGAACGGGAGGTACGAGGAGAGGCTCCGGGAGATGAATGGGAGGAACCACCTGGGGGACGGTGTGGAGAACACGGTCTCTGCCATAGGGGAGTTCATCCCCAGGTGAAGCCGCACCGTAAGTCTTGAATACCCAGCGGGCTGGATGTTGGGTCATGGACTATTATTACTCCAAGGAAAGGGACCCGGGCGTCAGCCAGTACTTCGACCCCGGGGCTATGGAGGCTTTCGGTGAGTGGAACAGGAAGGTCTTTGCTCCCGGGAGGCTCGACAAGAAGACGAAGGAGCTTGTGGCGGTGGCCTGCACTTACCTGACTAGGTGCCCCTACTGCATCGCGGGCCATACGAGGGCCGCGTTGGAGGCTGGGGCCACAAAAGAAGAGATCGCAGAGGTGATACAGATTGCCGCTGCTCTTAACGCTGGCGCTTCCATAGCCCACAGGAACATCGCCCTAGGCATCGAGGAGTAGTTCTCCTCCTTATTTTTCGTCTCTGTCCCAGTACTGGCGGGTCCTCATGTACTGGATCTTCGCCTTGAGCAGGTCAGAGTAGAATTCCCTCTCGTCGGTGTGCATCCTCGAAAGGACTTGGTATGAGGTGACCGGGCCCACGCCGTGAACCTTCAGGGCGATCACCGCCCTCTTCCCGTAGCTGAGGACCATGTCCGCAGTCTTCCTGCCGTGGATTAGGGCGTCCCTCTCGTCGTCCAGGAGCCCATCGCCCCTCTTCCGCTTAACAAGCAGGGAAAGGAAGGCGTCGGGGGACTGGCCCCTGTGGAGAACGGCGAGGAGGTGGGAGCCGCACCTGCCGCAGGCTGGCCTCTCCTCCAGCTCCCTTATCCTTTTCCCCTCTGTCCACTCGCCGCACTCCATGCAGGCCAGCTGTACGGTGCGGGAGTTGAGGCTCTTCTTCATGTAGTCAAGCTGGTCGGGGACGGTGTAGCTGGACTCCATCAGCTCCTCGACCTCTGCGTACCTCTCCAGGATGTGCCTGGCGAGGGGGCTGGGGGCCTTGGTGAGGACGGAGGAGACCTGGATTTCGCCTGAAGATATGCCCGAGAACATCTCCTTCACAGTCTCCAGGTCCAGCTTCTCCTGGTAGGCCTCCCTAAGGGTTTCCCTGTATATTGGGGTGTCCCTGTACCGGTTGTGGAGGTTCTCTAGGCTCTCCGAGTTGAGGGTCTTCCCCCTGGGGATGACCCCGAACCTCTCTGCTATGAACTTCATCTTGTACCTGAAGGGGAACCTCGCCTCGAGGAACTCTGTGAGGAGCCTCTCAGCCTCCTCGCCGGTTGTGGAGCCCAGCAGCTCCTCCACCTTCCTCATGTCGTACCTGTCCAGCCTCCTGGGAGCCTCCACCAAGATTCGGTAGGGGTCGTTCCACCACCCGTATATGAGGTCTTGGTCGGAGAGGAGGGCGTCCAGGATCGCCCCAAGGGTCCTGTTCACCCTCTCCCCGTATGAGATGTGCACCACGAGGTACTTGTCGTAGGCCTCGAGCAGCAACCTGTGCTTGTCGGGGAGGGGGAAGCCCAGCCTCAAGTGGGCCTCCACCTCGTCTGCGGCTGCCCTTATAGAGGCCTCGTCTGCCCTCAGCCTCTCTGCCAGGGCCTTCACCGCCTCCTCCTTGGAGCCCGATTTTTCTAGCTCCCCTGCTATCTCCTCCCTCAGGTCCCCGACCTCCTCTGCGATCTCCCTGGGGACTGGTATGAGCTCCCCGTCCCATCCCGGTAGGGCTCCCAGGGGGTCGTCCGATGGGAGGGCGTGGAGGACCCCCCTCTCCTCGTCTATCTGGATTATGCGCCAGACCCTCCCCCT
>CAYGAH010000238.1:0-2255 GCA_964347685.1 uncultured Candidatus Bathyarchaeia archaeon | reverse complement strand
TGGCTCCTACGCCCGCCTCCGCCCAGGGCACCACGGGGCCTACGGAGAAGTACTTGGACTGGACGGCGACTCCTAGGTCACCGTTCTCTGGGTCGTAGGCGGCTATGGAGAAGGTCGATAGCATCCGCTCGTATCTACCCATAATCATCCCTTAGACTAGCTGCGTCTGACCGTTTAAGGAGATATCTAAAAGTGTTGGAGGAGTTACTCCCTCTTAACGATCCCGCCTGGGGTGGCTCCCGTGTGCTCCCCGTTCTCCACGACGGCGACTCCGTTGACGAAGACGTACTCTATCCCCTGGGGATACCTTCGAGGCTCAACGGGGTCCCCCATCACCTTCAGTGCGTCCATGTCGAAGAGGGTTATGTCTGCGTGGCTACCTGGGGTAATCCTGCCCCTCCCCTTGAGATTGTGGTGGTCAGCAGCGTTCGTAGACATGTGCCTCACTGCCTCCTCTAGGGTGAGGAGCTTCATCTCCCTTACGAACTTTATGAGGAAGCCAGGGAAGGCGCCGAAGGCGTTTATTCCGGGGATGCTGTAGGGCGGGGTCTCCTGCTCCCTGGTGTGGTCGTATACGTACTGGTCTAGGCTCAGGGCGTGTGCCGGGTGCTTGAAGAAGAGGGCCCTGTAGGGCTTCCAGGGGAAGTTGCCGCTCTCTGCGACTCCCACGGCTACGCCCCTGCAGTCCGGGTCATCGCAGACGAGGTCGAAGTAGGTCTCCAGGGGGCTCTTACTCTTCTCCTTGGCTATCTGGGCTACCTGCTTGCCCTCGTTCTCGGGGTCCCTGTGCTTCACGACCCAGAGGTTCTCAGCCCACTGGGGGTTGGTGTTAGGGTTGTAGGCCAGTCTTATGAACCACTTGCCCTGCTGGATGGCGTCTACGACCTCCTTCCTGTAGTCTGGCACCTTCAACCACTCGGCCAGCTTCTCCCTGGAGCCCTGCTCCTTCAGCCATGGGGTGAGGAGGCTGCTTAGATACGGCATAACTGCGAAGCCCCCGAATATGAACCAGGGCATGGAGTCGAAGGTCAGGGGCAGGCCCTCCTCCCTCGCGTCGTCGATGTACTTCAGCGTGGTCCTCACGTTCATCTCCTCCATCATGTCGTTCCCCTCGGGGACCAGCCTCCAAAGCGGTGTGAGGTGGGCTAGGTTCGTTGGGACCCCCGTCTTCCTGCAGCTCTCGATGGACTCGAGGAGTCCGTCCACCTTGTTCGACCTCGTGTCCCCGAATTTGACTTCCCTCCTCCTCCCCGTCCTCCTCCAGTGTGGGCAGTATACCCCTCCGTACTCCTTCATGATGGAGACGCATGCGTTGACCTCTTCCATCGAGGCCCACACGCTGGGGTCGTAGTCGAGGCCTACGCTCAGGCCTATGCATCCCTCGTCCATCGCCTGCCTTATTAGCCTCTTCATCTCCTCAAGCTCCTCCTCGGTGGAGTGGCGCTTGTAGTCGTTGCCCATAACCTTGTACCTTGCCGTGCCCTGTCCGACGAGGGGAACCACGTTCATCGAGACGCCGACCCGCCCGACCCTCTCGAACCACTCGCCCATTGTGTTCCAGTCGATCTTCCAGCCGAACTTCTCCTCCATGAGCTCGTTGACCCGCCCCCTTGGGTAGAGGTTCTTATCGGGGTAGTACTTGTGGGGCTCTATCTCGTCTATGTAGTCCCGGGCTAGGCCTGGGAGCCCTATGAGGTCCCCGAGGGGCGCCGGGGAGCCCCCGCACTGGCCGCCTATGAGTGTGGTTATCCCCTGCATCACGTAGCTGTTCGCCTTGGGGTAGAACAGTATGGTTGAGTCGCCGTGGCTGTGGGCGTCTATCCACCCAGGGGAGGCTATGAGGCCTGTGGCGTCGATGGCACTCACGGCGTCGCCCTTCACATCCCCAAGCTCGACAACCCTGCCGCCCCTAACGCCGATGGAGCCCTCGTATGGGGGATTCCCAGAGCCATCGACGATACGGGCGTTCTCGATCAGGACATCAAACTCGGTCATAACGAATCGCAGAGAAGGTTACACTCGGAGTATTTAGGTTAACCGTCTAACGGGTAAGTCGAGGCAAAAGGATGGCAAAGGGCTCGGCCTAATCCCCACCCAGGCTATAGAGCGGGAGTTTGAGTTATTTGGGGGAGGGGCGAACTGTAAGACCGGGCCTTCTTGCGTTCCTTCTTAGGCACAAGACTCATTTCTCCGTCTTCTAGCTCGGGATGATAATGTTTTCAGGCTGGGAAAGTTTATTATTGCTCCAGTCATGC
>CAYGAH010000237.1:0-3052 GCA_964347685.1 uncultured Candidatus Bathyarchaeia archaeon | reverse complement strand
GACATACTCTCCCCCGCCTCAAACCCCTGGGCTTTAAAAACGGTTCCGCAGCATTTTCGGGGAGGGGGGCTGGTGAAAGTGGTCTGGGCAACCTCTAAAAGCATGCTGCCCAACATTATTTCGGCGTGCCGAGGAATGTTGGACATCAGGCTGATAAGGGAGGACCCAGAGGGGGTCCGCAGGAACCTCGAGCGAAGGCATGACCCTGAGAAGCTTCGGCTCCTCGACGAGGTCATAGAGGCCGACGAGGAGTGGAGGCTGCTCACCAAGGAAGTCAACGACCTCCGGAGGAGGAGGAACGAGGTCAGCTCCCAGATAGGCCGCCTCATGAAGGAGGGGAGGGACGTCTCAGGCCTCAAGGAGGAGGCGAAGGAGTTACCCGAGAAGATAAGCCGGGTCGAGGCCGAGCTTTCCCTCTACGAGGATAGGGTGCGCAGCGGCCTCATGAGGCTCCCCAACCTACTTCACGAGTCCGTCCCCTACGGCGTGGACGACTCCGACAACGTGGTAATAAAGGTGTGGGGGGAGCCCCCGGCCTTCGGATTCGAGCCCAGGAGCCACTCAGAGATAGCCACGACACTGGGGATAGCCGACTTCGAGAGGGCCTCGAAGGTCTCGGGCTCCGGCTTCTTCTACCTGAGGAACGAGCTCGTCCTCCTGGACTACGCCATAATGAGGTACGCCATAGACCACCTGCTGGCGAAGGGGTACACCCTGATAGAGCCCCCGTACATGATAAGGAGGAGGCCATACGAGGGGGTGACGGACCTCTCAGACTTCGAGTCTGTGATGTACAAGGTCGAGGGGGAGGACCTGTACCTCATAGCGACCAGCGAGCACGCCATGGCATCGATGTTCATGGACGAGACCCTGCTGGCTGAGGACCTGCCCATAAGGCTCTGCGGGGTCAGCCCATGCTTCAGGAGGGAGGTAGGAGCCCACGGGAAGTACACGAAGGGGCTTTTCCGTGTGCACCAGTTCAACAAGGTGGAGCAGTTCATATTCAGCCTCCCAGAGCAGAGCTGGGGGCTCCACGAGGAGCTTCAAAACAACTCGGAGGAGCTCTACCGAGGGCTGGGCCTCCACTACAGGGTGGTGAACGTCTGCACCGGCGACATAGGCAGCATCGCCGCTAAGAAGTACGACATCGAGGTATGGATGGCGGACGGGGAGTACAGGGAGATGGGGAGCAACAGCAACTGCACCGACTACCAGGCGAGGAGGCTGAACACCAGGTACAGGATGAAGGAGGGTCAGCCCCCTGTGGGGCCGGTGCACACCCTGAACAACACGGCCCTGGCCACGAGCCGGACCATGATCGCCATCCTTGAGCAGCACCAGCGGGAGGACGGGAGCGTGATCGTCCCCGAAGTCCTCAGGAGGTACATGAACGGGATGGAGGTCATAGAGGGGGCTCTTAACCCCCTCGGGCTATGAACCACCGCCCCCCTGACCCGAATCATCCGGTCCCGATCCGCTTTCCTCTCTTTTTTCTGGGCTGATCCTCCCCAGTATCTGTTCCCTGAGCTGCTCCAGTTCGTCCTTTATCTCCTCCTCCAGGGTCCAGTCCTCCTTCGTGAACATGAAGTAGGCGACGGCCATCCCTATGAACCCGATGATATAGTGATGGGGCACGGGGAAGGGGAGGTTCCAGGTGGAGGACCATATGGGGTCGCCGGAAGCCTCGTACGCCTGCTCGAAGGCCCCCCAGAAGGCCGTTATGTAGAAGAGCCAGAACACCAGGTGCTTCAGGAGACCGCGGTTTAGGTCCATCACTGATCCCTACCCATCGTCCCTATTTAACCCGAGTCTCCTTGACTGGATTCGGAAGGCACCGGTGAGGGATGTACCCGTGACCGAAGGAAGCCGACGAGGGATGTGGTGATGGGGGCGTGACCTGCTACCTCAGCCACCCCTCTCGATTATGGCTTCGTCCAGATCCATCCTCATCGACTTGATGGGGGCCTCGTCCGGCCAGCCAATGATTATGTGGCAGCGGCTGACGAAGGTCTCTGGCAGCCCAAAGCTCTCCCTGATCCTCCTCTGGGTCTCCTCGCCGTGGGTGAGCCAGCAGGCCCCCAGCCCCAGGGCGTGGGCCATGAGGCAGATGTGGTCCGCGGCGGCCGCGGCGTCGAAGTATATGTTCTGGGGGGCCCTCTCGTCGAACCTAAGCGCCTTGTATACGCGCATGTCCTGGCAGACTAGGATCATCACGCAGTTCTCGATGGGGATGTCGCTCTGTACGAGCTTCCACTCCTCAGGGTCCCTGAGGACGATGAAGCGGCGGGAGTCCACGTTGCACCCCTGGGGCGCCATCAGGCCCGCGTAGAGGATCTCCCTTATCGTCTCGTCGGGGACGGGCTCTGGCCTGAACTGCCTGATGGACCTCCGCTCGTAGAGGAGCTTCCTCACCGCCCCCATCTCGTCCATGGTGAAGGGGGTTGGCGGCTCCTCTTCGATGCTGACCTCCTCCCCGGCGTTGAGCCTCTCGGCGAGTTCGACGTACCTCATGCACCACCTGAGGTCGGGGGTGTCCGTGGGCAGCCCCCTCTCCCTCCATACCTCAAGGACCTCCATGGCCTGCCCTCCTAGGTTCTCCGGCTTCTTCAGCTTCCCTTTCAGGATCCTGTAGATGAGCACCTCTATGGTGTGGTGGGTCCTCTCGTGGAGGATTCCCCTAAGGGAGTCCACGTCCATCTCCATTAGGTCATCACGGGAGTATCCGTGCACCTTGACGGTCAAAATCAACCCTCGCAGAATACTGGGGGCCGTCTGCCCTTTAAAATTTGGATGGAAAAATGGGAAGATTTGGAGAATCGGAGGGGGGTCAGACGCCCGAGATCCTCTTTACGAAGGCGGTGACGAGGCGCACCGTGTTTTCGAGGTCTTCAACGTGGGTCACCGAGGCGGGTCCGTGTATGTAGCGGTTTGGGGTCGCGACCGTTCCGCTGGGGATCCCCGCCTTTGTCAGGTGGATGGCCCCTGCGTCGGTCCCTCCGCTCGGTATCTTCTTGAACTGGTAGGGGATCCCCTCCGCCTCGGCCGCCTCCAT
>CAYGAH010000236.1:0-2737 GCA_964347685.1 uncultured Candidatus Bathyarchaeia archaeon | reverse complement strand
AGTCGCACTCCCCGTAGTGGCCCATCACCGCTTGGGCGTAATCCTCCCCGTATCCGGCGCTGCCCCTGGGGTTCGTGTATATCACGGCGTAGCCCTCCGCGGCTAGGACCTGGAACTCGTGGAACATGGCGTCCCCGTAGACGCTCCTGGGGCCCCCGTGCATCTCAAGGATCGTCGGGTAACTCTTCCCCTCCTCGAACTCGGCAGGCCTCATTACCCAACCATCCACCACCTCCCCGAGCCTGTTTGTGAAGGTGAATCGCTCCGGCTCGCTCAGCTTGAGCCTTCTCAGGAGCCCATCGTTGAAGCCGGTTAGCCTCCTCGTTCCCTCCTGGTCCTTCACCCACAGCTCTGCTGGGTGGGTCGCGTCCATGGCATTGTAGGCCATAACCGAGTCGTCCGAGGACACGCTGAACCCGTCGATGACCTTCCCCCCGACGACGGTCTCTACGTCCCCTCCATCCAAGCCGACCCTGTAGATGTTAGAGTGGGGGGTGCTCGCCGTGAGGAAGTAGATGGCCTCCATGTCGCCGCTCCACACAGCCCCTGGGTTTGGGGTAGAGACTCTCAAGTCTGAGCCGACCCCCATTCCGAGGCTCCTGTCGAAGCCCGAGGTGAGGTTCATCTTCTCCTCTCCCCCCGACGGCATCACCCATAGGTCGAGGTCGACGGCCAAATCGTCGGGCCTGTCGTGGCCTATGAAGGCGATGCGCTCCCCGTCCGGGGCCCATGAGAGCCCAGATATAGAGTGGCCTCCCTCGGTTATCTTCTCTGGCTCTCCTCCCTTCGAGGATACTAGGAATATGTCCCTGACCCTGCTTATGTCGGAGTCCTCCTCCATGTTGGAGACGAAGGCGACGGCTTTCCCGTCCGGGGACCAGCTGGCTGCCTCGACATCGTACTCCCCCTCAGTCAGCTGCTTCGGCCTCCCCCCCACCCTGGCCGTGAAGACGTGGGTCCTCCTCCCCTCGAAGGTCCCTACGCCGTTGAGCTTGTACTTGATGCGCCTCATGACCTTGACGTCCGAGTCGGGCTTCTCCTCAGTCCAGACCCTGGACAGGAACAGGACCCTCTTGGAGTCGGGGGCCCACTCCGGGCCGCTCACCCCCTCCTCCACCTCCGCTGCCAGCTTTGCTTCCCCTCCCCTCCTTGGGATCACCCAGAGCTGGGGCTTCTTTTCCGGCTCCCTCCCCCTGGAAATGAACAGCAGCTGCCTCCCGTCTTGAGACCACCTGGGGTATGTGTCGCTGCAGGGACCGTGGGTGAACTGCTCAACGGCTCCCGAGGCGGCGTCAGCCGTCCATATGTGCCTCTCGTAGGTGTCCCCCTCGTAGTTTATCGTGGAGAGGACGAAGGCGACCTTCTCTCCGTCAGGCGAGACCTGGGGATCTGAGACGAACTTGAACCTTCGCAGGTCCCCTATGTTGATCTTGCGCTTCGGCATGGTGGAGACTATGGTTGGAAAGAAGTTAAGGCTTCAGGTACTTTTCGAAACACCTTAGGATGTGCCTGGGCCTATCCTGCGTATTCCATGAAGGTCGTGAGGTCGTCGTAGTTCTCGCTGTATCCACGGCTCCCCCTGGGATTCTTGTACAACGCGACACGACCTTCCGCTGCTAGGAGCTGGAACTCCTGGTAGAAGCAGTCGCCGTAGATCGACATGGCGCCTCCTGGGCCAGCCCCATTATATACTCGTCATTACTTTCCGTCATCCGTTTTTACTTTGCTTATCTCGACGAAGACGTTTTATACCGAAGGCGAGTAGCTAAGAGGATGCGTGGTCAAAATGGACGTCGCAAAGTTCGCTAAGAAGGAGCTCCTCAACATAGGAGGCGGGGCCGCCACCCGCGCGAGGGTGGCGCCGAGGCCTGGGATGATCAACCTCGGGGCTGGGGACCCCGACTTCAACCAGCCGGAGTTCATCAACAAGGCAGTATACGACGCCATGAGGGCCGGGTACACCCACTACGCCTTTGGGGGCGACCCTGAGTTCAAGGAGGCCATAGCAGATTACTACAAGAAGTACGGCGTGACCGTGGACCCAAAGACACAGGTACAGATAGAGTCGGGAGGAAGCCAGGCCATCTTCAGGGCCTTCGGCACCATCCTCAACCCTGGGGACGAGTTCATAATCATGGACCCCGCCTACCAGGGGTACAACCAGCCTGCGGCCTACTTCGGAGCCAAGCTCACCAGGGCCAAGCTCACCAAGGACCCTAGGAGCGGCCTCCTGAGGCCAGACATGGAGAACATAAAGGACGCCATCACTGGTAAGACCAAGGGCCTGCTCATATGCAACCCTGACAACCCTGTGGGCACGGTCTACACAGAGGAGGAGCTGAAGGGCATCTCCGACATCGCCGTTGACGAGGACATAGTCGTCATCTCCGACGAGATATACACCGAGTTCGTCTGGGGGGAAAACGAGTTCGTCCCCATAATCAACATGCCCGGGATGTGGGAGCGCACGATGGTCCTGATGAGCTTCAGCAAGACCTTCGCTTGGACGGGCTGCAGGGCGGGCTACATCATCGCGGGACCCGAGTTCATGAAGCTCATCTCCAGCGTCCCCATAGGCATCTGCGGCATGCCTGTAGCCTTCCAGAAGGCGGGGATCATTGCCCTGAAGAAGGGATGGGACTTCGTAGACTCTATGAGGAGGGAGTACAAGAAGCGCATCGAATACATGGTGCCCAGGCTCAACGAGATAGAGGGGGTCTCGTGTCCGTACCCAGAG
>CAYGAH010000235.1:0-51508 GCA_964347685.1 uncultured Candidatus Bathyarchaeia archaeon | reverse complement strand
ATACTCGCGAGTCTAAAAACAGGATCATGCACGTTTGGACCCGGGTGCGCAGAAACCATTTTTTTCGTAACTAGCTAGCTGTTATTTCCCTCCATCATCCAGAAGTATATTTGTTTACTAAATACAATTGAGAGTCTAGCTTGAGCATTGTATCGAGATTCACGCCTTGCTGGATCATTTAGCTAGCTAAATATGCTACTGTGTCAGTTCTTTGAGTTTGTCGAGGCTTTCCCATAGTTTATCCATTCTTTTCTTGAATAGGTCATACTCTTTGGGGTAGGCCTTGAGGGTGTCTATAACTTCTTTTTGGAGTTGATCGCTTATTTTTGCACTCTCAGTGAAAAGAATATTGAATACATCTGTTAGTTCCAGTTTGCCTTTTGCTTCAAGAGCAGAATAGGCGATTTTAACGATGTCTAGACTCATTTTTGAAAGGACTTCTAGATAGCATGCAAGCATTTGGTTTTCAGGGTAAATCTGATTAGTCAGCTCAAGCAGACGATCTGGATCAGCCCCTTCAGCTAGAGCAATTACAGCCCCATCGTCTGTGAGCCAAAATTGTGGATGTTTTCTACCACGATAAGTCTTTGTATCAGTTTCTTTGATGAGCTTCTTTTTTTGTAAGCTATTGAAAGCTGTCCACGTTGGCTTATAGCTTCTTGAGACACCAGAAGCGATTTTATTCTTAGTTTGAGAACCTTCTTTGGCAAGATGTAGAACAATATCTCTTTGAAGAGGTGGTAGGATGTGATTTCCCTCTTTATGCTTTGACATTATGTCACCAACGGTTTAATTATGCCATAATATGGCAATTGTTATTAAATTATGTTATATATTGGTATATATAAAACTTCAGCATAATATTAGACTCAGATAAACAATGGTCACTCAAAATAAAGGAGGTGTAGTGGCAAATAGCATTTGTCTAAACATTCACAGCAAGAGGTTAGTCCATATTCAATACAAGGATCACGTAGAATTCAAAAATACAAGTCACAGGCTCTATTTTGATGTCAATGTAAGGGAAGCGGTTGGTTGGGTCGTCCTAGAGACTGATGAATATCTTTGCCTCCAGTACGATCGAAGCGTTGAATCTCTCCCTTATGAAGCCTCTGAAAGGGGTCTGATTCTCATTAAATCGGATATTCTAGCGATGAAGGAAGTTAAATAATCTCTCAAATCGTATCTAGATAGTGGAAAAAGGTAACGAAACATGCAGACACTGACGAGAACCGACGTCGTGGACATAGATGAGCTCCAAAAACTGATTGATGAAGCTAAAACTCCGAGAGAAAAAGCTGCCAAAGAGTTTATCATAGAAGCCTTCAAGGGCAAAATGCCTTCTCTAGTACTGTTCGCCTTTGAGAACGAGTCAGTCCAGAATGTTGCCAGTTATATTCTCAAGTACACGAAGAGTAAGAGCAAGGCCACACTCTATCAATACGTTTTCGGCGTCTACCGTTTCTGCCAGTGGCTTGGGAAATCTCCTGACGATATTATTGGAGAAGTCAAGGGTAACGAGAAGACAATAGACGACTACATTAACGCTGTTGATGCTTTCAACGGTGATCTGCAAGCTGAAGATTTGGCTTCGGGAACGAATAACAACTATGTGAAAGGGGTCAAAGCGCTATTTAGGACTAATGGATCGACCCTAGTGCTTCCCTATCGAATCCCAAAATATGTCAAGTTTACCGACAGAGCGCCAAAACCAGAAGAACTGTTAAAAATCATAGAGATAGTGCCCATTAAGGGAAAGACAGTAGTAAGCATTCTAGCTCTTAGCGGTGTGAGGATCGGCACTTTAGTAAAGCTGACTTATCGTCATGTAAAGCAAGACTTGGAAGCTGGTGTTGTACCTGTTCACATTCATGTTGAAGCCGACATCACGAAGGGTAAGTACGGTGTATATGACACATTTCTAGGCGCTGAAGCGATTCAATACTTGAAAGCATATCTTGATATGCGGAGAAAAGGTACTGAGCGGATACCTCCAGAGATCTTAACTGACGATTCGCCTCTGATAAGGAACGAATGTAGAAATACGGTGCTTCCCGTATCTGGAGCTAGCATCTCAACGCTAGTCCATGATTTGCTTTTCAAAGCGGGCATAATCGTGAAAGGCGAAGCAAAGCGCTATCCTATACGACCGCACTCTTTGCGAAAATACTTCGAGACGCAGTTAACAAGACTCGGCATTCCAAAGGACTACGTTGACTACATGATGGGACATGCGATTAGCACTTACAACAGTGTCGATGTTGAGTATCTGCGCAAACTCTACTCTTCAAGTGGGTTAAGCATTAGACCGAAGACCGAGCTATCCAAGATCGAGCGGTTGAAGATGTTCGCTGAGTCTCTCGGTCTGAATCCCGACAAAGTGCTTACAAAGGATGCTTTAGCGATGCCTCATAGAACTGTCGTTAATCCTGAAGCTAGAAAGATCGAAGTGCTGAACGAAGCGTTGAAACATGCAATCCTCAAGGAGCTCAGGAATGCATGACTAAAGAGTATATGCAACTCCAGAGTACGGTTTCCTCCGGGAGATGAATAACTCTTGCAAGAACTCCCTAAAAGCGTCGTAGAGCCTTTTGAATGCTTGGAAGTGGAGGCCCCTGTCCACGTATAGGGGGACGTGGTCTAGGTTGTTCAGGCAGTACATGCGTACGGAGGCGAGCCTCTCCCTCCTCAGTTCATCCCCGTAATATGGCAGCCACATCTCCCTTAGGAGTTTCAGGCGGTCGCCCCTTTCCCATAGGGGCACGCTGTAGACGAGGGTGTTCCCTATCTCAAGCTCGAAGCCGTCAGGCCCCGAAGTCCAGTCCCGGGGCTTGGGAGCGAAACAGCCGTCGATGAACTCGAGATCAACGTGCGAATATCTTCCAACCTGAAGCAGTGCCTTGAAGACCTCTGAGTCGTAGAATTCTATCCATAGGCGATCCATGTTTGCATATTCTTTCGACAACACCCCCTCCGACACGAGGATGATTACATCTAAGCAGCTGTCGGGTACGGCGTCCCCGCGTGCACATGAACCCGAGAGGATGACGGCGTTAACGATCCGAATTTTGGAGAAGAACCTCGATATAGCCTCTGCGGCGAACTCGTGCTGGGCCGTGGGATACACTGATCCCATATACTAATCCTCGAATCGTAGTCTGAGGGACAGGGTCTCCACGACGATCTCCAGGGCCTTCGCTGTGAGATCTAGCGACATGGATGGCAGCTTACTTTCGACAGTTTGCTCCGGCAACGAAGGGACGTGGATGAAACCCGCCAGGATGTCCAGCCCCTTCCTCTCGATGAATCCCATGAGGTGGTAGAAGATCTGGTTGCATCCGAAGGTCCCAGCAGTGTTGGATATCTCCGCAGGTATCTTAGCCTTGTTCAGCTCCTCGAGCAGTTCCCTCAGTGGTAACCTGCTGAAGTAGGCTGCTGGCCCCCCATCAACGAGGGGCTCGTCCCTGGGCTTCTTGCCGCAGTTGTATGCTATGCGGGTGGCGTCAGCAACGTTTATGGCAACCCTCTCAAGGGAGACGCAGGATCGTGAGGACTGGCCTGTCGAGATCACGGCTGCTGGATCGTGGGCTTCCACAAGCTCCTCGATCCTAGGCCTGATCTCGTCGAACCTGAGCCTTATCTCCCCGACGTGAACCGTGTACCCGTTGAAGGCAGTGCCCTCGAGCTTCCTGCAGGCAAGTATGGAGGGGTTCACCTCGCTCCCTCCGAAGGGCTCGAAGCCTGTGAGCAGTATGACCTTTGAAGGGGTCATGGTATCCACCGATATCGTAGTGCTGGATGAGAATATCAGTTTTAGCAGGGGTTCCTATGCGTCCTGGTCATTCATCATGCCGTCAACCTGAGGGCCAGGGCGCTGAAACCCTTCGCCGCATTCATGACGTCCGCCAAAGTTATGTGCTCGTTGGGCTGGTGGGCGAGGGCCGGATCTCCGGGGCCGAAACCTACGGTGGGGATGCCAAGGTCGCCGGCTGTGGCTACCCCGTTGGTGCTGAACCTCCAGCCTATCACATTAGGCTCATCGCGGAGCGCCACCTTCAAGGCTCCTAGGCTCTCCTTCACGAGCCAATGATCCCTCTCCGTCATCCAGCTAGCGAAGAACTGGTTCGCATTCGCCTTGTAGCCTGTGTAGGTGGTGAACTCGTCCGCGACCAGCTCGACCTCGGCGCCTTGGGCGATCCTCTTAATCTCCTCCGTTATGCCTTCGAGGGTCTCACCCGGTATCGTCCTCCTGTCCACGATTATATCGCAAAGATCAGGAACGATGGGTCCGCCTCCAGGCGTACACCTTATCTCTGTGACCGTCATGGTCCCTTTGCCGAGGAACGGATGTGAGAGCAACTCTTCGTTTGCACCCCTGATCGCATCGACTATTGGAGTCATCTTGTATAGGGCGTTCTCGCCCAACTCTGGCATGCTGGCGTGGCTCGTGGCGCCCCTCGTCGTGACTCTGAAGACGGCCCTCCCTCGCTGTCCTATGCTGAGGGCCATGTCCGTAGGCTCTCCCAGGACGCACGCGGTGGGTCTGAGCCCCTCCTCATCTATGATCTTCCTCGTCGAGACTCCCTCGTTAGTCTCCTCATGGACGACACATGTTAGCACAAGTTCTCCTTTCAGCTCGGGGGCGGCGCAGCCGTGGATCATGGCGGCCAGCGCCCCCTTCATGTCTACCGTCCCCCTGCCATACATGATGCCGTCAACGATCTCAGCCGAGAAGGGTGGGCGAGCCCAGTTTTCCGGGTCGCCGGGACCGACGTTGTCCATGTGGGCGTCGAAGAGGATGGACCTGCCACCCTTCTCCCCTCGCCTCCCTACGACGTTGCCCATCTCGTCCCTCTCGACCAGGTAGCCGAGTTTCTTCATCTCCTGGTAGATAATCTCTGCTACGGCTTCTTCATGCCCCGATGGGCTGGGGGTCTTGACGAGCCTTCTGAGGAACTCGACGATCTCTTGTTTTTTCTCCCCTAGCTCCCTCAAACAAGCCTCTACTTCATCCATGAGTACACCCCCGGATCAGCCTATGAGCCTGCCGTACCTATCTACTTCTTGCCTGCGGATTCGGGTGCTTGAGATGGGTTTTCCGTCCTCGGCGAGCACCATGTTGATGACGAACATGAGGAGGGGCCTCTTCCCCTTCCCCACCCTGATCCTGTTTATCTCCTCGGCCGTTGGCTCTGTCTCCTCGCTGACCACGATGGCCTCTATGTCGCTGCCGTTTATGGTCGGCCCGTAGGGGTCTTCCAAGGGCACAATATCCGCCCTCTCTAGGAGCCCCCTCTCCTTTAGGAAGCTCACTACGTCTCCGAAGCGCTTCTCGTAGCAGTCCACCTTGTGCTCCTTCTTCAGCCTGCCGGCGAACTCGTCCGTTGTGATCCCTATGATGACCCTGTCTCCGACCTGGAATGCCTCCTCCAGGAGGAACCAGTGGCCCTTGTGCATCACGTCGAAGGTGCCGCCAACGGAGACCACCTTGAGCCTTTGAGCCATCGAGCCAGCCCCTAACGCAAGTATCGGAAGCCCTATACAAATTTAGCTTTTAGCATCTATACGATCCATTTCTACGAATCTTAAGAAGGGCTAATCACCCCCACGAACGTTCATCAACTAAATTTAACAACAAGGAAGCGATGCGCCTCGAAATTGTTATATAAAGTCGCTGACTCGTCTAACACAATCTGAGGTAATATTTTGACAGGTAAACGCTCAAGCCGCATATCGGGGTTCTACAGGATGCCCATAGAGGATCGGGTGAAGGTGATAGCGGAGAAGACCGATCTATCCCCGGAGGAGGTGGGGCTCCTGAGGTCGGGGGGAGGCATGAGCCTCGAAGCGGCGGACAGGATGATAGAGAACGTCCTGGGCTCCATCGCCTACCCTTTCAGCGTAGCCGTCAACTTCAGGATCAACGGAGAGGACTACTTCGTGCCTATGGCGGGGGAGGAGCCCTCGGTGGTGGCGGCCGCCAGCAACATGGCCAGGCTGATGAGGGAGGGCGAGGGAATCAGGACCAGCAGCACAGACCCCGTGATGATAGGGCAGATACAGGTCCTCGACGTCCCCGATATGAGTGAGGCCGTTAGATCGCTCCAAGAGGCTGAGTCGAAGCTCCTCAAAATAGCGAACGAACAGGACCCCATCCTTGTCAAGTTCGGAGGAGGCGCCAAAGGCCTCGAACTGAGGCAGATCGACACCGATGCCGGCCCCATGCTCATCTGCCATCTTCTGGTAGACTGCAGGGATGCCATGGGCGCAAACGCCGTCAACACCATGTGTGAAGCCCTTTCTCCCATCGTAGCAGACCTCACGGGAGGTCGCACACTCCTCCGCATCATCTCCAACCTGGCCGACTACAGGCTAGCAAGGGCCGAATGCGTCGTCAAGAAGGAAGACATGGGCGGGGAGGAAAAGGTTGACGACGTCGTCGCTGCCTGGGCCTTCGCGGACGCCGACCCCTACAGGGCTGCGACCCACAACAAGGGAATCATGAACGGCGTCGTGGCCGTTGCCCTCGCCTTCGCCCAGGACCACAGGGCGCTTGAGGCCGGGGCCCACGCATACGCGGCGAGGACGGGAAGATACAGGTCCCTGAGCAGGTGGTCCAAAAATGGGAAAGGGGACCTCGTTGGCTTCCTAGAGATGCCCATGGCAGTGGGTCTCGTAGGGGGCGCGACCAGGAGCCATCCCATGGCCAGGCTCGCCCTCAAGATATTAGGGGTCTCGAAGGCGACCGAGCTTGCCGAGGTCATGGCCGCTGTCGGCCTAGCCCAGAACCTTGGGGCCCTCAGGGCCCTGACGCAGGAGGGAATCCAGCATGGCCACATGAGGCTCCACGCTAGGAACCTAGTAGTCATGGCGGGCGCAGAGGGCGACGTGATAGAAGAGGCCGTCAGGCTCCTCGTCGAGTCAGGGGAGATCCGCTTCGATAGGGCCCAGGAGATCGTCAGGCGGCTGAAGGGCTGAAAAATTCCAGGGCTTTTCCATGACCATCGTCATCGACGACGCGGGCTACGGCGACCTTTTGTTCGGCGTGGTCATAGGGGCCTACCGGCCCGAGACGGACCACTTCATATATGACGTCATAGACGTGAAGCACTTCCAGAAACCCCGATTCAGACAGAAGACCTGGCTGAGGGAGGCCCGAAGGATAGCGTTAAGGCTCGTTAAAAGGCTGGGGCTAGAAGAGGGCGAGAAGATAAGAATATGCAGGGGGACCATCCTAGACGAGGCCTCAGCTGCCCTTGCTGAGCAGTTCGGCGAGGAAAGGATGGAAAGATGCAAGGTAGAGGGAAGGGCTCAGGAGCTGGTGGAGCTGGCCTTCATAAACGAGATCAGGAACTTGGGCTACGAGCCCAGGGAGGACAGGACCGAGAGGTGGGGGAGGAACTTCTGGGACATGTTCAGGTGGATCCGTGACAACCCTGAGATGCTGAAGTACACGAAGTCCGGCTGGCCCCGCCTGAAACGATACAAGATATTCCGGGACCCCTGACCCACTCTTGTGGTCGATCAATAAGAAATAGAAGCCTACGTTACCACACTTTTAAATGTTCTCAAAAAATCGAAGTTCGCCTGTGCGATCCCATATCAGGTTTGCCTTAACACATTCCTGCGTCAAAAATTAGCCCATCTACAATTTTTTCTAGGCAAGTTAAGATTTTAGGCTGATAATCTTTTATTCATCAAACGCCTTTTTCTATCGATCCTGTAATGAAGCCTTGGCTGCTCAACATACTGGCGTGCCCGATAGACAAGCACCACCCCCTAAAGGCCAGCTTCTTCACCTGGGAGACCAGCGAGGAGGAGATGAGGAAGATCAACTCGGAGGCTGGGAAGCCCAACCAGCACTTCAGAAAGAGCTACCAGCACCTAGCGAAACAGATTGCGGACGGCACCATAAGCCCCCCCTCCGTAAGAGCCGTTAGGGACCTCTCGGGCTCAAATGATTCAGCCGAGCTACTGGCAGACTCTGTTAAGGCCGTGAATCGGTTTGAAATGGTCGAGAACCCCGATGAGAAGAAGCTGCTCCAGGAGTTCCCCGAGGGCATAGATGTGCTCTACAGGTTCCTCAACCTCCTAGAGGTGGAGGAGGGGCTCCTCGTCTGCCCCGAGTGTGGGCGGTGGTATCCAATAGGGAGCGCTGTGGAGACGATACCAGAGCTATTGCCCGACGACCTGAGGGAGAAAGAAAGGGACCTGGCGTGGCTGGAGAAGTGGCGGGGACTGGTCCCCCAGGAGGTCCTGGAAGGGGGCAAACCCTTCAACCTCAGCGGATGATCCGGAATATTTATCTACTCAATGGTAGTAAATTTTTCTTGTGGTCTTCAGAAGGGTCAAGTTCATCTGCGGGTTGGGCTCCACACCTCTCTACTACTGCAAAAAATGCGGTATACCCCACCTCAACGAAAAGGACGCCGGGAAATGCGAGTTGAACCACCTCGACGGAAGCCTGAAGCCGATACAAAGATCGATTCAAGAAGGTTAGCCTCGATATAGACTGGGTCTACAAAGGCACCTTTTCGACCCCGGACTTGCTTTCATCACGGGTCCTTTGCACCATACGCCAGATGTATGTTGCCAAGAGCAGGGCGAAGATCGTTGTTGTGAGTTCCGCCCAGACTATGCCATATTGTAGGGCGTAGATGGAGAGGAAGTTGATAGCGAAGTGCAGCAAGATTGCTGCTAGGAGGTACATGTAGGTTTTCTGAATAAAGGTCTGGAGGATGACGATGGACAACCCTATCTGGATCGTTATCGCCATCAGCCTCTCGTAGAGCCCGACGAGCGGAAGATAAGCTGGGAGGACTGACAGTAATTCTAGTTGCCCCGGAGGAAGCGTCTCAGGGAAAAAGCTAGCGATGATCCCCGTGCTCAAAACCGACAAACCCACCAGCGCCATGGACTCGAACCCCCCGTGCCCTGCGCCGTACATCAGCCCCTCCTCGAACCTATGGTCCTTTATCCACAGCTTGAAAGCGGCGAACCTGACGGCCTCCTCGAAGAGGCCGGCGGTGAGTGAGGGAAACGCTATGAGAAGGATCATCAAGTTCGGCCCCAGGAAGTTTTGGGCGATGAAGTTGGAGCCGTAGGTGTTAAGTGGGATGCGTATCATCGAGACGGCGAACATCGCACAGCCTATCAAGAAGACCTTCCAACTCCCCCCGAACCTTCTGCTGATATAGAGCCCGAGGATGATAGGCACGAGGATCTCCATCGTCCCAGAGAAGATGAACGAAGCGAAGAGCGGGAGAGGGAGCATAACGACACCGAGTATGAAGGAAGAAATCCCACTATAAAAGCCGGCGGCATCCCTTCAACTTACCCATTTTGTATCGTAGATTCTAAGTTTCTAGAGATGATAAGCCTCATGCTCCCCCCGACGAGGTACAGCATGAACCTTCGACTCAGGGAAGAGGCTCAACTTTAAGCCTTTGAGGATTGTAGTCTTCTAACACGGTTACGCATCCATAATGGATTCTCAAGCAGATCCCTTAATTACGTTACTTTGTAATGGATGAAAATAATGCTGGTCAGGCTTCACGGCAAACCTTTGACACCGCGTACAAAACCTGGGGGAGGGTGAAGGGGGCGAAGACCTTGGTGTACCCTAAGTTTGCTGCTTCGTTGACAAGGGTGACGCTACCTCCCTCCTCGATGTATCCCTTTATGAAACTCTTGGCGACTTGGGTGATCCTAGAAGGGGGATCGAGCGGCCCCGCGTAGTGGCCCGAGAAGTAGAGGAACTCCGCAACGTCCCAGGCCTTGTTACCACCCCTCGCTCCCTGCTCCAAGTCTATGACGTATATCTCGTCCTCCGAGGTTAGGACGAGGTTCTCCGGCTTGCAGTCTCCAAGAGTTCCCCCCGCGAGGTGGACGGCAGCGACGATCCCTCCCACCCTCCGAAAGAGGGATGTCTCCCTTTCATCGAGGCTTCCCCTCTGTATTGCAGCCTTAACAAACTCGTCCATCGTCGCACCCTCGACGTACTCCTTCAGGAGCGTCCGGTTCTCGAAGCTCGTGTGAAGGATCGTGGGAGCCCGGATCCCGTTACGGATGAGGAAGCTGGTTGTGGAGCACTCCCTCTCCATCCTGGACCTGCCCAGGACGGCGAAGTTCTGGGTCCCTAGGGTCCAGAGGGCCAGGGGTGCCCACTTGAGGTTGCTCCAAGTAGGATACCTCTTCATTACCACCCTCTTTTCCGATTCGTCTCCATATGTTAGCAAGTAAACGTCATTCACTAGGCTCCCGATGCGGCAAACTCGGATATCCCCTACCTCCGCCGAGGAGTCGAGTTCCCTGATCATCTCGGTGATCTCTTTAGAACCTGAGATGGGCGTCGGCCCCCTCGCCGTGGGGAAGTAAAGGAATCGATCGGGTCCCGTCGCATCCGACTCCTTCAAGAGGCTGGCGAATCCTCCGACGAGGAACTGACCCGGGAGAGGTGCTATGAGGCTGGATAGGCCGCCTATTCCCAATTTGAGCAGCCCGTTGAGCTGTCTCTGGACTCGGGAGAGCTGTTCAGAGGCGGATATCCCCCTCTCGAGGACAGAGTCGATGAAGCCCCTGTCAATGGAGGCTAAGCCTTCCGCGAAGTGGATGATCCCCTCCGCCTCTAAATCTCCTAGGACCTCTGAATATCCTTCCACGAGGCTGTCGCCTTTTTCATCGAGTTTCCTTAGGAAGTCGCAGCCTTGTGGGAATATGTAGAAGAGCCTTGGGAGGATGTCGTAGGCGAAGTAGCGGGGGTCGATCAGTAGCTCGCTTGAGAGCTCAGGATGCTCCAAGACAAGGCTCGTGAGGCTCTCCTCGACCTTACGCCTCCTATATCTCTTGTCCCAGCGATAGAGATAGTCTCCCCCCACAAGGATCCTATTAGGTAGGAGGAGTCTTGCCGCGGTGACCTCTAGCAGAGCAGAGTCACTCACATCCGACTCGAATAGGTCCCTATCCACGACCAATATTTCCCCCTCGAAGCTTTCTGTGGCCTTGGGCTCCCTCCTGACCCCGTCGCTCAGGCTTTCGGCGATCCCCAGGATGCTGAAATGCGCATGATCCTTCACTTTAAGGCTGGTGTAGGCTAAGGCCATAGTGTGGGAGACGGCTGTACCCGCAATCTCCATAACCTGGCGGTCTATTTCGGCAGCATCGTCAGCCTTGAGGGACATCGGAATTTACCTCGCGCGTCTTTCCGGTTATTGATGAATCGGATTCGTCTATAAAGGGTTGCATGGGACGCGAGTGGGTTTGGCATCGATAATAGTATAAGGGGTTTACGACTGTAATCGTTATGATAAGAATTGAAGTTAAACAGATACGTCTCTTGTATCGACACCCACTCAACCGGCGAGGCGACTAGAATTCTCATCGGGGGCATCCCCAAGCTGAAAGGCAAAACGATGGCAGAGAAGCAGGCCTACTTCCAGGAGCATTACGACCACCTGAGACCCACGATGCTGCAGGAGCCCAGGGGCTCCGCGGGCCTCCTCGGGGCAGTCATAACAGAGCCTACCGTGCCTGAGGCCGACGTCGGCGTCATCTACCTCTGGACGGACGGCTACTTCAGCGCCTGCGGGGACAGCACATACAGCTGCGCCGCAGCCCTCGTGAACACGGGGATGGTAGAGGTAGAGGAGCCCTTCACCGAGATAACCTTCGACACCGTCGCTGGCCTGGTGAAGACGAGAGTCAAGGTGGAGGACGGGGAAGCCGAGTCCATAACGATGCGGGGGGTCCCCAGCTTCTACTCCAAGACCATAGAGGAGGACGTCCCCGGCGTAGGGAAGGTCAAGGCGGACATAGCTTATGGGGGCCTATGGTACGCCTTCATAGATGCCGAGAGCATAGGGCTGGAGCCGAGCCTAGAGACCAAGGACCACTGGATCCCCCTGGGTTGGAAGATAAGGAATCACCTTGCCGACGGGTATAAGATGGATCACCCCGAGTACCCTGAACTCAACGTCCTTGACCTAGTTACCTTCTATACGAAGCCCTCTAGGAAGGATGCAGACACCCGCCATTGGAACGTCTTCGGACCAAAGCAGTCTTGTAGGTCCCCAGCTGGCACATGCAGCAACGCTAGGATGGCGGCCCTCTATGGAAAGGAGGAGCTGAAGGTGGGGGACGAGCTGGTCTGCGAGAGCACCATAAGCACCCTCCACCACTGCAAGGTCCTCGAGGAGGTCAAAGTGGGAAAGTACAGGGGCATCATGCCCGAGGTCTCGGCCACCGCCTACGTCACGGCCTTCAACCAGATCGTCATCGACCCCAAGGACCCACTGAAGAACGGCTTCCTGTTCTAATCCGGGAACTTGATCCCCTAACCCTTTTTTGAAATCCGATCTCGACTTCTATAACGCATGAGGAGGAACATCGCAACTAACAAGACAGAGCCTATCGCGACTGGTACGGTCAGGCCCCTCCACACGAGGAAGCCGGTCCAGAATGATAGAATAAACAGTAGACTGCTGGATACGTTCAGGGGCATAGTTTCTCCCTCTAGAAAGCAATCACGAGCCGCGAAGTAGAATATGTTCGAGTAGAGGTAACCTGTAATAGCCCAGCCGAGGAAGTTTATCGGGGGGACGCCGAAGTAGGCGCCACCCTTAGGCCACATCCAGAGGCCCATTGACACGGCTGCGGGGTCGACAACGAGGTCGAAGGACATGACAAGTAAGGCGCTCAAGAGGGCGAATCTCCTCCTCCCTCCTCCCGCGAGGTGGCTGGCCATAGTTGTCGCACCCAGCAGTATGGGCAGGTAGGCGAAGGCGACGGACCAAGGCACAAGGCCAAAAACCCTCAACCCCAGAGCCGTCGAATAAGTGAATCCCCCGTAGGGGAGGCCCGTCGATACGGCGAAGGCCTCTACAGTTACGGAAAGGAGGCTGAGGAGGACGATGATAAGGGTTGCTTTCCTTGGGCCCATCCAAACGCAGAGAGCGAAATAAGACGGGGACGCCAAAACTAAAAGAAATGTGTTCGAAATAAAGGAAAAACTGCCAGTTTGGGAGATGTTGGCCGGAAAATAGCTGAAGATGAAAAAGGCCACGCTCAAGACAAAGAACCATTTTATCATAGCCCACACCGGTAAACTTCATGTTCGCAGGCTTTCAACCGGGTCAGTCTCGCCACCCCCCTCTAAATAGGCTTTAACCTCTTACTCACCCACACGCATTTGAGAGCCTAGAGGCCGCAACATATAGCATGTTTTAGTTTTTACTAAACATATTTAAACTTGGGGTGGACCAAACAAATAGATGTCGGTCGTGGTCGTCGGCGCAGGCTTTGGCGGCCTATCTGCAGCGGCTCTCCTCGCCAGGGAAGGGTTCGAGGTAACTGTGCTGGAGAAGAACGAGCAGCCGGGAGGCAGGGCGAGGGTGTACAGGGAGAAGGGGTACGCCTTCGACATGGGCCCCTCCTGGTACCTGATGCCAGACGTCTTCGAGAGGTTCTTCTCCAGGTTCGGAAGGAAGCCGGAGGACTACTACAGGCTGATCAGGTTAGACCCCTCATACAGGATCTTCTTCGGCGACGGAGAGGTCACGGACGTATCGGCATCCCTCGAAGACAACTTCGAACTCTTCGACTCCTTCGAGGAGGAGGGCGGGAATAAGCTCAGGGCATACCTCCAGAGGGCCAAGGAAAGCTACGACGTCGCAATGAGAGATCTCCTCTACAGGAACTACGACTCGATCTCGGACCTCATCAGCGGTAGGCTCATGCTCCAAGGGTTCAAGGTCCCCCTCTTCAGCAACATCGACAGGTTCGTCAGCGGCGTCTTCGAGAGCGACAAGGCCAGGAAGGTCCTAGAGTACTCCATAGGGTTCCTCGGGGGCAGCCCGAAGAACACCCCCGCCCTCTACTACATAATGTCCCATGTCGACTTCAATCTCGGAGTATGGTACCCATACGAGGGCATTGGGAAGGTTGTAGAATCGGTAGCCCGCCTGGCCGAGGAGCACGGGGCCCAGTTCGAGTATGACACGCCCGTGACGAAGATAAACGTCGAGCGGGGAAAAGCGAAGGGCGTCTTGACCCTGAAGGGTTCCTATGATGCGGACATCGTCGTCGTGAACGCCGACTATGCCCACTCGGAGCTCGAACTCCTAGACAGGGAGTACAGGACCTACGACGAGGGTTACTGGGAGAGCCGGACCATCGCCCCATCCGCCCTGGTGCTATACATCGGCATCGACGAGAAGCTCGAAGCCCTGGAGCACCACAATCTGTTCCTCGCCGAGGACTGGGCCAAGGGCTTCGAAGAGATTTTCGACCCTAAGAAGGCCAGGTGGCCCGAGAGACCGTCCTACTACATCAACGTCGCGTCCAGGACCGATGATGCTGTGGCCCCCGAGAACTGTGAGACCCTGTTCGTATTGGTGCCCCTCGCGCCCGACTTGGAGGACCCTGAAGAGCAGAGAGAACGCTATTATGAAAAGCTGGTGGCGCACATGGAGGACCTCCTAGGCGAGGACATCCGGGACCACGTGGTCGTGAAGAGGATCTTCAGCCACAGGGACTTCAGGGAAGACTACAACGCGTACAAGGGCACAGCCCTTGGGCTGGTGCATACCATCCGCCAGACGGCCCTCTTCAGGCCCTCCCACAGGAGCAGGAAGGTTGAGGGCCTATACTACACGGG
This sequence comes from uncultured Candidatus Bathyarchaeia archaeon, assembly GCA_964347685.1. Taxonomy (GTDB): domain Archaea; phylum Thermoproteota; class Bathyarchaeia; order TCS64; family TCS64; genus CAYGAH01. Next base: position 36,855 of record CAYGAH010000235.1, on the reverse strand, counting down.
GCACTACACGCATCCAGGCGTGGGCGTGCCCATGACGCTGATCTCCTCCGAGATCCTAAGCGACGCGATAGTCAAGAAGCGGAGGAGATGATCGGAGCCCGTACCTAGAAATTTCGGGAGGTCAGGAAGTCTGGAAAGAACCCACTACTCTATCTTCAAGAAGGGGAGCAAAACCTACTTCTACTCAAGCATATTCTTCCCGAGACAGGTCAAGGAAGACGTCTTCATCCTTTACAGCTTCGTGAGGAAGGCAGACGACTACGTTGACTCCGTCCCCCAGCAGGCGGAGGCCTTCTACGACTTCAAGGACAGGTATCGCACGGCTATGAAGGGGGGAGAAACGGGGGACATCGTAGTCGACTCCTTCGTCAACTTGATAGAGAGGAGGGGGTTCGAGGAGGGCTGGGTGGACTCGTTCCTGGCCTCCATGGAGGCTGACCTTTACGTTTCGAGCTACGACACCCTCGAGGACCTCAAGGCCTACCTGTACGGCTCCGCAGAGGTGGTGGGCCTGATGATGGCGAAGATAATGGGGCTGCCCCGCGCCGCCTACGGCTGCGCCCGGCACCTGGGTAGGGCCATGCAGTACGTGAACTTCATAAGGGACATCGAGGAGGACCTCTCCCTCAACAGGACCTACTTCCCGCAGGAGGACCTGGCGGAGCATGGCTTGGAGGGTTTAGACTACAGGCTCGTCTCAAGCCGACCTGTCGGGTTCAGGAACTTCATAGACCAGCAGATCTTCCGATACCGCGATTGGCAGGAGATTGCGGAGAGGGGGTTCGTATACATCCCCAGGAGGTACCTGATCCCCATAAAGACGGCTTCAGAGATGTACAAGTGGACCGCCAGGGTGATCCGGCAAGACCCTTTCATAGTCTACGAGAGGAAGGTGAAGCCCTCCGTCATTAAGATCGTGTCTCAGATCGGGTACAACACCCTTTTCACCTATAGAATCTGATGGATTTGAGAGCCGTGAGGTGGTTCAGGAAGTACGTCTCTTTAGCCTTCAAGGTGTCCCGTTTCCGGTTCTGGTTCTACCTGGCGGGGCCCTACACCGTGGGGTACGTCTGGGGCGCGGGAAGGCTGCTGGACCTGCTGAGCGCAGAGTTCCTAGGATACCTCGTCTACTTCCTCCTGCCCGCCAACGTCTTCCTATACGGAGTGAACGACTACTGGGACGAGGAGACGGACAGGCTCAACCCCAAGAAGGCGAGGAAGGAGCACCTGGTAGACGCCGAGGAGCGTAGGGCCCTGGTCTCTCTGCTGGCGGTATCGATGGGCCTGAGCGCCTTGTTTCTGCTCCTTCAGAAGGACCTTGCGGAGAGGCTGATATTCTCTTCGTTCCTTTTCCTAGGATATTTCTACAGCGCAAGGCCCCTCAGGTTCAAGGCCCTCCCCTTCATGGACTTCTCTTCGAACTTCCTTTACGCGGTCCCAGGCGTCTTCGGATACTACCAGGTCACGGGCTCCTTGCCGCCCTGGATGGTCATCCTCGCGGCCTTCCTCCACACCTCCGCGATGCATCTTTTTGCTGCAATCCCCGACATCGAGTACGATGAGAGGGCGGGCCTCACCACGACCGCCGTCCTCCTCGGGGAGAAGGCCTCAATGCTCCTCTGCCTAGTTCTCTGGTCTTCTTTCTCCTTGACGGTCCTCTACGTCGGAGGCTACGCGCTCCCGAGCTTCCTCCCCCTCATATACCCTATCCTAGCGTCTTTGATCCTGCTGCAGGGGAGAGAAGCCGGAAGCTTCTACTGGTTCTTCCCCTACATCAACGTGGGTTTGGGGGGCCTACTTTACCTCTTGGGCGCGATACGGATCCCGTTCGCATGATGGAGGCCCAACCCTCGGGTGGTCATCTCTTCGCGGACCTGACAGTGTTATATAGCGATTCGACGGCTTTAAGTTGAAAGGTGCTGGATGATGTCATCCGAGGAGTTCATAAAGCTGAACGCCGGCGACCCCGACGTGGAGGCACCCAAGTGGGTCGTAGAGGCGGCACTGGAAGCCATAAGGAAAGGCGGCGTGTGGACCCACTACGGGGGAGCAGACATACCTCGGCAATTCCAGAAAGCCGTCGTGGACTACTACAGCGGCTTCGGCCCAGTCTACGAGCCTGAGGAGGTGGTCCCAACGGCGGGGAGTAGCGCTGCCCTCTACATCGCCCTCGCTACCGTCCTAGACCCCGGCGACGAGATACTGCTCTTCGAGCCCTCATACAGGGGTCACTACAACATCCTTCGGGAGATGGGCGTGAAGATGTCTGTGGCCCCCATGGCGAGGGATGACGACTACCACCCCGACCTCGAAGCCCTCCCCGATTACGTGGGGCCTGAGACGAAGGCCGTCCTCATATGTAACCCCAACAACCCGACTGGCACGGTCTTCACAGAGGGGGAGTTGAGGGTCATAGGCGATCTGGCCACAGACCACGAAATGACCATCCTCTCCGACGAGATATACCTCCACTTCGTCTACGACGACAACGAGTTCGTCTCCACGGCCAGTCTAGAGGGCCTGAAGGACCACACAATCAACATAATGAGCTTCTCAAAGACCTTCTCAATGACGGGCTGGCGCCTAGGATACCTTATCGTCCCAGAGGGCTACTTTCCCAAGGCTAGGAAGATCGCCGGCATGGTCGCGCCCCGCCCCGCCACATTCGTCTATGCCGCGGGCGTCGCCGCCCTCAAGGGACCCACATCCTACGTTGAGGAGAGGAGGAGGGCATACGACGAGAGGAGGAGGTACTTCTGCATGGCCGTCGACGAGATAGAAGGGCTCAGCTGCCACCTATTCGAGGGCTCCTTCTACGCCTGGTTCGACGCGAGGAGCCACGGCCTCGGCTCCCAGGAGTTCTGCGACCGCTTGGAGAAACAGGAGAACGTCGCCCTCAGTCCCGGCCACACCTTCGGCCTGAACCAGGACGGGTTTGTCAGGGTGCCACTCGTCCAGCCCGTGCCCGTGCTGGAGAGGGTGGTGGAGCGCCTAGACAGGTTCGTTGAGTCACTCTAGCCTCCTCCCACAATTTTATAGACTCAGCGCCCCAGTTTGTTCTGATCGGTATGCTGCTGCTCTCAGACCGCGACATCGAAAGGCTCCTATCGATGCGTGAAGCCATCGACGCAGTGGAGAGAGCCTTCGGCGAGTTCGCCAAGGGCGCCGTTAAGATGCCGCCCCGCTCGACCATCATGCTCGAAAGGTATGACGGCAGCGTCTCCCTGATGCCCTCCTACTTAGAGGAGACGGGCGCCCTCGCCACTAAGATCATCTCCATCTATCCCCAGAATCCGAAGAGGGGGCTCCCGACCACCGTAGCCTGGGTCATCGTCAACGATCCTGAAACGGGGATGATGGAAGCCCTCCTTGACGGGACCTACCTGACAGCGATACGCACAGGAGCGGTGACTGGCGTCGCAGCCAGGTACCTGGCCCCCAAGGACAGCAGAGTTGCAGCGGTGATAGGGTGCGGCGTGCAGGGGAAGACCCAGGCATGGGCCGTCGCAGAGACCAGAGACCTAGACTTGATCAGGGTATTCGATCTCTCGGAGGAGAGCATGAAGAGGTTCGTAGAAGACATAGAGCCCAAGCTGGGCGTCGAGGTAGTAGCGGCCGAGACCGGTGCTGACGCCGTGAGGGATGCGGACATCGTCGTCACGGCCACGACCTCGTCCAAGCCTGTCATCAGGAGGGACTGGCTGGGCGACGCGGTCCACGTCAGCGCCATAGGAGCCTTCTACCCCGACTACAGGGAGCTGGACACCGCCACGGTGAGGGAGGCGAAGCTGGTGGTAGACAGCAAGGAGGCTGTCATGGAGGAGGCGGGGGACATCCTCATCCCAATCACTGAGGGTGCCATAACCGAGGGCCACATCTACGCCGAGCTGGGAGAGCTTGTCCTAGGCAGGAAGGAGGGGAGAACACCCAAGGACGGGTTGACCGTGTTCAAGAGCGTCGGGATAGCCATCCAGGACTCATCGGTCGCCAGTCTAGTCCTCAAGAAATGGCGTGAGGGGTGATCGAAATTCCACATCGCAGCGACCAACGTCGGTAGAGCTTCAGTCCAAGATAGACCACGTACAGAACCATCACAGTTAGTATGACCGTCTAGTTCTGGTAGAGATAAACTTCTAGGAGCTGGGCAACGCCGAAAAGTATGAGCACTAGTCCCATGATGAGCTAGAGATTTCTGACGAACCTGAACGCGCCGAAGCACACACTAAGGGCTCAACCATAGAAGTGGAGATAATTCACCGACCGCGAATTACTCTGAATAAGTTCGATTTGATTGAACCCCATCGTTTTATTATACCTGTCGACGTTTAGTAGAACAATCTATCCAGACATCGGGAGTTAGGTCTATGAGTGAAAGGGGGTTCAGGGTCGAGGTCAACGAGGATAGGTGCAAGGGTTGCCTCATCTGCGTCTACGTCTGCGGAAAGATGGGGGGTAAGGTTCTTGGAGAGTCGGAAAAGAGGACTGTCCTCGGAAACGCCCTTCCAGAGGCAGATGGGGAGTGCACCGTGTGCAGGTGGTGTGAGAGGTACTGCCCAGACTTCGCAATAACCGTCGAGGAGGTCCAACCATGCTGAAGTCGGGGGAGCACTTCGTCCTTGGGAACTTGGCCTGCGCCGAGGGGGCCCTCAGGGCTGGATGCAGGTTCTTTGCAGGGTACCCCATCACCCCGGCAAACGAGATAAGCCACCACATGGCGGCCGAGCTGCCCAGGGTCGGGGGATATTTCCTACAAATGGAGGACGAGTTGGCCTCCATAGCAGCCGTGATTGGGGCGTCTTGGGCTGGGGCTAAGGCGATGACAGCGACATCCGGCCCAGGCTATAGCCTGATGCAGGAGAACATTGGTTACGCCCACATGACTGAGACCCCGTGCGTCGTCGTGAACGTCCAGAGGAGCGGCCCCTCCACGGGGCAGGCGACTGAGCCGGGGCAGCAGGACATCTACCAAGCCAAGTACGGGAGCCACGGGGACTACGAGGTCATCGCCCTGTCTCCTTGGTCGGTGCAAGAGATGTTCGACCTTACGGTCAGGGCCTTCAACCTCGCCGAGAGGTACAGGACGCCGGTGATGCTCATGTCCGACGGCATGATAGGCCACATGAAGGAGAGCTTAGTAGTCCCAGAGGATGTAAAGACATACGACCGCCGCAAGCCCAGTGGACCCACCTCGACCCCCTTCAGCACAGATGACCAGAGCGGAGTCCCAGAGATGCCCATCTTCGGGGAGGGACACAGGCTCTTGGTGACGGGCTCGACGCACAGGCCGGATGGTTTCAGGGACTACGCTCCCAGGTATCACCAGATGCTCGTAAACAGGATAAGAGAGAAGGTTCTGAGGGCGGAGCCCGAGATCAGGGACCTGGAGAGGGTCGGGCTCGAAGACGCGAAGGTGGCGGTTATCTCCTTCGGAGCCTCGGCACGCCCCTGCTACGGAGCCGTGGAGAAGGCCAGGGAGGAGGGCTTGAGCGTGGGACTGCTCAGGCTGAGGACAATATGGCCCTTCCCCGAGGAGGAGGTCTCGAAGCTCGCCGATAAGGCGGAGGCGCTGTTCGTAGTGGAGATGAACGCAGGGAAGATGGTCCGGGAGGTGGAGAGGGTGGCCTGCGGGAGGGCGAGGGTCGTCTCTATCGCCAAGGTGGGAGGGGTTCTGCCCACTATGGGTGAGGTGTACGCCGCTATCAGGAGGGAAGCATGACGAAGCCCGCAAGCTACTACAGGGACAAATACATCCGCACAAAGTCGACAGCCTTCTGCCCGGGCTGCGGGGACGGCATCATCCTCAACTGCTTCGTCAGGGCCATAGACGATCTGGGGGTGCCGCAGGATGAGGTTCTATGCGTCTCGGGCATAGGCTGCTCCGCCTGGATACCCAGCCCCAACTTCAAAGGGGATACCCTCCACACGACCCACGGGAGGGCCCTGGCCTTCGCGACGGGCGCCAAGGCCTACAACGGCGATCTGGTAGCGGTCGTTTTCACCGGCGACGGGGACGGCGCGGGTATAGGAGGAAACCACCTGATCCATGCAGCGAGGAGGAACATAGACATCACCACGATCCTGGTGAACAACATGAGCTACGCGATGACGGGGGGCCAGATAGCTCCTACGACTCCCCACGGAGAGACTACAGTGACATCCCCCTACGGGAACCCTGAGAGCCCCTTCGATATTACCAAACTGGTGACTGCTGCGGGGGCCTCCTACGTGGCTAGGTGGACAACATACCATGTGGTTGATCTCACCCGTAGCATAAAGGATGCCATCCAGCACAGGGGTTTCAGCTTCATAGAGGTCCTCAGCCAGTGCCCAACCCAGCAGAGGCACATCTTCAATCTCAGGGGGCCCCTCCAAGAACTCCCTGCGAGGATTCTTGAGATGTTCTCGGAGAGCACCTATGTCAGGGACAGGCCCGAGCGTGGCAGCTACTTCTATGTCGTCCCCAAGAATACGCCCGAGGAGGCAATGAGATCGGTTGAGGACGCCATGACCGGACTGGAAGCCAGAGCAAAGTTGGTCGATCACATGGCGCTCGGCAGAGCCATAAGGATAGACACAAGAGACGTGGAGTCGGTTAAGAGCCGCCTCTCGGGGCTGGATTCCGTGGCCAGGCTTGCAGACTCACGGGAGGGGAAGCTGGAACTCGGCGTCTTCGTGAGGGAGGAGCGACCCGAGTTCACGGAGTCCCTGAGGGCCATTATAAAGAGGGCCAGGGGTGGGTAGGATGCGAAGGGAGATACTCATCTCGGGGACCGGAGGGCAGGGCATCGTCGCGGCCGGCGAGTTCCTCTCGGAGGCCCTCGTCAGGAACGGATACGAGGTCATCTTCACCAGGAGCTACGGCTCCGAGGCCCGGGGGGGAAGCTGCCGCTCAGAGGTCCTGGTCTCTGACAAGAAGATCTATGACATGCAGCTGACGGAGCCCGACGCCCTTATCATCCTCTCCCTGCCTGCGTACAGGAGTTACATAGGCAGGGCGAAGGTGGGTGCCCTCGTCCTGGTCGATGCGAGCGTCCTCAGTAAGGTTGGGAAGGAGGTCAGGGAGGATGTCGAGACGCTCCCGGTTCCAGCCGGCGACATCGCGGCCCGTCTGGGAAATCCGATAGTGGCCAACATGGTGCTCCTTGGGGCCCTCGCGAAGCGCTCCCCGGTGCTGAGCCTTGAGAGGTTGAAGGAGGCCGTGAACGAGATGATGAGGCCCTCCCTCAGGGACGTCAACCTCGGGGCCCTCGAAGCCGGCTACAACTCCGTTTAAACATAGGGGGTTCCAGCACGGGCCGGGAATACCCAAAAGCTCCGATACCCGGAGTGGCAGCCGTGGTCTTCCACGAGGGGAAAGTCCTCCTCACGAGGAGGGGAAACGAGCCCTCCAGGGGGATGTGGGGGATTCCCGGTGGCGTGGTGGAGGTCGGGGAGACGGTGGAAGAGGCGGTTGTCCGGGAGGTCCTCGAAGAGACGGGGGTTAGGGTCCGCCCCGTTAAGCTCATCGCCACCTACGACTCCATCGTCAAGGACGATGGGGGCAGACTCCGCTATCACTACGTACTGATCGAGTACCTCTGCGAGTACCTAGAAGGTGAACCCAAGGCGGCTTCCGACGCCCTCGACGGCCGCTGGTTCCCCCTCGACGAGCTGGGCGGGATCGACATGAGGGACGGAACCAGGAGATTTCTCGAGAAAGTGGCAAGACGGGAAGGACTGCTCTAGCCCTCGACAGGATTTTATCTCTTTCCTATGGAGTAGTGGTGGGGAGGTAGCCGATGTACAGGGTAAGCGTGGACGTGGGAGGTACCTTCACCGACCTGGTGGCCCTCGACGAGGAGACCTGGGAACTCCGGAACATAAAGGTGCCTTCGGTGCCCAAGAACCCAGAGAGGGGGGTGGTGGAAGCCTTCAGCCAGTTTCTGGGAGAGGCGAGGGCGGTGTCCGTTAGGATGGTCGGCCACGCAACGACCATCGCCACTAACGCCCTTTTCGGCCAGATGGATCTGGAGCTGCCCAAGACGGCCCTGATAACCACCCGGGGCTTCAGGGACATTATAGAGATAGGGCGTCAGAGGCGGGCAGAGGTCTACAACCTCTTCTTTCAGAGGCCCCCGATGCTTGTGGAGCGGAGGCACAGGTACGAGGTGGACGAGCGGATAGATGCCAACGGAGAAATCCTAGTGCCTCTGGATGATTCTCAGGTCGATGAAATCCTATCAGAGATCGAGGCTGAGGGCGTAGAATCGCTGGCAGTGGGGTTCCTCAACTCCTATGCCAATCCCTACCACGAGGAGGAGATACTGAGCCTCGCCAGGCAGCGTCTCCCTGGACTCTACCTCACGGGTTCGAGCTTGGTCTCGAACGAGTACAGGGAGTATGAGAGGTTCAGCACCGCCGTAGTGAACGCGACCCTAATGCCCATCATCCGCACGTACATATCCCAGCTGGCCCAGGACCTTAAGGGGATCGGCATCAGGGCACACCTCTATGTCATGCAGTCGAACGGGGGAATGGCAACGGTAGATATCATTGCTGAGAGACCCTCCACTCTGGTCGAATCCGGCCCCGCCTCAGGGGTCATCGCCGCGTCTTGGCTCGGGGAGCTCACTGGAGAGAGGGACATAATTAGCTTCGACATGGGGGGGACCACCGCCAAGGCTGGGACCGTAAGGGGGCGCGTCCCGGAGGTGGTTCCCGAGTACGAGGTGGCAGGAAAGATCCACATGGGAAGGCTGGTAAAGGGTAGCGGCTACCCCGTTAGGTTCCCCTTCATAGACCTCGCGGAGTGCAGCGCCGGAGGCGGAACAATAGCCTGGGCAGACGAGGGAGGGGTCATGAGGGTCGGGCCCACGAGCGCCGGAGCCCACCCGGGGCCCGCCTGCTACGGCCAAGGAGGTGAGGAGCCGACCATAACGGACGCGAACCTCCTGCTAGGAAGGCTGAACCCGAGGAGCCTCCTCGGCGGAGAGATGAGCATACATCCGGAGGAGGCCTGGGCCTCGTTAAGGAGGCTCGGCGATAAGCTGGGGATGGGGGTAGAGGAAGCTGCCGTCGGCGTCGTAAGGCTCGCCAACTCGATGATGTCCAAGATCCTCCGCATAGTCTCTGTAGAGAGGGGCTACGACCCCCGCAACTTCACCCTTGTGGCCTTCGGCGGGGCGGGCCCTATGCACGTCTGCGCCCTGGCCGAAGAACTTGAGATAGGCAAAGTGATCGTCCCACCCAACCCGGGTATGTTCTCTGCCCTAGGCCTCCTGACCGCAGACCTGTTCCAAGACTACTCCCAGGCTATGGTGAAGAGATCCGTGGACGTCGATCCCGCAGAGGTGGAGTCGATCTTCGGGCGCATGGAGGCCGAAGGGAGGGACACGCTCGCCGAGGAGGGCATCCCGCCAGAGAAGATGTGCTTCGAGAGGAGGCTCGACCTCCGGTACCTGGGGCAGGCCTACGAGCTGACGGTTGACGCCTCCGATCCCTTCGACGGAGAAGCGATGAAGAGGGCGATCAAGGAGTTCAACAGGAGGCATAGGGAGGTCTACGGATACGCTGCGGAGGAAGAGCCCGTCGAATCGGTGAACGTAAGGCTGAGGGCCGTGGGGCTGCTCTCCAAGCCTAGATTCAAGAAGATGAAGCCTACGGGGGTGAAGCCCGAGCCACGAGAGCATCGGGAGGTCTACTTCGAGGGGGCCGACTCGCGGATCGAGACCCCCGTGTACGAAAGACGGAGCATAAGGGGAGACGGGGCGTTCGAGGGCCCAGCCGTCATAGAGCAGTATGACGCAACGACGGTGATCTATCCCGGCTGGGAGGCGGGTGCGGACAACTATGGGAATCTGATCATGAGGAGTATGAAGGGATGAGCCTGGACTCGACGACCGTTGAGGTCATCAAGGGGGCCCTCATCTACGCCGCCGAGGAGATGGGAATCGCCCTCAGGAAGTCGGCCTACTCCCCCAACATAAAGGAGAGGATGGACCACAGCTGCGCCATTTTCGACGACAGGCGCCGCCTAATAGCCCAGGCGGAGCACATCCCCGTCCACCTAGGGTCAATGGCCCTAGCAGTACGGGAGGGCCTCGACCACTACAAGGGCCCTCTGGAGCCAGGCGACATGATCCTCCTCAATGACCCCTACCTGAGCGGCACCCACCTCCCCGACCTCACTCTCATAGCCCCCATATTCCAAGACGGGGACCTGATTGGATACGCCGCCAACAAGGCCCACCACACAGATGTCGGCGGGAAGACGCCTGGCAGCCTCGCGGGCGACGCCACGGAACTCTACCAAGAGGGCCTCATTATCCCGCCGGTGAAGTTCGTGAGGGGAGGGCACACAGACCCGGAGATATCCGCACTCATCAGGAGTAACGTGAGGACACCGGACACCCAGATGGGGGACCTGAGGGCCCAGGTCGCAGCCAACAACACGGGCACTAGGCGGCTTCTGGAGCTGGTTGAGGAGTACGGTGTCGGGACCGTCCACGGGGCGATGGAGTCTGTCATGGACTACTCGGAGCGTAGGATGAGAGCGTCCATCGATGCAATGCCCGACGGCGTATACTCCGCCCGGGACTGGATGGAGGAGATAGGCACGGGCGGAGGATCGGCCGAGATCTCAGTGGCCGTGACCATACGTGGTAGCGACATCACGTTCGACTACGCCGGCACCTCTCCTCAGGTGGACGGGCCAGTGAACGCCCCCCTGGGAGTAACCATCGCGGGCATCTATTACACCCTCATCTCCATCGTCGATCCCACCATCCCCGTCAACGACGGATGCTTCCGCCCAGTCACATTGAAGATTCCAAAGGGCTGCATGATGAACCCGGTCCGACCGGCCCCCGTCGCAGGGGGGAACGTGGAGACCAGCCAGAGGAACGTAGATGTCCTCATGCTCGCCTTCTCCCAGATAGTCCCAGATAAGGTTCCCGCCGCAGGCCTCGGCACCATGAACAACGTAACCATAGGCGGGCTGAAGGAAGACGGAACCCCATGGACCTTCTACGAGACGATAGGGGGTGGGAGCGGAGGACGCCCCGGATGCGACGGCGTCGACGGGGTCCACGTCAACATGACCAACACCATGAACACCCCCATAGAGGCCCTTGAGGCCTACCTCCCGCTGAGGTTCGAGACCTACGAGCTTAGGCCCGACAGCGGAGGAGCCGGAGAACATAGGGGAGGCTGCGGCATAACCCGAAGCTGGACGCTCACCTCCGAGAGGGCGACATTGTCCATCATGGCGGAGAGGACGAAGATACCGCCATGGGGCCTGCAGGGCGGGAAGCCTGGGGCGCTCGGAGAATATCTGCTGAAAAGGAACGGCGAGGCTTTGAAGCTTCCTTCGAAGTGCACCGTCCCCTTGACGAAGAGAGACGCCCTAGTGATCAAGACGCCGGGGGGTGGCGGGTACGGCGACCCCCTCAAACGAAGGCCAAAGCTTGTGCTGAAAGATGTCTTGAACGGCTTGGTATCTGTTGAAGCGGCGAGGGCAGAATATGGAGTCTTCATCGACCCGGACACCCTAGAGGTCGTTTCTGAGAAAACGAGGAGGCTCAGGAACTGAAGTAGCCCCTTATGGCGAAGATGAGGATGGAGATGGCGAAGCTGAAAGCTGCTGAAAAGTAGAACACCCAGGCTATTGGAGCGACGGAGACTATGAAGCTCATGGCGAACAAGCCCACCGTGCCTCCCAGTGACATAACTGTCCCCCAGACCCCAGTAGCGGCACCTCTCTCTTGGACAGGCAGGGCCTCGAGGGTCACCGCCTGAGAAACGGGGAATACGAGGGCGGCGCTGACCCCGAGCAGAGCCATGAGCCCCATCAGCATCCACCACTCGGTCACCGAGGGTATCAAGGCAAAGGCTGCGACGCTCAGTATGAGGCCTGAAAATATGGGCATGAACCGCCCCACTCTGTCGGAGAAACTCCCCGTAAAAAGGAGGCTTAAGGCTATCAGCAGCGCGTTTGCTGTCAGGGAGAGGCCGATGGTGACCTCGTCGAAACCCACACCAACTGCGAAGAGGGGCACGAATGTCGCCAACATCCAGTGGCAGAAGGAGTGGGCGAAGACGGACACCGACCCAACCATCACTCGCCGGTTGCCCATCAGCCTAATCATATCTGAGGGGAGGCTCCTAAGGAGGTGGACTACCTCGCCGGAGACGTTCACGGGGCAACTGGGGTTTGAGTCGTCCTCGATCTTGAGAAAAAGGATCAAAACGCTTATCGACGTAGTCAAGCCCGCGAGCACGAAGACGGGCCTGTACTCGGGGAAAAGCATAGCGAGGACCCCTCCTACGGAGGGGCCGATGATGGCGCTTATCGACCAGCTCAGGTGGTACCTTCCCAAAGCCTCTCCTACCTTGTGTGGTGGAAAGAGGCCTGATGCATAAGCCTCGGACGGTGGGAAATAGATCGAGACGCCCAGGCCGCTCACCAGCATCGCCACCAGAGGGAGGTGGGCGCTGTAGGAGACCGAGTAGATAAATGGGACCAGCGAAATGAAGGTCATGCCCAGGACCATGAGGTTCTTGCGGCCCAGCCTGTCGCTTAGAGCCCCTATAGGTATCCTGACAAATGTCTGAACCACGTTCTTAATATTGTATACGAGGCCAATGACGGCGGCTGAGATACCCAGCCTAGATAGGAATAAGGGCTGGAAGGACTGAGGTATGGTTTCCCCGAAAGTGGAGATGAAAGTTGCCACGAATATCCAGAAGAAAACCCTCTGAACCTTCCTATCCATTATAGATTCTCCAGACGGTGAACATTGGAGAGACCCCTCCTGATGGATTAAAACGTTGCCCCAGCGAAGAAATATAAGCATCGGAGCCTGAGAAACCTAAGATGTGCCTTGCGATACCCGGCCTCGTCGAGTCAGTCGAGGGCAGGACTGCAGTCGTAGACTTCGGAGGCATCAAGCGGGAGGCGATCCTAGACCTTATAGAGGATGGCGCAGTAAAGCCCGGGACCTACGTGATAGTCCACACCGGCTTCGTCATCCAGATTCTCGACAAAAAGGAGGCGGAGGAAACCCTGAAACTCTGGAGTGAGATCCTTCGGCACACTAACTTAGACCAACAAAAATAGCCAGTTTGTATAAATTTTCATAAAGCCTAAATCCGTCACATCGCCCTTACAACTCGAAGCTTATGGCGGACTACTGGAAAGATTTCCCGTCGGGCCCCGACCCTCCCCATGAGGTCTATGTTGTCACCGAGATCACGCGGGGCAGCCGCAACAAGTACGAGTACGACGTAAGGGACAGCGTATTCAAGCTGAATAGGGTTCTCTACACCTACTTCCCCTGCGATTACGGATTCATCCCTCAAACCCTAGACGACGACGGGGACCCACTCGACGCCGTTCTGCTCATAAATGAGCCCACCTTTACGGGTTGCTTCACCGTCGCTAGGCCCGTCGCAAACATAAAGATGATAGACGATGGGGAGCTCGACGACAAAATAGTCACCGTCTCCACGACAGACCCCTTTTACAAGCAACTGAAGTCTCTTAGCGAAATTCCAACTGCGATGAAAAGCGAGCTCACCTACTTCTTCGAGAACTATAAGAGGGCTGAGGGAAAAGAGACGGAGGTGATGGGTTGGGACGACGCCGGTGAGGCAATGAAGATCATAGAGTGGTCCATGGACTACTACAGGCAGAACGTGAAATAACTGAGCACCGCCTCAAGCCTATCACTATTTTACAGTCCACAGACCAGAACCATTTATCGACTTCATTGTTTTAAGGGAAGCTTATCGTGGAGTGAGAAGAGCACGTCCTCGTTGCAGAGAAAACTGCATACGCTCGGAGAGCCCCTAACGGGCATCCCAAATCTTTTCAATGCCTCGGCGCGGAGATAAACCTCAAAGGTGCGTCAGATGAGCCCCGTCTCCCAGCCGAAGCTGCAGCCACCCACCAAAGGGCCGAGAACCATCGAGATGGAGGTCGCCGCCAGTGGAGGGGTGGTGGTCACGGATCATCCCCTGGCAAGCGCGGCCGGCATGGAGATGTTCGCTAGGGGCGGGAACGCCTTCGATGCGGCTGTTGCCTCCCTTTTCACCCTGTCGGTGGTTGAGCCCATGATGGTTGGAGTCTTCGGGGCAGGCTTCTCCGTGATAAGGAATGGGAACGATGGGACGATCGAGGCGATAGACAACTCCGCCATAGCGCCCAAGGCCTCCAGCGACGATATGTACATTCCCTCTGAAAAGGTTCAGTCGAGCCAAGGCATGCTCAAGCCCTCGGATCGAAGGAACGAGATCGGCTATCTTAGCGTTGCAACGCCCGGAGCACTTAAAGCGTGGGAGTACATGGCCAAGAAGTACGGCGAATTGAATTTCTCGGAGATGATAGAACCCGCATTGAGACATGCCCGTCACGGATTCAAGGTCTCACACCTCTTCGTCCAAATGGTCGAGGAGAAGAGGGAGGATCTGCTAAGGCACCCAGAGACTGCGAGAATATTTCTACCAGGGGGAAGGGTTCCAAGGGTAGGCGACCAAATAGTCCAAACAGACTTCGCTTCTTCTTTGGAGAAGATAGCAGCCCAAGGGTCGGATGCCCTTTACAAAGGTGTACTTGGAGAGGCAATCATAGAAGATGTGCAGGCGAATGGCGGCATCCTCACGGGGGAGGACCTAAAGGAATACAAGCTGATGGTGCGTAGGCCCCTGAGGGGGACCTACAGGGGGGAGCATGAGGTCTACACGACGGCTCCCCCCAGCAGCGGGGGGGCTCACCTGATCCAGATGCTAAACATCCTGGAGAACTTCGACCTGGCCTCAACGGGCTTCGGCTCCGCCGACCACCTCCACCTCCTGGCCGAGACCATGAAGATGGCCTACGCGGACCGGCAGCAGTATATGGGGGACCCAGAGAGGGTGATGGTCCCAGTGGCCGGCATAACCTCCAAGCCCTACGCAGAGAAGTGCGCAGGGAAGATCAGCATGGGCTCGGCCATGAGCTACGGCCCGGGGGACGCCGTTCTCTATGAGGTGGGGGGTGGGAATACAACGCACGTATCCGCCTTTGATTCCGATGGAAACATGGTTACCTCGACACAGAGCGTCTCCTCCCCCTTCGGTTCTGGGGTGACCGTCCAGGGGACAGGGATACTGCTCAACGGCTTCATGGGCGCCTTCGACCCCCTACCGGGAAAGGCAAACTCTGTGTCCAGCGGTAAGAGAGTCCTGAGTTCCCTGACGCCGGCTATCTTCCTTAGGGGTGGAGAGCCCTTCATGTGCATAGGCACACCGTTCGGGGAGGAAGCCCTCGCGACCATATGTCAGACTGTGGTCAACATAGTCGACTTCGGGATGACCCTCCAGCAGGCTGTCGAGGCGCCCAGGGTATGGACCACGGGCATCCAAGGCACAGGAGGCAAGATACTTAAAGTTGAACCGGGCTTTGAAGACGGCGTCCTGGAAGAGTTAGGGCGTAGGGGTCACGAGCTGTCCCAAGTGCCGATGGTTGCCGGTGGGATGAATGGCGTCCTATTCAACCCGAGGACGGGGCTCATGTACGGAGCAGCATGCTGGAGGTCTGAGGCTGCGCCTATGGGTTATTCAAACTGGCGGCGCGATCTCGGGGTATCTCCATCATCCCATGTCTTCTAGGGGATTCGAATTTTAATTTTTATTGATAGACTTTACCAGTATCGACAGGATGGGGGACGTTGTATTAATTACCTCATTGCATGATGAGCATGGTCATAAGAAGGATTGTCCACAGGAATGATAAGAACGGGCCCACATTTTATACGCTTATGGTATAATTCTTGGTAAATTGATCTAGGTTTGGTATTTACGTTGAATGCCACGATAAACATTATATAAAATCGTAGTAATAGTGATTAGATTCCCCATCAAATAAGAGGACCGAATCATGTTTAACGCCAGGCCAGGTATAACATGGTGAAACTGCTGTTGACTGGGTTCTCAGGCGATTCAGGGTGCCAGGTCGACGCCCTCGGGCTCCACGAGAAACTCCTTGAGATAATCTCGGCGAACGAGCTCGTATATGCTCCAACCCTTGTCGATGCCAAGGAGATCCCAGACGAGGTAGATGTGTCCATCATCGAGGGTTGCATAAGGACGGAGCACAAGGCCTTCATCCTCTCAGGGAGGGGCGTAGTCATCGGTGAGGACGGGTACGAGGAGATCACCTGGAGACGTCGTCTTCGTCGCCCAGGACGAGGAGCACCAGTTCAGGAACAACGGGGAGGAGGAACTCAAGTTACTCTGCCTTATATCCCATCATGAAAAATGACGGCTTACCGACGAGGATAGAAGGTCCGTCAAATCTTCTTGGTTTTTTAAGCAACCCAGCTAGGTTACCTCAGTATTCATGTGGGATTTGGAAAACAGTGTTACTCGAACCTCACGGGGTCTATGGGCTTGAGCACCGGGCTCACGGTGCCACTGATTATAGCCTCAGCGAGGAGCCAGTACACGATGACCTCGACACAATGTCCCGCATGCTAAATAGCAAACACGAAAGGTACAACCCAAGTTAGGAATTTCCCTCCGACCGGACCCATCCTTTGGCAATCTCAATGTTCCCCTCTACAACAGTATCTGAGGAGGCATACAAAATTGTCGGAGTGGACCCTCGAGAAAGCGCTGAACCTGGCCGTCTCAATGGAGGAGGATTCGATCAAGCTCTACTCGTCCGCCCGGAACAATGTCGTCAACCCGGGGTCGAGGATCTTAAAGGAGCTCGTTGAAGAGGAGAAGTGGCACAAGTCCAATCTTCTCCAAACGAAGGAGGACCCAGGGAAGATCCAGGAGATTGGCACCCTCGCCACCGTTGTCCAGGACCTGAGGATCGTCGACTACTTGGAGGGGACATCACTAAACCCCGAGGTCGACTACCAAGACATCCTCATCTACGCCATCAAGAGGGAGAAGGCGACCCACGACTTCATCGAGATGGCGAAGAGATACAGGGAGAGCCAGATCGGTGAGATGTTCGCGAACCTAGCCCAGGAGGAGCTCATGCACAAGGACAGGCTCGAAGCCGAGTACGACGACGTCGTCCAGAAGTGGATGTGACTCTGAAAACCACTTTTCTAGGATAATTATCAGCAGAAGCCGAAGAGATGCTCTGAGATCCTGTTCATATGGCATACGAAGTCCCAAAAGCTAGAGGCTCTGTCTTCCTCTTCTTTCCGACGCCTTCAGGCGTGGACGAAGAATATACGTAAAAATAGATATTTTTTCTAATATCATGACCACAAACAATATATAAAGCGCCTAAGTCTCTAGTACGATTTCCCTAAATGTCGATACCAGTGGTCTGGATTGGAAAAAACGAGTTGTCTCATACCCGGCGGTTTGGGTTCGACATAGATAGGGATGTCAATTCTTATTTTCTCAAACGCATCAAAGGTAGGATACCATTAACTTTGGGGTGGTAGGGGTTCAAGATGGTTGGACCGGATGTCTTGTCTCAAATTCAACACGGCGTAAGCGAGCTGCACCAGGACCAGTGCAATCAGTGCGGTAAATGCTCTAGCGGCTGCCCGGCTGCAAGGTTCCTGGACTTGCGACCCCGCAAGATAGTCGCTATGGCTCAGCGCGATCTCATCGAAGAACTCATGGGGTCCAACATCATATGGGAGTGCGCCCAGTGCCTACAGTGCACGGAGCGTTGCCCGAGGGAGGTCACTCCCTACAACATCATCATCGCCTGCCAGAACCTGGCGGTGAGCAAGGGGCTCCAGCCCCCGGAGGGGCTGACAAGGATGCTGAGCTCCGTGAAGAGATTGGGGTCCATCCAGCCACCCCAGGAGATAATCGACAGGAAGTTCGAGGCCCACGACCGAGAGTCTCTGGATCTCCCCGACGCCAAGGGGCCGAGGGACATGGCCAAGTTCCTGCAGGTCCTGGAGAAGGTTCTGGGGGAGGAATGAAGGGATGAAGTACGCCCTATACCTCGGATGCACCATCCAGACCGAGCAGTACGGCTTCGAGATGTCGACGAGGGAGACACTCCCAAAGCTCGGAGTCGAGCTTGTGGACGTCGACGGCTTCAGCTGCTGCGGCTACCCCCTCAGGAGCCTGAACAGCTTCAGCTGGATCTACCTGACTGCCCGGAACCTGGCGATCGCGGATGAGATCGGGATAGATCTGCTGCCCCTGTGCAACGGTTGCCACCTCTCGATGTGCGAGGTGAAGCACGCTCTCGACTCCGACCCGGAGCTCCGGAAGTCCGTCAACGGGTACCTCTCGGTGGAGGGGCTGGAGTACACCGGTGAGAGCGATGTCCGCCACCTCATAGAGGTCTTAAACGACGACATCGGCGTGGAGAAGATCAAGAGCTCGTTGACGAAGAGGCTCGAGGGTCTCAAGCTGGCGTCCCACTACGGGTGTCACGCGATCAGGCCGAGCTCCATCGGGCGGCCCGACGAGGCTGAGGGCCCCCACATCCTCGACGATCTCACGGTCGCTCTGGGGGCGGAGGCCGTAGACTACCCTGAGAAGCTCGATTGCTGCGGGGCGAGCCTCGTAGTCAGCGATCCTGATACTTCCTTCAAGATCTCGGGTATGAAGTTGAAGGCAATACAAAAGAGGGGCTTCGACGGCATGGTCACCGTCTGCCCGTTCTGCCACAAGATGTACGACGCTAAGCAGGGCGCCATCAAGACGGTGCTGCAGGACGAGGAGATCGATCTGCCCGTTTTGTACTACACCCAGCTCCTCGGGCTCGCGATGGGGCTTGACGAGGAGGAGCTGGGGATCAACTTCAACCTCAGCCCCGTGGAGGACGTCCTAGACAAGATCGGAGGGGAGTAAAATGGAGAAAGAAGCTTCCGTCGTCGTGATAGGGGGAGGGATTGCGGGCATTCAGGCTTCGGTGGATCTGGCCGACAGAGGTTACAAGGTTCATCTCGTGGAGAAAACCCCGAGCATCGGAGGGAGCATGGTCATGTTGGATAAGACCTTCCCGACGATGGACTGCTCCATCTGCATTCTCGCCCCGAAGATGATCGACTGCTATCGCCATCCAAACATCAATCTGTTGACCTACAGCGAAGTAAAGGAAGTAGAGGGGTCGGCCGGTGACTTCACGGTCAAAGTCCTGAGAAAAACGAGGTTCGTTGACGAGGAGAAATGCACCGGCTGTGACAATTGTACAGAAGTATGCACGGTGACCCTCCCAAACGAGTTCGAAGGCAGCCTGGGGACGAGGAAAGCCATCTACAGACCCTTTCCACAGGCGATCCCGAACGTCTTTACCATCGATAAAAAAGGGGTTCCTCTTTGCCGCGTGGCCTGCCCAGGAGGCATAAACGTTCAAGGATACGTCGCTCTGATAAAGGATGGTAAGTTCGAGGAGGCTCTCGAACTAATCAGGACGGCCATCCCATTCCCCGCTGTTTGCGGTAAGGTGTGCTTCCATCCTTGTGAGGCCGAATGCGAGCGCGGGAAGGTTGAGGAACCAATAGCGATCAAGGCCTTGAAACGATTCGTCTCTGATTACGAGGTTAAAAAAGGGAAGGAGAAGATTGAGCCGTTCCCCCGGAAGTACGATGATAAAGTAGCCGTTATCGGCGCGGGCCCAGCGGGGCTCACCGCCGCCTTCGAGCTGGTGAAGCTTGGCTATCCAGTCACGGTCTTCGAATCGATGCCCGAGCCAGGTGGGATGCTTAGATATGGCATCCCGCCATATCGCCTCCCGAAAGAGGACCTCGACATCGAGATCCAGAGGATAATAGACAGCGGCGTGGAGATAAAGACCAGCACGCAGCTCGGCAAGGACATCACCGTCGATGGACTCTTCGAAGACGGTTACAAGTCAGCGTTCATCGCGATCGGAGCCCAAGACAGCAGGGGCCTCAACGTCGAGGGTGAGGAACTTGAGGGAGTGGTCCAGGCCATCGACTACCTGAAGAATGTAAACATGGGGAAAAGGGGGCTGGTCAAGGGCAAGGTTACGGTGATCGGTGGCGGCGACGTCGCAATGGATGCCGCTAGGAGCGCCATCCGCGACGGTTGTGAAGAGGTGAGCATTCTTTATCGAAGGTCAAGGGGTGAGATGCCCGCCAACCCCGAAGATGTCGAGATGGCCGAGGAGGAAGGAGTAAAGTTCCGCTTCCTGGTTAACCCGATGAGGTTTACTGGCAAAGACGGCAGGATCACTGGAGTAGAGTGCCTGAGGATGGAGCTCGGCGAACCCGATGATAGCGGGAGGAGACGACCGATCCCGATCGAGGGATCGGAGTTCCTCATGGAGGCGGACACGGTGATCCTGGCCATCGGCCAGGTCCCTGACACCTCCTCGATACCCGAGGGGATTGAAACAACGAGATGGGAGACCATTAGCGCCGACGAAGTCACCCTCGAGACGAGTCGCCCGGGCGTATTCGCGGGGGGAGACATCGTGGATGGCCCATCGACGGTGATCGAGGTAATAGGCAGCGGGAAGCGGGCCGCCGAATCCATTGACCGGTACTTGAGAGGCGAAGACCTTCGAAGGGGTCGAGACGAACCCGTCCAGGAGGTCGAAGAGGTATCCAAGGAGGGCGTCGAGCCTAGGCCAAGGGAGAAGATGCCCAAGCTCCAAGTCGTCGATAGATTCGGCAATTTCAGCGAAGTCGAACTGGGCTTCACCGAGGAAATGGCGATCAGGGAAGCAGAGAGATGCCTATCCTGTGGCGGCTGTTCCGAGTGCCTCGAATGCGAGAAGATCTGCGACCCAAATGCGATCGATCACCAACAGGTCGAAGAGCACGTCGACCTGAACGTTGGCGCCATCATAGTGGCAACGGGCCTCACCCCTTTCGATCCATCAGGTATAAAGGAGTACGGATACGGGAGGTATCAGAACGTTATCACGGCCCTCGAACTCGAACGGCTCGTTTCAGCGACGGGCCCCACAACGGGGCACCTAATAAGGCCGTCGGACCACTCGGTTCCCAAAAAGGTTGCCTTCATCCAGTGCGTCGGATCTCGCAGCCTGGGAGAAGGCCACCAATACTGTTCGGCAGTCTGCTGCATGCACGCCACCAAGGAAGCCATGCTCGTCAAGGAGCACGAGCCCCAAACGGAGGTCTCTATCTTCTACACCGACCTCAGGGCCTTCGGCAAGGGATTCAGGGAGCTGGTCAACAGGGCTCGCGACAGATACGGAGTCGAGTACGTCAGGGCGAAGCCAAGCGAGATCAGAGAAGACCCCCAGACGGGCGAACTCAGTTTCTGGTACGAGGACACTACCACCGGGGACATGAACGAGGTGGAATTCGACCTCGTGGTGCTCAGCACGGCTCTGACCCCAAACCCTGGGAACCCTGAGTTGGCCAAGATCTTGGGCGTAGAGTTGGACGAATACGGATTCTACAAAAGCCAGAATCCGATTCTGGCTCCACTGGACACGACCAGGGAAGGGATCTTCGTCTGCGGATACTGCCAAGAGCCTAAGGACATCCCCGATTCCATCGCAGACGCATCGGGGGCCGCGGCAAGGGCGGCGGAGATTGTGGAGTCGGTGGCTATCGTGGAGGGTTCAGAATGAGCGCCCCATACAACGGGGAACATCCAAGGATCGGCGTGTTCCTGTGCCGCTGTGGCATCAACATCGCCGGCGTCGTCGATATACCCAAGGTCGCGGAGTACACTAGAACTCTTCCCAACGTCGTCCATGTCGATGACAACCTTCACACGTGCTCCTCGGAGGGGATAAGCAGCATTAAGGAGGCAATAGAAACACAGGATCTCGAGAGGGTCGTGGTAGCTTCTTGCACCCCTAGGACGCACGAATACCTCTTCAGGGAGGTTGTTGAGGAGGCGGGGCTGAACAAGTACCTCTTCCAGATGGTGAATATTCGAGAACAGGATTCTTGGGTGCATAAGGACGACCCTGAGAAGGCCACAGAAAAGGCGATCTACCTGGTCCACATGGCGGTAGCGAAGGCCCACTACCTCGATCCTGAGGAGGAACCCGAGATCGAGATCGAGCCCACATCGCTGGTGATTGGCGCTGGGGTCTCCGGAATGACGACCGCCCTCTCTTTGGCCAACCAAGGATTCGTTGTCTATCTCGTGGAGAAGGAGGCTGAGGTCGGGGGGCTCCTAAGGGACCTCAACGTCCTCTACCCGACGGGGCAGAAGGCTTCGGACGTTCTCCAGCCCCTAAAAGACGCGGTCTTGAAAAACCCCAACATAGTGCTTCTCACTTCTTCGGCGGTGAGCAGCGTTAAGGGCTTCTTCGGCAACTTCGAGGTCGAGGTCCAGAAGGGCGATGGCGAGAAAGCCGACTTAAAAGTGGGCACGATCGTCGTGGCCACGGGGGCAGAGGTGTTCGTACCCGAGGGCTACTACGAGTATGGGGAGAATGAAAAAATCGTGACGCAGCTGGAACTGGAACAGCTCCTTGACGAGGGAACCTTGGGGGACCTCGACAGGGTCGTGATAATCCAGTGCGTCGGAGCCATGGAGGACGAGGGCAGGACGTACTGCTCGAGGATTTGCTGCGGTGTGGCCTTGAAGAACGCCCTGCTCCTGAAGGAGATGCAGCCCTCGTCAGAGGTATTCATCCTCTACAGGGACCTGCAGGCCTACGGTAAGGAGCTCGAGGAATACTACCTCGAGTGTCTGAAGAAGAACGTGAAGTTCGTCAATTACATTCCAGAAAATCCTCCGACGGTCTCCCTTTTGCCCAATGGGGGTCTTGAAGTCAAGGTCTACGACACGCTCATTGACCAAGAGATCAACCTGAACTCCGATCTCGTCGTGCTCTCGACGCCTCTAATCCCTCGAGAGGATGGGAAAGAGCTCGCCACCATGCTGAGGGTTCCCGTTGGAGCCGACGGGTTCTTCCTCGAGGCCCATCCGAAGATGCGCCCGGTCGATTTCTCATCAGATGGGATTTATCTCTGTGGCACTGCCCACGGGCCGAAGAACGTGGCCGAGAGCGTCTCCCAAGCGTACGCAGTCGGCTCCAGGGCTGCCATACCGATGGCGAGAAGGAAGATCCGTGCGGAAGCCATCACGGCTGTCGTCGACCCAGAACTATGTGTTGGCTGTGGTGCATGTGCCACATCGTGCCCGTTCAATGCGATCGAGCTTGGCGCCTTCAGCGAGCCTCACGTCATCGAGGCCGCCTGCAAGGGATGCGGCGTCTGCGCCGTGGAGTGCCCAATGGGAGCCATGCAGCTGCGATACTTCAAGGACAAGCAAATGATTCCGGCGGTTGAGGGCCTCCTCACGCCTCAGAAATGGCTTACGCCGGAACGAGAGGCCGAACCAGTAGTGGTCTGCTTCGCCTGTAGATGGTGCTCGTATGCCGCCGCCGACCTTGCCGGGATCATGAGGCTGGAATATCCAGTCAACGTTCGTGTCATACTTGTCCCATGCACAGGGAGGGTTGATATTCGGCATATATTCACGGCCTTCGAGATGGGCGCCGATGGAGTGATCTTGTCGGGATGTCTAAAGGAGCAATGCCACTACATCGATGGTAACTACAAGGCCGAGAGAAGGATCAACGTGGCCAAGAAAGCGTTGGAGGTCTTAGGAATCGGCGGAGACAGGCTGGAGATGGTCTTCTGCAGCGCCGGGATGCCAAGGGAGTTCGCCCAATTCATGGCGGAGTTCACCGAAAAGATACGGAGCCTTGGAAAAACGCCTGCAAGGAAGATCGCCATCCAAGGCGGAATTGATTAGGCCGGAGTCGAGTGGGGATAGGAACAATCCTCAAACTCGCGACACCCTCCTTTTTGATTGCACCCTTCTTAATCTCTATTATCTATTTAACTTAGTAATACAATATCGAATTTATATATAGAGTATTTATTTTTCAACACCCAATTTGAAAAGACATAAATATTAAACGTGAAACTCCCTCAGTGAATTGTAAGGTGAGATTGTATGGACAAGTACATTGAGAGCGTTTATGAATCGGTTGTCGAGAAGGACCCCCTCCAGAAGACCTTCCACCAGGCAGTTCATGAAGTATTGGAGAACGTTGAGCCCGCCATATTGAAATTCCCACAGTACAAGGAACATTCTATCCTCGAGAGGATCGTCGAGCCGGAGCGGATAGTCCAGTTCCGGGTCCCCTGGAAGGACAAGGACGGAAAGCTCCAGGTAAACAGGGGATTCAGGATCCAGTTCAACTCCGCTATCGGCCCCTACAAGGGCGGCTTCAGGTTCCACCCCACGGTCAAGCTTGGCCTGCTTAAGTTCCTAGGATTCGAGCAGACATTCAAGAACAGCCTCACCGGCCTCCCGATGGGAGGAGGAAAGGGCGGCTCCGACTTCAACCCGAAGGGCAAGACCGACACGGAAGTTGAGAGCTTCTGTCACAGTTTCATGATGGAGATGTACAGGCACATCGGTCAGTTCGTAGATGTGCCCGCAGGAGACATCGGTGTAGGCGCCAGGGAGATCGGATATCTATACGGCACCTACAGGAAGATCACCAACCTCCACGGCACCTGCGTTCTGACGGGTAAAGGCCTGACATATGGAGGCTCCCTCATCAGGACCGAGGCAACTGGATATGGCCTCGTATACTTCGTCGAGGAGATGCTGAAGACGAGGAATGAAGAGATAAA
Source organism: uncultured Candidatus Bathyarchaeia archaeon (assembly GCA_964347685.1). Lineage (GTDB taxonomy): Archaea > Thermoproteota > Bathyarchaeia > TCS64 > TCS64 > CAYGAH01. The sequence goes on along the minus strand of CAYGAH010000235.1, from coordinate 12,286 downwards.
GGGCAAGGTTGTAGCCGTCTCCGGTTCCGGTAACGTCGCCCAGCATGCAGCCGAGAAGTGCATACAGCTAGGCGCTAAGGTGGTCACATTGAGCGACTCCAACGGCGTAATCTACGACCCCGCCAGCATCGACATGAGTAAGCTGGCATACGTGAAGGAGCTCAAGAACGTCAAGAGGAGGCGTATCAAGGAGTACGCCGAGAAATACAACGTGGAGTACGTCACAGAGGGCAAGCCCTGGGGATACGATGTGGACATAGCCCTGCCCTGCGCGACGCAGAATGAGCTAAACGAAGAGGATGCAAAGAAGCTCGTAGACCACAAGGTAATCGCCGTGGGGGAGGGCGCCAACATGCCTAGCACCCCCGAGGCCATTGAAGTATTACAGGAAGCTCGGGTCCTCTTCGCCCCTGGAAAGGCTTCCAACGCGGGCGGTGTCGCCACATCCGGCCTCGAGATGGCGCAGAACAGCCAGCGCTATTTCTGGAGCCGGGAGGAGGTCGACGCTAAGCTCCATGGGATCATGGTGAATATCCATAAGAACGCCTACGACACGGCAAAGCTGTTCGGCGACCCGGGCAACTATGTCCTCGGGGCGAACATCGCGGGCTTCCTCAAAGTCGCGGACGCGATGATCGCCCAAGGCTACACAGCTTAAGATAGCTAAACGGACCCCTGAACCTGGGGTCCAACCTTTTTCTTCGCGATATTGTTTCAATAGTTAATCCACTGGATTCTGTTCGAATCGAGAGAATATTATATACTGAATAAGACCATTCGTTGATAATACGATGTAAGATAGTTCGTTGGCTCATTGTTGGATTCAAGTTTTTTGTTTTTCCTTGATCTTTGCCATCATGTACTTGTGGATGGCCTCAGCGGCCTTCTTCCCCGCCCCCATAGCGCTTATTACCGTGGCTGCACCGCTTACAACGTCTCCTCCCGCGTACACGCCCTCGATGCTCGTGAGCCCGGTCTCCTCGTCGGCGACGATGGTGTTCCGCCTTGTCGTCTCCAGGCCCTCCGTGGTCTGCTGGATTATGGGGTTGGGGGTCTGACCTATAGCCACGACCACGGTGTCCATGTCGATGGTAAACTCGCTCCCCTCGACAGGGACCGGTCTCCTCCTCCCCGACTCGTCTGGCTCTCCCAGCTCCATCCGTATGCATTCCACCTTCTCCACGAACCCGCGCTCGTCGCTGATGAACCTCACGGGATTGGTCAGTAGGACGAACTCGATGCCCTCCTCCTCTGCGTTCTCTATCTCCTCGAGCCGGGCCGGCATCTCGTCTCTGCTCCTACGGTAGATGATGTAGGCATTCTCCGCCCCTAGCCTCAGGGCTGAGCGGGCAGAGTCCATTGCTACGTTGCCGGCCCCGATGACCCCCACCTTCTTGCCTACGATTATTGGGGTATCGTACTCGGGGAACCTGTATGCTTTCATCAGGTTGGTCCGGATCAGGAACTCGTTCGCCGAGTATATGCCCTTCAGGTTCTCCCCGGGGACGTGGAGGAACATGGGGAGGCCTGCGCCGCTCCCGATGAAGACGGCGTCGAAACCCTCTTCGAACAGCTCCGATATTGTCGTAATCCTGCCCACGGTGGAGTCGAGGTTGAGCTTGACGCCGAGGCTCTTCACATATTCCACCTCGGCCTTCACGATGCTCTTGGGAAGCCTGAACTCGGGTATGCCATACATCAGGACGCCCCCCGCCTCATGGAGGGACTCGAACATCTCCACCTCGTGGCCCCGCTTGGCCAGATCTGCGGCTACAGTAAGCCCCGCCGGCCCTGCGCCCACCACGGCTATTCTCCCGCCAGTGCGGGGGATCGCCTCCGAGTCGGGGTTGCTGTTACCCCTCTCCCAGTCGGCGACGAAGCGCTCGAGCCTCCCTATGGCTATCGGGTCCCCCCTCATGCCTAGGACGCAGAATTTCTGGCACTGTTCTTCCTGGGGGCAGACTCTGCCGCATATGGCCGGGAGGGCGTTCTTATCCTTGACCCTCTTGGCCGATTCGTTGAACTTACCCTCCTTTATGAGCTTTATGAACTCCGGTATCTCGATGCCGACGGGGCAGCCCTTGACGCACTGGGGGTTGGGGCAGCTGAGGCAGCGCTCAGCCTCCTCAACTGCCATCTCCTTAGTGTAGCCCAGGGCGACCTCGTCGAAGTTGTGGACCCTCACCTCCGGGGGCTGCTTGAGCATCTCTACCTGGGGTTTCCTAGCCGCCATATCCATCAACTCTCGTCAAAGAGCACCATGGCTATCTTCTCGTTTGGGTTGTAGAATCTCATCCTCGATATCAGCTCGTCGAAGTCTACTTGGTGCCCGTCGAAGTCGGGACCGTTTACGCAGGCGAACTTCGTCTCGCCACCCACCGTCACCCTGCAGGCGCCGCACATGCCCGTCCCGTCGACCATTATGGGGAACAGGTTCACCGTCGTGGGGACTCCATGGGGCTGGGTCATCTCCGAGACCATCCTCTGCAGGGACGTCGGGCCTATGGTGAAAACGTGGTCAAATTTCCTCTCCTTGAGCAGATCCCTCAAGAAGTCGATCCCCCCATTACCCGCCGAACCATCGTCCGTGGCGAGGTAGAACTCTTCGCTTTGGGCCTTGACCTCCTCCACCATGAAAAGGTGCTCCGCGTTCCTGGCCCCGATCAAGGCGACTATCTCGTTCCCAGCTTCCCTCAGTGCCCTCATCTGGTAGAGTAAGGCTCCGATCATTACTCCGCCGCCGACGCAAAGGATTGTGCCGTAGTTCTTCACCTTAGTGGCGTTGCCCAGGGGCCCAGAGAGGTTCATTATGCTGTCGCCCTCCCCCAGCTTTCCGAGGAGCTTCGAGGACTTGCCAACCTCCGCGAAGATCAGGTCGATGGTGCCCTCCTCTGGGTCTGTGCCGGCTATAGTGATGGGGAACCTCTCCCCCTTCTCGTAGACCCTCAGGATGACGAACTGGCCAGGCTTCGCCTTCCTGGCCACGGCGGGGGCCCTGACCCTGAACAGTTTCACGTTGGGAGCAAGCTGTTCCTTCTTGAGGACTTTGTACATTGAGGGATCAGTATGATTTTGATTCGTCCTATAAAAATTGTGTATGCGTTGCGTAATCTGAATTATCGACTTTACTTGACATCTTACGGGCGATAGGTTTACAACTTTTATTAAGGCTAAACATGGAATCAATCTAATGGAAAGCCCTTATAGACCTAAAATTTTCACGAACCACTGAACGGGAGAAGATCAAGTATTTTCCTAAAATGTTGTTGAGAAGACTATTAGTCTTTCTAAGGAAAAGAATCGTAGGCATCAAGAAAGTAAATAAAGGAAATAGAATATATCATACCCCTCCGCCTCATCGTTTCTGCTACTCTGCCTGTGGCAAGTGCCGAAGCGAAGGTACTCATGGAGGCATTGTCAGCCTTCTACGAATGGGCGTACTGATAAATGTGAATAGAGAACTGCTTGCAATAGGACATAAAGCTGAAGCTTGCCTGAACCTTCCGGGTACAGGTCGTCAATGTTCTCAAGGCTGAAAATAAAGGAGGAGGGTAAGATATCTCTTGGTTATAGATAGGGGATTTAGTTCTTCGATCTTCTCGATAGGGCCTCCTGCCTTCTAATCGCTGTGTCTACTGCCACTAGGAGGGGGTCGTATAGGTCCGAGACCGCAGGGCAGTAGGCCAACTCTACTGTGCTTAGCTCCTGGAGGGTCATCCTCTTCTTTATCGCGAGTGCGATGATGTTTATCCTCCAGTCTGTTCCCTCCTCGCCGATAGCCTGGCCACCCAGAACCCTCCCCGTCTCGGCGTCGGCCAGCACCTTCACGGAGATCTCCTTGGCATCGGGCATCCACCTGGGAAGTATCGTCATGTTCGCCCTACCAGAGACTACCTTGAACCCGTGCTGCTCAGCCGTCTGGGTGTTGTAGCCGGTGCATGAGACCTCCATCTCCCCGAAGTATGAGACGAAGGTTCCGTAGGCGCCATCGTACACAGCGTTTCCTCCTGCAGCGTTGACCCCTGCAACAGCCGCCTGCCTGAAGGCTGTGGTCGCGAGGGCCACGCTGATGGGCTCCTTATCGATGCCACTGAAGGAGACGCAATTGTCGCCTACGGCGTATATGCCTTTAAAGCTCGTCTCCATCCTCTCATCGGTTACTATCGCTCCCCTATACGTGGCGATCCCGGCCCCTTGAGCGAGGGATGACGCTGGGTCGACCCCGACGGCCATCACTACCACGTCCGTGGGAATAGTCTCCCCGGCTATAGTGACCGATTCGACCCATTCCCCGCCGTTGACGCTCTCGATGCCCTTCCCGAAGAGGATGTTGAGCCCCTGGGACTCGAGGTAGTCCAGTATGAGTTTCCCCATGTCGGGGTCGAGGTTCCTAGGTAGGGGGTCCGGGCTCCTCTTCGTCGCATAGACCTCCAGACCCAGGTGCCTAAGGGCGAGGGCTATCTCCAGGCCTATGGCTCCTCCGCCCACCATGACGGCGGTCTTGGTCCTGCTTTTGAGCGCGGCCTCCCTCAGAATCTTCCCCTCCTCCGGGTTCGAGACCACGTAGACCCCACGGCCCATGAATTCCTTGGCCCCCGGCACGGAGAGCACAATAGGGCTGCTCCCCGTGGCCAGGATGAGTGAGTCGTATTCGAGCCAGAAGACCTCGCCCGACTCTAGGTTCTTCACCTCGACTCTCTTCCCCTTTGGGTCTATGGAGAGGGCCTCGTGCCTCAGCAGCTTCGTTATCTGCCTTGTCTCGGGGACCGTGTGCTTGAGCTCATCGAAGTCCTCGACTTTCCCCTCTATTGCATAGGGGATGCCGCAGGGGGAGAACATGTCGTAGTCCCTCCTCTCGACGATGGTGACCTGGGCTTTCCTGTTGATCCTAGTGGCGGCCCTAGATGCGTAGAGGCCACCGGTTCCCAGTCCGATTATAACGATCTTCGGGGCTTCCTTAACGTCTGCTACCATGTCTAATACCTCTGATCAGGTACCTACTGATGCCACAATAATATTACTTGATATATAACAAACCTGCCATCTCCTGTCAATGGGTCGAATCTGAAAATACAGACTTCTGGACCAACCTATTTATTCGGCGGTGTTTCGAAGAATCTGATTCCGGCTTGAGTAGAGCACCCATCCTGCCCGCGACGGTTCTGCTCCTAACGGTTGGATTGGCTCTCTTACCAGACCAGGCCTCAGCCAATGAAGATGAGCCCACGATCAGGATATATGGGCTGGTCGAGAACCCAGTTAACATCGCCTACGGCTATTTCAAGGGGCTCACCTTGGTCACCGAGGAGGTGACCTGCACCTGCGTTGGCTGGCCCCCCGAGGACGTGGGGGTAAACGCATACGACGTTTACACATACAACTGGACTGGTCCACCTGTTTCAGCCCTCCTTGGGCTGGCGGGCGTAAAGGCTGGGGCCGTGGATGTCGTCTTCTACGCCTCCGACGGTTACAGCAGCAGCCTCCCCCTGGAGAGGGCCCTTGAGCCGGACGTTATCATCGCCGTGGAGGCAGACGGTGAGCCCCTGACCCAGGGGACAGGGTACCCCTTCCGGCTCGTCGTTCCCTGCTGGTGGGGATACAAGTGGGTCAAGTACGTGGAGAGCATAGAGGTCGTAGACTACGACCACAAGGGCACGTGGGAGGGCAGGGGCTACCCAGACATAGCAGAGATACCAGAATGCACGTCTGAGGCACCAGATGAGGGCGGCATGAAAATATACTCTTTGCCTTTGGCCCTGGGAGGCCTGACCCTCCTCGGCGCCGGCATCTATCTGGCTTATGCTCGGAGAAAGGGGTAAGGAACATATCCCTTCATCCACCGCGCGCCGGTGACGTGGTCCGAGGAGGCGAAAGGATCCGGCCCACACACCACAAAACTCGACGAGGGATGATCCGCTGCGAGCCTCACGGATATTCGGACCCAGGGCGGCGGGAAAGGGTCGGAGCAACACGGAGCGACGGTTGAAACGTGAGGGCTCCCCACGCGACCACGATCCCCCTCAGACGGAGAACGGGCTCCCCTCGCCGTCGACGAACTCGCCCGCCGACCCCGAGGCCGTCCTGCGTCTCCACCCCCTCCGCATGACGGGGGGAGGCGTCCTGCCTGTCGGCCTGAAGAGGACGCCCGACGCCCGCCTCCTCGGCATCCCTGCCTCCCCGGCCATCTCGGAGGCGAAGAGGGCGATAGGGCTCGACCATATCATTTCGATGATCCCGTCGTCAGCGACGCCTCCGGGTCTCGCCTCCTCCCGCTCGCTGAAGGGTTCGAAGACCGGCAGCCCCTCCGGGTCACGTCCCTCCCGCCGGTGTCGTCGCGTTCCTCGGAGGAGACGCGCCGGGTGAACGGCGGCTCCTCGCCCTCCCCCGGGGGCATGCGCCGTCCCCGCCGTCCGTGGGGCCTCTCCCACCGTCCCCCGCCTTGTATTCTACTGCCTTCGAGAAGTACCTGACTGGAGAGGCCCGCCACCTTCAAACAGGGAAGGGTGGACCTGGACAGGTATGAGGGGCCCGTGAGGGACGCCGCGGAGACGGCTCTATCCGTGTTCGGTTAATAACGGCTCTCGTTTACAGACCTAATTTTTATCTTTCTTTCAAGGAAAAGGGACTCCAAGCTTCATTCCTGCTAAAAACACGCTTCCTAGCAGCACGTTTCTTCAAATAAGCCTGTTTAAGGCCTCTTTTTTTCACAGATCGGCGTGAAAAAGCCGAAACCGCCTCCAGCCCCGGTTGAAACCCCGGCCGGAAAACCCAGAAAAACGCCCGGAAACCGTGAAAGAACGAGAAAAACGAGCCTTTCGGCTACGAGGGCCACTCATTTTTCCTCTGGTAACTTTTTAGTTTACGTGAAGATTCAGTTCAAACACACAAAAAGGTGACGGCGGTGACGTTCACCTTCGACATCGGCAAAGAGGGCCTCAGGAAGGTGCTCAGGGATTACGAGGAGGAGGCCCTCAGACACATCTGGGGCCTGGAGGGAGGCGGAACAAGGTCAAGGGAGGTCTGGGAGCACGTCAACTGGGCCCTGAAGGGCAGGACTATAAGCAGGGCCTCGATAATAAGCTTCCTGAACGAGATGACCCAGCTGGGAGTCCTGAGATATGAAGAGGTCACGGGGAAGGAGGGTCGAAGGAGGATATACACGGCTAACCTCGACGAGGGGGGATTTAGGAAAGCCATAGTCAGGACCATAATGGACAGCCTCCTCAGGGACTTCCCCAGGGAGACCATGGAGACCATCTTGGAGACGTGGGCGAGGGAGAGGAGTGGAGCCTCCCACAGGGCCTAGAGACGGTTCTGAAGCCGTACCACTTTCAATTCCCGCTTATTGGGATTCTGGCTTCAGAGCCGTTAATCTCAAGGCTATCCAACCGGGCGACGCATGGAGCCCGTGGAGGGAGGACACACCCGGCTCAGATAGAGCGACCAGCCCCTCCTCCAAACGAGACGACGCACCCCTCTCCCGGATTCCAGCTCCGGGACCGGTCCCGGAGAGACGCCGGAATTCACGTGAACAACAGAAACAGGTTCAAAAAGGGAACTAAAAACAGATCACGCAACAAGAACAAGTTCACGGAAAGGCGCAACTACGTTCAACGGAAAATCATCGTGTCACCGGGAAAACCCTTATGACCTGCCACTGACACGCACGCCGCCAACAAAAACGGCACATGGGAACCACACCCGCCCGGGGAAAATAGATATGACCTGCCACTGACGCGAAACTGGCGCAGGGGGCGGGACCCGAACCCACTCAGGACTACTCGCACAGGTACCTGATGGCCCCTTCTGCGTCCCCCATTATGGTTATCTGGATGGAGCCCAGTGGGGCCTCCCTCTCGTGGTAGAAGGAGACGTGGCCCGCGTAGGCCGCCTGCTTGTTGAGGCCGAAGCTCAGCCTTCCCCCCTCCGCCGCCCTTGTGAGGAGCCCCCTGACAGAGTCCCTTATCCTGTCCCTCCTCACCACCCCTTTGAGGTGTTCCAGTGATTCTATGCCCCCGAGTTCGCCCTCTAGGATTGCGAGGCTACCCTCCTGCCTGGCCTTGAGGTCGATGTCTCCCAGGACGTTGGTCACCGCCCTCCTAACCTTTTCCGTGCTCTCGGTGGGGTTGACCACCACCCTGATCCTCACCTGTTCAACGCTCATGGCCCTCTCAGGCGCTCCACCATCTCTACGTATGACCGCCTGAAATCATCGAAGCCGCCCTCGTTTACTATCATGTATTCCGCCATGGCGATCGCGTCCCCCATGCTGAATCCTAGCTCCCTGAGGTCGCGCTTGGAGAAGCCCTCGAAGTCCTCGGGGTCGTCGCTCCTCCCCCTCCTTCTCAGCCTCTCGAACCTGGTCCTGGGAGAGGCGTGGACCGCCACCAGAAAGGTGTCTAAGGCTTCCCTGAATGCCTCCACCTCCCTGAGGCTCCTGATGCCGTCGACGGCCGCCGGGCGGAGGTTCTCCGATTTTATCTTGGGGATGCAAGCCCTCGCGACGGCTGCCTCTCCCCCCTCATCCCTGATCTCCTTTGCTAGCTTTCCGAGGTTCTCGGGAGTTGGTTCCAGGCCCCTCTCCCTGGCGAGGTCCCTTATCACGTCCCCCATGGTTATGACCCTGTAGTTCGACTCCTTCAGGAAGCCGGCCAGTGTGGTCTTCCCCGAGCCCGACATTCCAGTGATGAGGAGGAGGCGATTCTGCTGCACGGCGCTAACCAACCCTCTCCAGACCCCCGGCCCGGGTCTTTACATAGACCCCCTCGACCCCCTCTTCCAGCGCTACGTGGGCTAGTTCGATCATCCTCTCCCTGTCAGGGGGAGCCATACCCTTTAACAGGGGGCTGAGGACGTCGCCCGTGTTGTCATACTGCTGGAGGTAGTAGACTGAGCACCGACTCCTGACGCTTCCAGCGATGCGCCTGATGAATTCGACGTCTTCGGAGACTGTGGGAGCCACAGTCGTCCTGGCCTCGACCTCCACACCGTATTCTTCGCAGAGTGTGAGGCTCCCCTCTACAGCCGAGGCAACATCTCCACCGAGTTCGGCGTGACCTATGATCCTCCCGTAGTCCTCTGGGGCCAGTGGAGCCTTAACATCGAGGGCGACCCGATCGATGAGCCCCGTCTCCAATATTCCCTTTAGGGCTTCGACGCGGCTCCCGTTGGTGTCCAGCATTAGCTTCAACCCGTATCCTTTGACGATCTTGGCGACTTCTATCACGCCTTCGGGCTGGAGCAGGGGTTCTCCCCCGGTTAAGATCACCGAGTCAAGCTCCGGGACGGGGGACATGTTCATCTCTATCCTCTGGTGGATCAGTTCTAGATCGACTTCCTCCCCGGAGTCTAGGGGTATGAGGCTTGAGTTCTGGCAGTACGGGCAGCGGAGGTTGCAACCGGCGAAGAAGACGACGAGGGAGACATTACCGTACCAGTCCACCGTAGACATGTCTGTGATGCCGCCTATCCTGAGCTTATCCCCCTCTCCGCCCATGATTAATCCAGACAATAGATGAGGTGGCAGATTTAAATCGCTTGATCTGGGTGGACACGGTGGAACTCGGGTCAGGGCTCAACGAATACCGGGTTGGACCAGGCCCGGCGCCCATCCCTGTCGGTCGCCTCTACCCTGACGTACCTCTCGTTCCCTCTTAACGTGTATGAAGCCTCTACTAAGAAGCTCGTCTCAGCCGTGTTTTTCTCGCCCATCGCCGCATTCGAGACGAAGCTTATGGACACTACGGGCGAGGTAGCTACCCTGACCCTGTCGTCCTCGACCTCGATGCTCCTTATCTCGGGGCCGTTGCTGGAGTAGAACAGCCCCTTCCTGATGCCTTCCATTATCCCTTCAATGGTCAGGTCCGTCGCCTTCACCGTAATCCATGCCCTGCACCAGTCGTTCGGAAGGAAGGCTCGGCTCCTGCTGTGGGCGTCGTCCACGGCGAAGCCGAGGGGGCGCTTGCCTGAGGAGAGGAGGCCGTCCCAGTGGACCGATGAGAGGCCCCTGCCGATGGTGAGATCGCAGTTGGTGTTGTACACCTCGATCCCCAGGTGCCCACTGAGCCACACCAGATCGATGTGGTTCAGCTCTGACCAGTAGGGATGCGCGACGATGGGTGAGCCACCCAGTTCGATGACGCTGTCTATCGCCGTCTGGGGCGTGGCATCTCTGTCGAAGTCCTCCATGGGCAGGGGGTCCCTAATGTCGACGCCCACGATGTGGAAGAACCTGCCAGCTTCCGAGGCTCCAACGCACACCTCCTCACCGGGTATGAGAAGGAAATCGGGGGTTGAAAGGCCCCTGGTGGGAGTCAATTTACCGTGGTCGGTGATGGAAATGAAGTCGTACCCAGCCTCCTTGTACGACTTCACTATTGTTTCCGTCGACATCTCGCCGTCTGAGTTAGTGGTGTGGGTGTGTAGGTTACCCTTGAACCACCTACCCTCGGCCTCAAAGGGATCGTTGAACACGGCCCTCATCTTGGATCGTTGTAAAACACGGTGTGATTTCTAGTAAATTAAGCCTAGCTGCAATTTACCTGCTTTATCGAGGATCAAGCCAAAACGGCTAAGATGTACACCCCAATGAACATGATAACTGAGCTCATCAGGCGGATCCTCCCGTATTTTTCCTTCAGGAGGAGGACTCCAGTCGCGGCTCCCAGAACCACGCTTATCTGCCTGAGGGCCAGGATGTAGCTCACCTGGACCAAGCTCATGGCCACCAAGACCAGTATGTATCCGAACCTCATCAGGAAACCCCCTGCGATCGCTCGGGCCTTCGAGGCCCTCCACTCCGATGTTATTCCGCTCAGGCCCCTTATACTGACTACAACGGGCGTCAGGAAAAGTAATATGAAGGGCTCCAGCCAGAACGCGTAAACGAACGGGTCCACGGTCGCCACCCCCATCTTGTCGGCGAGGCTGTAGATAGTCGTCGCTAGGGCCGTCAGGAGGGCGAACTGGGATGCTCTTCCCCTCAGCGACCTCAACGGCATCAGTAGATCGCCGCGGTCGAGGCTCTTGAGGTGGATCGTGTAAACGCCCAGAATTATGAGCAGGATGCCAGCGACGCCCCAGCCGGAGACCTTCTCCCCCAGAAGGAAGACCGCCAGAACCGTTATGAATAGGGGCGAGGACCTTGCCAGGGGATAGACTAGGGAGAGGTCCCCCAGTTCGTACGCCTTCCCCAGGGAGACGAAGTAAAGGGTCTCCGCGAGGGCGCTCACGATCAGGTACGGGACCGCCTCCTGGGGAAGCCCCCAGCCCGGGAGGAGGAAGTAAAAAACGGGCAGGAGGGTGAGGAGGGAGGTGGCCGTCATGAGCCACATGAAGGCCTCCGTGTCTGAGCCCTGCTTCGCCAAGATGTTCCATGAGGCGTGGGAGAGGGCCGAGGCGATCACCAGGGCGAAGGGGAAGGGCTCCATTGGATCAGGGTTATGGGCGAAGCTAATATGTTTAGTGAGGATCATAAAATTATGGAGCGCCTTATTCGGGAAGTGGGACGATGAGCGTCAGATGCTTCGTCGCGGTAGAGATCGGAGACGACCCGACCCTGGATGCCCTCCAGACGGCCCAGAGGCGGCTTGAAGCGACTGGCGCCGACCTGAAGTGCGTCGAGCGTGAGAACATCCACGTAACCCTCAGGTTCCTCGGCGACGTCAGGGAGGGCAGGGTGGGCGAGATCTCAGGACTCGTCTCCGGGATGGGGTTCGAGCCCTTCAGGGCAGAGGTGAGGGGCGTGGGGGTCTTCCCCAACCTCAAGAGGCCTAGGGTGGTATGGGTAGGGACGACTGAAGGGGCCATTGAACTCCAACAGATCCACGGCGAGCTTGAGGAGAGGCTCGGAGGGGTCGGCTTCACTCCGGACAGGAGACCTTGGGAGCCTCATATAACGATCTGCAGGGTCCGCTCCGGCAGGAACAGGGAAAGGCTGCAGAGCGAGGTAATGGCCCTGGCCGACGAGCCCTTCGGCGGTTTCGAGGTTTGCTCCATACAGCTGAAGAAGAGCATCCTGACGTCCAGGGGGCCTATTTATACCACCCTCGCGGAATCCGGGGCCATCGAATGATCCGTGGATGAAGCGGGCGTCCGTCGGAGCATCTAACCTTAAAGACTCTTTGCCTCAACTTATCTGGGGAGGTCCCGCCTTGGATAGACTGGATGAATGGGGAAGCCTGAGGGAGGGGATCCTAGCACGCCTAACTCCGGGTGAAGATGAGAGAAGGTTGGTGGAAGGCTTCTGCGATAGGACCGTCGGGGAGCTCACCGAGAGGCTTAAGGA
>CAYGAH010000234.1:0-5961 GCA_964347685.1 uncultured Candidatus Bathyarchaeia archaeon | reverse complement strand
GAAATGGCCAACTTCGGGTCCATGAGAGTAGCCGCCGACGCGGCCTACAAGGACGCTGGCATAGAGGACCCCCTAAGGGAGCTCGACTTCGCGGAGATATTCGCCCCCTACAACGGCGTAGAGCTCACCCTCTGGGAGGACATGAGGTTCTGCAAACGGGGGGAGGGCAAGACCCTCATCCGTGAGGGGGTAGTGGAGAAGCACGGCGAGCTCCCCACCCAGCTCAGCGGAGCCCTCACAGCCCAGGGCCACCCCGTCGGGGCCTCAAGCATAGCGATGGCGCTGCACATATACTGGCAGCTCAGGGAGGAGATACCCGAGGTCTACGGCAAGAAGGCCTCAGCGATCCAGCAGTCGGGGGCAGAGAGGGCCCTGATCCAGGGGCACGGGGGCACGGGATGCCAGGGAGGTGTCGTCATATTCGGGAGGGACTGATATGGAAGAGAAAACGATCAGGGAGAAGTCTGCCCTTAAGGAGTGGATAGACTGGGCGAAGAGGGGGAACTGGAGCATCCCGGGGTATAGGATAGTCGAGGCGCCTAGGGGTCCGAAGCTCGGTGAGACAACCACTGACCGCTACATGATAGTTGAGCGCCCCCACGGGGTCACATACCAGCACAGCCTCGGCCTAGTCTCCAGGTTCTTCGAGGGGCTCCTGGGCAAGGAGCTCTGGGGGACCAGGTGCCCGAAGTGCGGCACTACCTACTGCCCGCCGAGGGCCCACTGCTGGAACCCCGAGTGTAAAGTCGCTGAGACAGAGTGGGTGAGGCTCCCCCTGAGAGGTGAGATCTGGACCTACTCGGTGATGCTCTTCTCCGCCACCGCCTTCATGGAGCAGCTCCCCTTTGTCCTGGCATACGTCAAGGTGGACGGGGCGGACACGGCAATCCCCATGCAGGTGAGGGGCGTCCCCCCAGAGGATGTCTACATAGGCATGAAGCTGGACCTCAAGTTCGTCGAAGACCCCAAGGGGGACCTAATGGACCTATACGGGGTCCCGGCAGGGAAGGTTGAGCCGCCGAAGAACGCAGCCCTCCAGAGGGACCCTGAGTCGGTGGAGAGACTCAAGAGGGACCTGGAGGGGACATACGAGTTCGTCATGAAGAGGTTCGGGATAGACAACAGGGTGAGATAGCCCATTTTTTACCTTACCAGAAAAGCGGGACCACATTCAGTGATAAGTTATTTGAAGTTAAAGGATCATACTAGGCTTTGAGGGATCGTTTTGAATTTTGAGTTGACGGAGGAGCAGGAAGAGATCAGGAGCGCTGTCCGGGAGTTCGCCGAGAAGGAGTTCACCCCGGAGCTGGCGAGGGAGTACGACAGGAGGGAGGAGTTCCCCTTCGAACTCTACAGGAAGGCGGCCCAGCTGGGATTCGTGGGGATCCACTTCGACGAGGAGTACGGGGGCCAGGGCTACGGCCTCACTGAGATGATCCTCTCGATAGAGGAGCTGTGCAGGGCGGACTCTACCCTTGGGACGGCCATCCTCATAGGGGCATTCGGGAGCGACCTTATCCACATGTTCGGGACGGAGGAGCAGATGGCCGCGTACCTCCCAAAGGTCGCCTCGGGAGACTGGATAGCCTCGGGGGCCTTCACCGAGCCCGGGAGGGGGAGCGACATAACCATGGTTGAGACCACCGCGGCGAAGGACGACGACGGATACGTGATCAACGGAAACAAGACCCTCATCTCCAACGCCCCCATAGCGGACTTCGGGGTCATCCTCTGCCAGACGGACCCCGGGGTGGAGCACAGGGGGGAGAGCCTCCTCGTAGTCGAGAAGGGGACGCCGGGGTTCGAAGCCACGAAGATAGAGGGTAAGATGGGGATAAGGGCATCGGTCCTGGGAGAGTACTCCTTCAGCGACTGCAGGGTCCCCCACGGGGCGCTCGTGGGAGTGGAGAACATGGGTTTCTACCACACCCTAGAGTTCCTGGACGTGGGAAGGGTAGCGGTCGCAGCCCAGACGGTGGGAATGGCGCAGGGGGCCCTGGACAGGGCCATCGCCTACGCGAAGGAGAGGACCCAGTTCGGACGCCCCCTTACCGACTTCCAGGCGATACAGCACAAGATAGCCGACATAGCCACCCAGATAGAGGCAGCGAGGCTGATGACCTACAAGGCGGCCTGGCTCATAGACCAGGGGAGGATAATCCCCAAGTGGTCGTGCATGGCTAAGAACTTCGCCACAGTCGCGGCGGGGAGGACGGTGTCTGAGGCCCTCCAGATATTCGGGGGGTACGGATACATCGCAGAGTACGACGTGGAGCGAATATACAGGGACGTCAGGATCACGGAGCTGTACGAGGGGACAACGGAGATACAGAAGAACATGGTCGCTAGGTTCGTCCTCAGGGGAGAATAAGATCAACTACTCATAACCCATTTTTTCAGAATCGTTGGGAATGGCTGTAAAAAGGGGATTAGGAAAGTTTCGTTTACTCTCCTTTGAACTCTGGCTTCCTCTTCTCGAAGAAGGCTGAGATGCCCTCGACGAGGTCCTCAGTGGATGCCAGGGTACCGAAGGACTCCGCCTCAATCTTCAGCCCCTCCTCCAGGGGGAGCTGGGTCCCCAAGTTGATGGCCCCCTTGGCTATCCTGAGAGCCACGGGCGGGCCAGCCACGAGCCTCCTTGCGAGGGCCTCTGCCTCCTCCTGGAGCCTCCCGACGGGCACGACCCTGTGGACCAGGCCTATCTTGAGGGCCTCATCTGCCTTTACCCTGTCCCCGAGGAAGACGAGCTCCTTAGCCTTGGGGAGCCCCACGACCCTGCTGAGCCTCTGGGTTCCCCCCCAGCCGGGGATGATCCCCAGGTTTATCTCGGGGTTCCCTAGCTGAGCAGACTCCTCCGCGATCCTGAAGTCGCAGGCCAGGGCTATCTCAAGCCCCCCGCCGAGGCAGTAGCCGTGGATCGCTGCTATGAAGGGCTTTGGGGACGCCTCTATCTTGTCCATCAGCCTCTGCCCCCTCTCTGAGGTCGCGACGGCCCTCTCAGGGTCCATGCCCGAGAACATCGTGAGGTCCGCCCCCACGCTGAAGGCCCTCTCCCCCTCGCCCCTGATGACGACGCACCTTACCTCCCTGTCCCCATCGATCTCGTCTATGAGGGAGGAGAGCTCGTCGACCATCTCAAGGTCGAATGCGTTCATCCTGTGGGGCCTGTTGAGGGCTACCCACTGAACCCCGTCTCTCTTCTCCGTAATGATTGTTGTGAAGCGCCCCTTCTCAGCCATACGCGTAGAACCCCCTTCCTGCGCCCTTCCCGGTCCAACCCTTTCCCACGTACTCCTCGAGCAGCGGGCAGGGCTCGTACATTGCCTCCCCGTACCTACCGTGGAGCTCCTTAAGCTTCGATAGGAGCTTGTCGAGGCCTATCTTGTCCGCCTGCTCGCATGGGCCTGCGGGCCATCCCGTCCCAAGCTTCATCGCAGTGTCTATGTCCTCGGGGCTAGCAACGTCCTCGTGGATGAGGCGAGCCGTCTCGTTGGTGGCGACGGCGTAGAGCCTCTGAACGTCGAACTTGCCGGCCAGTCGGAATGGTATCCTTGGTCGGCCAACCTTCCAGTCGTAGAAACCCTTGCCAGTCTTCTGGCCCAGGTTCCCCTCCCCGACCAGCTTCTCCAGCATGGGGCTCGCCTTGGCCACGTCGCCATAGGCGTCCTCCATGATCTTCCCCACCTCGTACATGACGTCTAGGCCTATCATGTCTGCGAGCTCGAAGGCCCCCAGGGGGAATCCAGCCTTGTACTTGACTGCTGCGTCCACCTCCTCCTTAGTGGCCTCCCCCTTCTCCACCACCGAGAAGGCCTCGTTCATCACGGCCCCCAGCACCCTGTTCACTATGAATCCCCTTACGTCCTTCCTGACGACTACCGGGGTCTTCCCGAGCTTCCGGACAAGCTCCAAGCTGGCTTCCACGGTCTCTTCGCTCGTCCCCTCCCCCTTGACTACCTCGACCAGGTTCATAAGGACGGGGGGGTTGAAGAAGTGGAGGCCCACCACCTTTTCTGGCCTGCCAGTCTGCCCAGCCATCTCCGTGATGCTTAGGCTTGAGGTGTTGCTTGCCAGGATGGCATGCCCCGGGGCTGCCCCGTCTATCCTCTCGAAGATGCTCTTCTTGAGGCCCATGTTCTCCGGGACAGCCTCTACGACAAGGTCGGCGTCGGCCACAGCCCCCTCAAGATCGACCCTAGTCGAGATCCGCTCCAAGGCGTTCTTGGCGTCCTCCTCTGGGATCCTCCTCTTCTCTACGAACTTCCCGAGGCTCCACTGGATGTTCTCAACGGCCTTCCTGAGGACCTCCTCGTTCACGTCCACCAGGGTGACCTCGAAACCAGCTAGGGCGAGGAGCTCACCTATTCCGTGGCCCATCGTCCCTGCACCAATTATAGCGGCTTTCTTCATCATCATTCAGGTAAACTTGCAGATATGATTGGAAAAGACTTTCCCTGGGCACTAATCTGGGACGAACCAGTAGGCGGCCTCGCCCTCAGGCGTGGTCCCCGAGGCGAGCCTCACTTTCATCCCCACCTCGACCTCGGTAGCCTCGGCCTCCCTGAGCCATGCTAGGACGCTGACCCCGTCTACGAGCCTGGCTATGGCGATGGTGTAGGGCTCCCTACCCTGGAAGGAGGCGGGCTTAGCTATCACGTGGGTGAAGGCCTCGACCTCCCCACGGCCTTCCAGCTCCACCCAGTCCATCTCTGAGGACCTGCAGCGGGGGCAGTCCGCGACCGGGGGGAATAGAAGGGCTCCGCACTTCCTGCAACGCGTCGTCCTGATCTCCCCCTCCGATACCCCTTCCCAGAAACTCTTCGTCCTGCTAGTGGGTATATCGAACTCCAGATTAAGGGGCCTTGACCTTATAGAGGGCCATGTTATGAACATCACCTATTCCCTCCTCAGGATGGTGACGTAGCAGTAGTGGCCCGTCCCCCCCACGTTGTGGGCAAGGGCGACGTAGTTCTTCAGGGGGACCTGCCTCCCCCTCCTCTCCGCCTCCCCCCTCAGCTGCTTTGTGAGCTCGTATATCATGGAGCAGCCCGTGGCTCCTATGGGGTGGCCCTTCGCCTTCAGGCCCCCGTCCACGTTAACCGGTATCTTTCCCCCTATCTCGGTCATCCCCTCCCTGAGCATCTCTGCCCCCCCACCCCTCTCGCATAGGCCAAGGTCCTCGTAGGCCATTATCTCCGCGATGGTGAAGCAGTCGTGGACGTTGGCCACGTCGAGGTCCCCCGGGCCCACCCCGGCCATCTCGTATGCCCTCTCCGAGGCGGCAACGCTTGCCCTCAGCCCCACGAAGTCAGGCCTCTTGCTCAGGTTCGCCGTGTCCGAAGAGTAACCTACCCCGGCGACCCAGACGGGGGTCTCCACCCCCAGCTCTCGCGCCTTCTCCTCCGAGGCAAGGACCACCGCGGCCGATCCGTCGCATATGGGACTGCAGTCGAAGAGCTTCAGGGGCCAGGCCACCAGGTATGAGGAGAGCACTTCCTCCATCGTGGTCTCCTTCTGGAACCGGGCCTTAGGGTTCATGGCTCCGTACCTGTGGTTCTTTATTGCGACGAGGGCCATGTCCTCCTCGGTCGTCCCGTACTCTGCCATGTGGGCCGAGGCGTAGAGGGCGTAGTATGCGGGGAAGGTCATCCCGAAGTTGTGGAACTCCCAGAGGTACGAGCCCGCCCTTCCAATCATCTCCATCATCGTTGGGGTGTCCACCTCGGACATCTTCTCGATGCCCACGGCCATGGAGACGTCGGACCGCCCCGAGGCCACCTGGAGGTATGATGTGTAGAAGGCGGCGCTCCCCGAGGCGCAGGCGGCCTCGCATCTGACCAGACCTGCCCCCGTGAGCCCGCAGTACTCTGCGGCGACAACCGCGGGGAGGGACTCCTCGTACATTCCCCCCACCGTAGCGAAGGAGACGAAGTCGATCTCCTCCCCAGGGACGGAGGCGTC
>CAYGAH010000233.1:0-6287 GCA_964347685.1 uncultured Candidatus Bathyarchaeia archaeon | reverse complement strand
AGGGAGTATAGGGCCTCCAGGGTTATGTAGGCGGCCTGGGTAGAGGTCAGCCCCGAATCGTAGTGGGGGGTCACCTCCGTGAGGTCGAATCCAAGGAAGCGCCCATCTGCGAATCCTCGGACCATGTCGAGGAGCGCCGTGACGCCGATCCCCTCAGGGGAGGGGTTCCCGACTGCGGGGGCCTGGGCAGGGTCGATGACGTCCATGTCTATGCTCAGGTAAGCTGAGTCGGCCCCCTCCAGGGCGCTGCGCACCGCACGGATCGCGGGCTCGGCTCCTCCCCTGAGGATCTCGGCTGAGGTCACCGCCCTTATCGTCCCAGATCCCCTAGCGAATTCCACCTCCTCCTCGGAGAGGGCCCTGGGGCCCAGGAGCATGAAGGTCGAGTCGAGCTCCTCGTATGCCCTCCTTAGGTGGGTGGCGTGGCAGAGCCTCTCGTCGAACAGGGTGTCCCTCAGGTCCATGTGGGCGTCTAAGACCACCACCAGATCAGGCTTGAGGGCCCTCAGCGCCCCGAGGGTGACTGTGTGCTCCCCCCCGAGCATCACGGATGTCTTCCTCATGCTGCGTATGCTCGATACGGTCTCCTCAACTTTGGAGACCCATTCCTCCGGCTCCCCTTCGCCTGCCAAGTCGCCTGCGTCTGCTAGGGGGAGGTCCCCCCAGTCCAGGCCCGTCCTGAGGCTGTAGGTCTCCATGTATGTGCTGGCCCTCCTTATGGCTCCGGGAGCGAACCTGGAGCCGCTCCTGTACGAGGCAGTCTCGTCCATGGGAGCGCCGAATAGGATGTACCTGGCGTCCTCTGGGCTCGTGGTCTTGTCTAGGAAGGGCTGTAGGGTTGGTCTGAGGAGGTTCCCGAGCAAGGGCGCTCACCTTTCCTCCGGGGCTGATCGACCGGCAGGCTACTCTACGACGACCTGGTCCACGCTGTGGATTACGGCTCCCTGCTTCGCCATGTGCTCCCTGAGCCTGTCGAAGTCTACGTCGGTGCCGTCGATTATTATCTTCAGGCTCTCGGTCTTCTCGTCCATCTCCACCACGCTCACGTCCACCCTGTCCACCCCCTTCAGCTCGCCAAGGTAACAGGCGAACTCCGGGAGGGAGGGCTGGTGGGGCTTCAGGACATCCAGAACCATGTGCTTTATGCGGGGTTCGTCCACTCTTTTTCACATGTCCTCCGGAACGTGTCCGGGCTATGCGTCCACAGTTATTGAAAGGCTCAACAGATTTATCCTTTTAGTTCGGGGGCTCCAGGGAGCACATCTGCATCCGTAGTGTATCTAAAAGTGGCGAAAACTCCTTCAGCGTTCATAATATTTATTAGCGACTGACATGTGAACACTGATGAGTGTTTAGGTAGCGTATGGCCAAACATTCTTCGAATACGATTTTTGAGGGCTGGAAGCAGCCCTAGGAGTGCAAATATTTGGGTAGTTCTTCGTCGGATGATGACTCTGAGGGCGACTCGTCGGACATAGGGTCCCGGTTCACAGAACTCTTCGACGACCTGGGCTCGTACATCAGGGTCACGAGGGCCCAGAAGATCCTCCGCAGGTACTTCGCCATGAACGCCTTCGACGGGGCGATGACTAGCCTGGGGGTCGTGATAGGCGCCTACATAACGGGCATCTCGGACAGCAGGGCCATCATAGGAGTGATCCTGGTGGGGGGCATAGCCATGGCCGTCTCGGGTTTCTCGGGCACGTACATGACGGAGAGCGCGGAGAGGCTTAAGGACCTGAGCGAGCTTGAGGACGCGATGCTCTCGGACCTGAACGAGACGATATACGGTCAGGCGTCCAGGTTCGTCTCGGTATTCGCGGCCCTGATAGACGGCTCCGCGCCCTTCCTCGCCTCGATCCCCAGCGTCCTCCCCTTCGTCCTCTCCCTTTACGGGATCGTGTCCCTCGTGTCGGCCTTCTACGCCTCGGTCGCCGCGAGCATGGTCACCCTCTTCCTTCTGGGGGTCTTCCTTGGTAGGGTGAGCAGGAGGAACGTGGTCTGGTCCGGGGTAAAGATGGTGGTCGCGGGCGTAGCTGTGGCGGTCCTCGCCCTGCTGCTGAACGGCCACTAGCCTGGGGCCTTTCCCTGCTCAGGCGTAGTAGTACCTTCCCTCCCTCTTCTGCTCCCTGTCGAGCTTTGAGCCCTCCTTGTTGACCCTGGGGCGCTTCGTGTCTAGGTCGTGGCGGAAGGTCGCCACCTTCTCCTTGAGGAGCGTGTCTGAGGAGATTTTGACTAATTGTTAGAAGTAATTTAGAAGTTGGGGATACAGGTCATAGATGCTCCATCGTTTTTTTCTCTCTCTGATTTTTTTCTCCATGCCTTCTCGGAGACTTCGATTCGAGAGGAGACTTAACATTGCCTCGGCCAGGCTGCGAGGTTCGTAGGTATGCATCTTGAAGAGCACCTTGTTTTTGTAGTTGAACCATCGCACCTCCTTAAAGGGGATCAGCTTCCCGGTGCACCCATCCTCTACGATCTCGTTGAATGGGGGG
This sequence comes from uncultured Candidatus Bathyarchaeia archaeon, assembly GCA_964347685.1. GTDB lineage: Archaea > Thermoproteota > Bathyarchaeia > TCS64 > TCS64 > CAYGAH01. The sequence goes on along the minus strand of CAYGAH010000233.1, from coordinate 3,792 downwards.
GCATCAACGGCCACCACTGGTTTGTTGAGCCTGAAGGCTTCGAGGATGGGCAACCCGAAGCCCTCGGTGAAGCTAGAAAGCACATAGATGTGGCAGATCCTGTAGAGCGCATTGATCTCCTCGGCGGTCATCAGACCGTGACGGTTTGTCAGCCATGTCCTCTCTAATCCCAGATTGGAAGCTATTTCCTGCAGATCATAGTGTCTCTCGCGATGTCTTTGTTCTTCGTAATCGTAATATCTCTTGGGTTGGGAGTGCAACACTAGGTAACTGTTTGGAATCTTCTCTTCGACCAACTTTTGCGCCCTGAGGAGATTGTCCAAGCCTTTCCTGGGGTCGTTGCTCGCTATGGTCAGAGCCACGAGTTTATCATTGAACCTGTTTTCGAGAGTGTCAAAGAAGGAAGAGTCAACTTCTGAGGCATCCATGTCCAAACCGTGGTGCACGACTCCTGCGACGGGCACATCGACCTCTTCAAGCATCTCTCTAACAAAATCACTTACCGCTACAACGTTGATGTCTCTCGCGAGCCTTTTATTCTCCTCGTCTAGGAGGCTGTGTCCTTCAGTCGTCCCATAAAAGACCACGTTGCTCCCCGGGAGAAGTTTTTCTGCGAGTTCGAGGGTGTCCCTACGGACGGTCTCGATGAGGAGTATATCTCCCCCCGGCTTCGCCTCCCTCCAGTCCAGGACGCAGGAATGACGATAAGGCTCCAAGGCCTTGTAGACGTCTAGGGCCACATTCCTGAACGCCGGCCAAGCGAGGTTAGTGACGATTTTCAGATCGTTCATGGGCTGCTACGGCGCCTCGTTCCTAGCCATGGTTATGTTGTGAAACTTGATGGCTTCCTGAACCCGTAAAAATCTTCAACATCTTTCTAGTAAATTTGACAGGTGATTCTGGCGATTTAGAGGTTTCCAGAGACATCAGGCGAGAGGACAAATCGGATGTTATCTTGGTCAAAGTAAACTCTTTGCCCCTATTCGTTGCATTCATAGCGAGTTCGTCTCTCAAGGCGGGGTTGTTCGCCAACGTTTTTATCGCCTCGGCCGCACCTTTCAAGTCGTCGGGGCCTCCCACGTGAACCCCATCCACACCGTCTCTGACGAGCCACCTTTGCCCTCCGACCGCCGACGTGATTATGGGGACGCCACAGTACATGAACTCGAGCTGCGTTAAGCCCAACGCCTCCATGCGGCTCAGCAGTATGTTGACGTACGAAGCTCTTATAAGCGCCACTTTATCTTCCTCCGAGACTTCCCCAACATAGCTCAGGTTGCGCAACCCTTCCGCCTCCTTCCTCACTTGCCTGTGTTGTTTTGAGGGGTAGCCGGCTATTACGAAGTGCACATCCCCCAACTTGCTCGACATCTTGGCTATCCTGACAACTGCTAAGGGGTTCTTTCGCTCCTCTAATGTGCCCATGTATGTGACGAGTTTGGCGTCGGGGGGAATAGAATGCCTCTCGAGAAAATCTGCTGGATCCCTCGACCCGTATTTTTGGAATGGCTCCTCGTCGACCCCTCCGGGATAGAGGTGGCACCTCTCTGTCATTGCGCCCGTGGCGACCATCTGGTATTTCTCGATGGGGGTGGTGCAGAGGATGATGTCTGCCGTTCTGAAAATATCTGGGAAGACCATGCGGTTCCATGCGACCCTGAAGGCCCTCTCGATTATGCCGTAATGTATTGGATCTGGGGGGTGGTAGTGGGGCATATAACAATGGATCATCTCATCAACGTCTAGCCCCTCTATCTCCTGCACCCTCCTCCACTCGACGAACTTCGCGATCTCCTCAGGACCGTTCCAAAGGGTGCTGTGGCCGATGATGACACCTAAATCAAACTCCTCTGAGAGCCTCCTCAAGACATCGACGAAATCTCGGAACATTATGCGACGTGGAGGCCAGGTCGAAACATATCCGTTAACTCTGATGAGCGGGACCTGAAACTTGCTCCTCTGAAAGAACAGGTAACCTTCGGCGCTTCGCTCAAGCTCTCTGTACTCGGGGATGGGCTTATTGTCGTGATAAGGTCCTGTAATTAAGAATGCTTTATGGCCCTGTTTGGCCAGTTCTCGGGCCATCCTCTGGGCAACGAGCTCCTGCCCCTTGGTGAAGCTCGTCTGATACATCACTACGCCAATGTTCATTATTTCGGTGCCTCTTTTTCCACCCAATTCGATTCGCAAGTTCTTATAATGCGATCATCGGGTCGTTGAAAAACACCATTAATTACTTCTCTTCGGCTTTAATTAACTTACTGTCTGGTATTTTTATCGAAGCACTTGCCCATACCGTTCTTTAAATGCCCCAAAAACGGGGTGCTCACAGCAGCGAGGAGGCCGTATGATGGGTCTTGGACGAAGAGACGCAGATTTACGACATCGATCTTAATAAGCTAGAATGATTCTAAAAATGAATAAAGGGGATATTCTAATAAATTCAGCTAGAAAAACTGGCTTAAATGATCTTTTTTCGATGAAATTGACTATAAGATCGATCGTGTTCAAACCATCTTTTTATTTTTCTGTGCTCGAAAATGCGTCTATAGTATTCCAGCATACGAGCTATATGTAATAGTACCTTCCCTCCCTCTTCTGCTCCCTGTCGAGCTTTGAGCCCTCCTTGTTGACGCGGGGCCTCTTGGTGTCTGGGTCTCGCCTGAATGTGACCTCCATCTGGGACAGGAAGAAGTTCATCCCCTCCTCTAGTCCCATGGGGTTCCCCGCCTCTCCGCGGACGCCCGCCTCCCCCGTGAATACCATGAGCTTGTCCGCTATGAAGTCCTGGGCGACTATGTCGTGCTCTACGACGAAGGCTGTGACGCCTCCCATCTTGGTTATCCGGCGGATGGCCCTGGCCATGGATAGGCGCTCCTCCACGTCGAGGTACGCGCTGGGCTCGTCCAGGAGGTATATGTCGGCTTCCCTGCTTAGGCACTCGGCTATGGCTACCCGCTGGAGTTCTCCTCCGCTTAGGATGGAGACGTCCCTCTCCAGCATCTGCCCCACGTGGAGGGGCTCTGTGATCTCGGCCGTGAACCAGGCTTCTTGGTACTTGGTGCCCGCGGCCCTCCTCAGCACCTGCTCGACGGTGCCCTCTATGCTTCCGGTGAGGTATTGGGGCTTGTAGCTCACCCTTAGGCTCGGGTTGGAGACTCCTCCCTCGTCTGGCTCCTCAGCCCCCGCGAGGATCCTCATAAATGTGGTCTTGCCTATTCCGTTCATGCCTAGGATCCCTATGACCTCTCCCATTCCTATACTCCCGGGCTCCACGTGGAGGGTGAAGCCCCCGTAGCTCTTGGTGATGTCCGTCCAGCTCAGGAGGGGTCTGGCTCTGGCTCTGGTCTCCATGGGGGGCTTTACGTGGAAGGCTATGGGTGTGTCGCGGAATCGTACGTTCTCGTCGGGGATGTACCCGTTTATGTATATGTTTATTCCCTCCCGGACGCCGTGGATGTGGGAGACTATCCCGTAGACATCGGGGTCGCCGTACAGGATGTAGACGTCGTCGCTGATGTAGTCCAGGACGGCTAGGTCGTGCTCCGCCGCCATCACCATCCTCCCGTCGTCGATGAGCCTCCTTATCGCCCTGGCGGCCTTGATGCGCTGGTATATGTCTAGGTGGCTTGAGGGCTCGTCGAAAAGGTAGACGCCGGCGTCCCTGCACATGGCCGTGGCTATGGCTACCCTCTGGAGCTCTCCTCCGCTGAGGACGCCTATGTCCCTGTCTAGGATGTGGTCTATCTCTAGGGCCTCTGCGATCTCGTCTAGGACGCCTCTTTCGTCGAG
>CAYGAH010000232.1:0-7640 GCA_964347685.1 uncultured Candidatus Bathyarchaeia archaeon | reverse complement strand
TCCTCAGTACGTCCCTCAGCACCTCCAGGAGGCCCGCGTCTAAGTCGCTGCAGGGGCTCCTTACGGCTAGGGTCAAGTCTGCTCCAACCGCTTTGGCACGTAGAGCCTGTCAACGCCCTTGAGGCCCTTGGCCAGGTCGTTGGTGACTAGGGCGTTTGCGAGGAACCCGACCGCCGATAGCCTGTACTCCTCCAGGGCCTCGGGGTCGACCGCCCCTGGGCTTTCCCTTACCAGGTCCTCGAGGCCGCTGGCTAGACTGGGGCTCTCCCAGGGCCTCTCCTCCTCCATCGACCTCACGATCCTGTGCAGGGTGGGGTAGTCTTGGAGGCCCTGTGAGATGCTTCCCCCCGAGGACAAGAGGCTGTCCAGCTCCTTCGACAGGGGTCCGGCGTCTTCGACGTCGAACCAGGCCAGGGCCTCCTTCCCAACGTCCCTGACTGCGTGCCAGAGGACGTCCCCGACGACCTCGTCGTTCCTTGCCATGGAGGGGCCCTCTTCGAAGCCCATAAGGTCCGCCCTAAGCCTTATCCTCCCCCTAAGGGCAAGCTTCAGTCCCTCCGATGCGTCCCCCAGGTCTGCGACCCTCCCCCTCCTAAGCTCCGCCGAAGAGTGGGTGTGGTCCAGCCCCCTTATGCTCCCCCTTATGCTGGCTCCCCTCTCTATGTTGGGGCACTCCCTGGTGTACCTGACGGTCCTCTCGATGACTTCCACCACCCACCAGGGAACCGTCGCTCGGCGTTTCAGTTCGGTGGGCTTGATGTATAGGGGCTCCTGTTCCGCTGTTGCTGCCTTCTCCAGGAAGAAGTCTTCTACTACCCTGAAGCCCTCCTTGAACATTATCTCCCTCTCCACGGCCTCGTCCGGGAGCCCCATGGGGATGAGCTCGAGCCTGTCTATCAGGGGCTCAGGGACCCTGTTCACGTGGCTGAAGCCGGCTGGGTTCCCAGTGGCTACGAAGAATATGTCTATGGGGCGGACCCAGTTGTACTCCTCCAGGATTATCCTACCCTCCTGGAGCATCGGGTGGAAGAGGACCTGCACCTTGGTGGGTATTGCTGGGAGCTCGTCAACGCAGACGACGCCCCTGTTCCCCCTCAGGACCCCAGTACCGATGAATGCCCTGGGGTCCGTGGGGCTCCCCCCCTCGACTATGGCCTGGATGTCCTTGACGCCGAGGATCTTGGCCTCGTTGGTGTACTCGTTCCCCTGGATCCTGCTGTCCCTCTGCGTGCCCGATATGAACTCTATCTCCGGGTCCTCTAAGTCCCTGCAGCTGGGGCACTTCCATTCATCGGGCCACTTGGGGTCGCAGTTGTAGGGGCAGCCCTTCACCTTGGGGACTGGGGGAAGAAGCTTGGCGAGGGCCTCCGCGAGCCTTGTCTTCCCAGTCCCCTCCCTCGAGACCAGGTAGGGGTGGCCGTTGCTCAGGACGGCCCTGACGACGTCCCTCTTTGTCTCCTCCCTCCCCTCTATGTCCGGCAGGGGGTCCTCCCACTCCTGGAGCTTCCTGAGCATCACATACCTGAGCTCGTACCTCACGGGGAGGGGAGTGTACCTTTCTAGGTCGAATTCCATGGGGGGCACCTGACGATCTCTGCTATCACAGGGGCACCCAAGATAAAAAGGATGGGTGGGGCTACTCCTCTCTCTTGAATATTCTGGATGCCTCGGACATGAACTTCCTTATGGGGAGCCGCTGGGGGCACTTCTCCTCGCATGTGGCGCAGCTGATGCAATTCTCGGAGTGGCTCTCGGGAGTGATCTTCTCCCAGTACCTCTCCTTCACCTCGTCCCCCTGCCCCGAGACGTGGTACTCGTTGTACAGGCCCAGGATGGCTGGGATGTCCACCCCCTGGGGGCATGGCATGCAGTAGTTGCAGGCGGTGCAGCCTATGAAACCCAGCTCCTTGTAGGCTTCACTCACCCTCTCGTAGAGCCCCAGCTCCTCGGGGGTCAAAGTGTTGGGCCCAGACCTTCCGGCGCTGGAGACGTTCTCCACCACCTGCCCCATGGTGCTCATGCCGCTAAGGACCACGCTGACCTCGGGGTGGTTCCAGACCCACTGGAGGGCCCACTCCGCTGGCGTCCTCTCCCTCTCCGCCTCAGCCCAGATATTCTGGACCGCCTTGGGGGGAGTCACGGCAAGCTTTCCCCCCTTTATGGGCTCCATGACCACCACGGCGAGCCCCCTGTCGGCGGTGTACCTGAGTCCCTCAGTGCCCGCCTGGTAGTCCCTGTCCACGTAGTTGTATTGGATCTGGCAGAGGGCCCATCCGTCGTAGGCGTCGACGATCTCCTTGAAGAGGTCGAGGTCGTCGTGGAAACTGAACCCCAGGCGCCCTATCTTACCTTCTTCCATCTTCTCCTCAGCCCAGCTGAAGACGTCGAGCTCCACCAGCTTGGGCCACCTCTCCCTCCTGAGGCCATGGAGGAGGTAGAAGTCTATTTTGTCGGTCCCGAGCTTTCCCAACTGCTCCTCTAGGTACCTGTCGAAGTCGCCTTGCTCCTCTACGAGCCAGGTGGGCATCTTGGTTGCCAGCCTCACCTTCTCCCTGTAGCCGTCCCTCAGGGCCTTGCCGACCAGGAACTCGCTGTTGCCCCGATGGTATGGGTAGGCGGTGTCCACGTAGTTGACGCCCTGGTCGATGGCGTACCTGATCATCTTTATGGCCTCGTCCTCGTCTATCTTGGCCGGGTCCCCCTCTAGGATGGGGAGCCTCATTGCTCCGAACCCAAGGGCTGAGACCTCCCAGTCCAGGCTTCCAAATCTCCTGTAATTCACCGAATCACCTTAGGAATATACGATTTCAACCGAAGCATGACTTATAGATTTTCCGAGGCGTTTCGAACATGGGGAGCCTCGGAGGCTGTCTAGAACCTTTAACCTCAAGCCTTATGCTTTACATGATCTGTATGATTCGGGAGCCTTTACTCACTCGTTGTCTCGCCCTTTGGGCGCTGATGCCCTCTATCATCCCACGTGCAGAACGTAGGTTGACCGGGCCTTTCATCGGAGCGCTCCTGGCTATGGGGTTGGTCCGGCAGGGCGTCCCCCGGTGGCTGATGACCGCCGTGGCGGTGGTAATCATGGCTGCCCTCATCGGCTTCATAATCTACCTCCTCAGGAAGGCCCGGTGGCTCTGACCCATGCACGCCCTTTTTATGCCGATTTAGACCATCCTTAGGATCGTAATGGAATCCGAGAGATTCGAACGGGTCATGGCGGTGATGCGTAGGGAGGTCCCGGACAGGGTCCCCTGGGCCCTCTGGGGACACTTCCCCGCCGCAAGGTTCCTGGGGCGGTACAGCTGGGAGAAGGCTACTAGGGACGGTGAGGAGAACGCCCGAGCCCACATGGCCCTCCTCAGGGAGCTTGACCACAACATGGACCTCCTCAAGGTGACCCCATTCTACAGGTACATGGCCATGGCATGGGGCTCCAGGTTCAGTTTCACGGACAACGACGAGCACGAGGAGACGGTGGAGGTGGCGGTGAAGGAACCCGTGGACTGGGGGAGGCTCTGGGTCCTAGACCCGAGGAGGGAGCTTAGGGAGCACCTGAGGACCGTCGAGGTCCTGGCCAGGGACCTCAGGAGGATGCCCTTCATCTACACAATCCCCAGCCCCATAATCCAAGCGATGAATGGCGTTGGCACCCCGGAACGGGTCCTGGAGGATATGGGAGAGAACCCAGACGCTCTCGGGGAGGGGCTGGAGACCATCACCCAGACATGCATAGACTTCGCGAGGGAGTGCGTCGCGGAGGGCGCATCGGGCATATTCTTCGGCATCGGGGGAGGGGGGAGGATATGGAGGGAACTCACCGTAGAGCAGCTCGAGGATTACGCCTATGGATACGACAGGAGGGTCCTAGAGGCGGTGGACTGCCCAATAAAGCTGATGCACGTGTGCAGCACCCCCCAGGGGAACCCCCAGGAGAGGGGCCTGATGGAGGGGGGCTGGTTCAGGAGGTACCCCGTGACAGCAATAAACTGGGACAGCCACGAATTCACCCCCATAGGGAGGGGCAAGGAGGTCTACGGGGGAGACTTCTGCGTCGTCGGCGGCCTTGACAGGAGGGAGACCATGAGGAGGGGGACCCCAGAGCAGGTCGAGGAGCAGGTCAGGGGCGCCATAGAGGCAGCGGGGGAGGGAGGGGGCTTCATCTTGGGTCCCGGCTGCACCCTGTACCAGGACACTCCCCTGGCAAGCTTCAACGCCGTGGGGAGGGCCGTGGAGAGGTACGGGAGGTACGGGCGTTAGCCCAAGAGGACCCAAATTCTATTCCTTGTATTGAATGTTGCGTATTGTTGCCTTCATCAGGCAGCAAAATATGATTTCTTGGTATATTTTAAATAAATTTACTCTTAATACTTTTTTCACGACAGTTCTAAAAAAACTGAATCGTCATTCGGAAAGGACATAATTTTTAAACGTATTCCCCCATTGAAGACTGTGATAAAGCAGAGGACATAGAGTCGAACGGTGAACGCGGTGGAGCAAGAGGACCTTAAGTTCAAGGGCGTGGTGAGCGACGTGGGCCTGGTGAGGGACGGGGAGCAGTTCCGCTCCTTCAACCTCACCATAGGCGTCACCGTCAAGACGGGCAAGAACATGGGCTACGAGGAGGGGGAGCGCCTAATGCATCAGTTCAGGAAGGACCTCTTGGGGAAGGACGTGGAGCTCGTCGCTGTCACCTTCCCCTGCCCCGTCTGCGGAAGGGCCTTCAACACGGAGCAGGGGATGAAGCAGCACATCAGGATGGTGCACGAGGAGAAGGAGACCAAGGGCGGCAAGAAGGGCTCATCGAAGAAGACGAGAGGAGGCTCATCGAAGAAGAAAACGTCGAAGGCAAAAAAACCGAAGAAAAACACCAAGAGCAAGAAGAGCTCCAAATAGACCTAATCTGCCGGTTCCTACAGTTATCGACCAATCAAAACTCAACCTTTAAAGTGCCAATACAAACTTCGATCCAATGGGCTCTAATTTCGCCCAAAACTTTGCGTTTGCCCGAAGTATTTTCGAGGGTCTGGGGTCTCACCAACCGCCGATTCCGGGAATACATGGCGGGGTGTTACAGGTTTCAAGTTAATTAAATTTAAAACCCCTGGGAGCCTCATCCTTCTTCAAGACGAATTATGTGGGCTGTTGAGAAATGGGTTGTCTTTCTGTCTCAGGGTCCAGGAATAGGATACCCAGGCTCTCCCGATTCTTCGCGAGGGGGAGAAGAGGAGTGTCCTCGCTTGAAAAAATGTCGAAAATAGCGCTGACCGCGCTGGTCCTGGGGCTCTTCGCCTTCCTGACGCCCCTCGTCCGAGCCCCTGTGGACCAGCCCCAGGATGGTCGACTTGAGGGGGGCATGACCTTCACGGTGTACCCGGACGAGAGCATAGGCGTGAGGATAGTCGGCGGATTCGAGTGGGGCCAAGAACCGTGGGAGACACCTCCCCCCTTCTACGACGCAGCCTTCGAGATGACGAACAGCCCAGCGGGCGCTAACCTGACGGACTGCGAGGGCAGCCTAGTGGTCAAGATCGGCCCGGAGCTGGCCGAGATGCTCTCTGACCTCGACCTGGACGTATCCGTACACGGGGAGGAGACGAGTTCCGAGGCGTCCATCCTATTCAACCTTCCCGGTTTCATAGGGGTAGACGGAAGGATAGAGTCCACGACCGATGAGGGCACCTCAGAGACCACGTTGGACCTCGAAATGACCGTCGAGGTCTGGTACACCCTTTATCCAAAGGAGACCATAGAACAGTTCGTCGAGGCCTTCCCCCTGCTCAAGGCCCAGCTCGTCTCCCAAGTGGGCGAATTTACGGAGGGCAACCTGACTATAAGGGATCTGACACTCGTTGAAAGCGAGATGGGCCCATTCTCGGCCACCCTAACATTGACAGCCAGCATGGTCGGCGATCTAGAAAAAGGCATAATGGCCCTCTTTGACGACTTTTCCCTGCCCTTGGAAGATATACCGCAGATCGAGCAGGGGATCGACCTAGAGGAGTTGAAGCTAACCAAGATCAGGTCCTTCGATGTCCACGCAACGTTCGACAATGAGGAGCTTGCCCTCACAGTCGCCTTCGAAGGCGCCTTGGAGGGGGACCTGGACAGGCAGGTCAACGCCATCAAGAACCTCTTCCTGGAGGAGGCCCTGCGGGAGTCCGACATGGACCCTGACACGGCCAGGATGGTGGAAGACTTCCTACTACCCACCGAGGCGAGCGTCGTCGACCTCAGCACTACCCTCGATTACTCGTTCGAAGACGGGTCCCATGCCCTGGACTTCGCCATAGAGGGCCTCGTGTTGAGGCCGCCCACGACGGTGTCGCTCCTTGAGGTCCTCCAGGAAGCTTCGGCAGAGGTATCCCAGCCCGGCTTCAACCTGACCCTGGAGGGGGGTTCCGAAGACGGGGAGTACGTCGAGATCACAGTTCCTCCGGCTACCACAGAGCCCATTCTGAAGGAGCCCGGGAGGGTCGTCTGGGCATTCGACGACATAGAGAACCTGGACCAGGTCACATTCGAGGTAAAGGAAGAGGCGAATCCGCTGCTGAACCCCCAGCTCATGATCCCTGTCGCGGGGGTCGCGGTAGCTGTCGCGGCCGCAGCAGGCTTTATTCTGGCGAAGAGGATGAGGTGACCTATGAGACGCGCATCAGGAGATAAAACCCATTTTTTGATCCCCTGAGTTCTTCCGACCCGACACCTCACGTGAGCGGCTCTGTGGACGAAGGCAAAGGGATGTGCGATGCAAACGTACTATAAAACCCAGTCAAGAGCGAGCATCGTCGCTGACAGAAGCACCAAGATAATGGAGTATATCAGGAAGGTGTAGAGGACCTCCCTCCCGCTTTCGGGTAAGTCTTTTTTCAGGAGGAGCCGGTTGGGAGCCGTCAGGAGCCTCGACAAGGGCTCGGGGAGGGGGAGCATGAAGGATGCTCTCCTCCTGTAATCCGTGTAGCCCTCACCTGCCTCCCTCATCATCGAGTTCTCCTCTGATAGGGCCACACAAATGATGAGTAACGCCGAGATCAGCCAGGGTAGGCTGGGCTCTGGCTGGTACCCACCGAAGGGGTAAGGTTCGAGGTGTGTGAGGAGCATCACCCCGTAGCTCCAGACGATGAAGCCGAGGTACTGGGGGTGCCTAGAGTACCTGTATACCCAGAAGTCGAAGACCCCCCCCTCCAGCCTTCCGTGGAGCCATGTGAAGGTGCCCGCGCAGAACACTGAGAGGCCTGCGCCCACGACGACGTAGGCGAGCATCCTGCTGGCTATGTAAGCCGAAGGGGAGCCGAGGAGGAGGCCGAGCAGGGAACTCACAGCCCAGAGGGGCAGGTAGGCGATTCCTCCCAGCTTGAGCAGGGTTGGGTTGGTGTCCCAGAAGGGGAGCCATATCACCCTGACTATGCCTATTCCCGTGAGGAAGAACATGGAGGCGGCGAAGTACCCGAAGGAGGGGAGGAAGAAGGCGAGGGAGCCAAGGGACGACAGGCCCCTACGCTCTGTGATGAAACCCACCACGATCAAAGCGACGACCGCCAGGAGGCAGGCGTATCCAATCGGCCTAGCGTAGCCCATCAGAGCCTCGATGCTCTCGGGCTCCCAGTATATGTCGGGGAAGAGGGGCCTCAGGACGG
>CAYGAH010000231.1:0-2894 GCA_964347685.1 uncultured Candidatus Bathyarchaeia archaeon | reverse complement strand
GGGACCTAGTGGATCTCCATCTCTATGTAGACTTCGTTGGGGACCCTTATCCTCATTATGCTCCTCATGACCCTCTCGCGTGCGTCTATCTCTATCAGCCTCTTGTGCACCCTCATCTCGAACCTGTCCCACGTGTTGCTGCCGTCCCCGCAAGGCGTCCTCCTCGTGGGGACGACAAGCTTCTTCGTGGGTAAGGGTATGGGGCCGACTAGCTTTACTCCCGTCTTCTTGGCTATCTCCTTGATCTCTTCGCAGACAGAGTTCAGCTTCTCTGTGTCTGTGCTCGTCAGCTTTATCCTCGCACGCTTGGCCATGTACGTACCCCCGTCTTGTCGTTACCCCTGTAACTTAAGTCTTCCGCACACGTGAGGGCCGAGGGGCTAACCCTCGATCTCCAGGACCACGCCCGCTCCGATGGTTGTCCCCATGTCCCTGAGGGCGAAACGGCCCAGCTGCGGGAAGTCCTTGTAGACCTCCATGGCCACGGAGTGGAGGGGGACGAACCTCACCACGGCCGCGTCCCCTGTCCTCAGGTAACTGGGGTTCTGCTCCACGACCTGGCCGCTCCGGGGGTCGATCTTTGAGACGAGCTTGTCGAACCGGACCGCTACCTGGGCGGTGTGGATGTGCAGCACCGGCGTGTAGCCCATGGCTATGGCCGTTGGGTGGTGGATGACGAATATCCTCCCATTGAAGGCCTTCGCCACCCTGGGCGGGTCCTTCGGGTGCCCCGCCACGTCCCCTCGCTTTATCTTCTCCCTCGGAACGCCCTTAACGTTGAATCCTATGTTGTCGCCCGGCTCGGCCTGGGGCATCTTGGTGTAGTGGGTCTCGATACTCTTAACGTCGCCGCTCTCGCCGCTTGGCTCGAAGACTATCTTGTCGTCCACCTTCAGGACGCCAGTCTCGACCTTCCCGACGGGCACCGTCCCGACTCCCCTTATGGAGTAGACCTCCTGCACCGGGATCCTCAGGGGCTTTTCGATGGGCTTCGGCGGGACTGTGAACTCGTCCAGAGCCTCGAATAGCGTGGGGCCCTTGTACCACGGCATGTGTTCGCTCTCCTTTACGAGGTTGTCCCCGGTCCATCCGCTGGTGGGGATGAAGTGGATCTTGCCAACGTCGTACCCCACCATCTTCAGCAGGCGTGTGACCCCGTCCTTGACCTCCTCGTACCTCTGCTGGCTCCAGTTCACAGTGGGGTCGTCCATCTTGTTGACTGCGACAACCATCTGGTCTACGCCGAGGGTCTTGGCCAGGAAGGCGTGCTCCCTGGTCTGGCCGCCGGGGTTTATCCCTGCCTCGTACTCGCCCCTCTTGGCGGAGATGAAGAGGATGGCCCCGTCCGCCTGGCTGGCGCCTGTGACCATGTTCTTGACGAAGTCCCTGTGGCCCGGGGCGTCTATGACCGTGAAGAAGTGGCTGGGGGTCTCCAGCTTGTAGAAGGCCAGGTCGATTGTCAGCCCCCTCTCCCTCTCCTCCTTGAGCTTGTCTAGTACCCATGCGTACTTGAAGGACTCCTTGCCCAGCGCCTTGGCCTCAGCCTCGAAGTCCTTTATCTGCTTCTCGCTGACTGCTCCTGCGTCGTAGAAAAGGTGGCCTATGCCCGTGCTCTTGCCGTGATCTACGTGACCTATGATGATCAGGTTGATGTGTGGTTTCTCTTTTCCACTCATTCTTGGAATCTCCTACAACAGAAAATAGTATGGAAGATAAAAAGGTTAGCCTCATGGGTGAAGGATGGTTGAAGCTTCATTCAATATCTCACGATACTTCCAAATCCACATTCTCCTTATTCCTATAGCCATTTGCGTAAAGTTTAAACTTCATAGGCGTCTCTGCATAGCGGAGAATCGAATGCCTAACGGGATGTTCGCGGGCCGTAGACTCAAAAACGTCAGAAACAAGATGAGGCTCAAGAGCAAGGACTACGTGCTCAGGCTAAAGCGCCGAAGCGACAAGAAGGGCCTGCTCGAGGGCGCCCCCATGGGCAGGGGCATAGTGCTTCAGAAGGTGGGGGTGGAGTCGAAGCAGCCCAACTCGGCGATACGGAAGTGCGTGAGGGTGCAGCTCATAAAGAACGGTAGGCTGGTGACGGCCTTCCTCCCCGGGGACGGGGCCCTGAACTACGTTGACGAGCACGACGAGGTGATGATAGAGGGCATAGGCGGCCCCAGGGCGAGGTCCATGGGCGACATCCCCGGGGTAAGGTACAAGGTGAACGCGGTCAACGGAGTCCCCCTGAGGCTCCTCGTGCTGGGGAAGTTAAAGAAGCCCATGCGCTAATCTAGTTCTCGACGAGACTCGCGTATCCCTAGGCTTGGTACTAGATTCACCAGCAGGAGGCCAGCGGCTAAATAGAAGCAGGCCGTCACCCCGTACAAACCCATCACACCGGTCATTATTATGGGCCCCAGGATAGAGCCCAGGTCGAAGAAGGTCCTGTAGGTCCCTATTGCGGCGCCCCTGTTTGAGGGCGAGACGGCCTCGGCCGCGAGGATGGGGCAGACGATCCATATAGCCCCCGTGGTGACACCTATGAGGAGGATCACCCCGGCTATCGAGAGGAAGGAGGTGGCGAAGCTCAAGGCGGACATGAGGATCGCGGTGCTCGCGAGGCCGAACAGAAGCACTGGTCGCCTGCCGATCCTGTCTGATACGGAGCCCATGGTGAGCAAGGACAAGACGAACCCAATGGACCTGGCCCCCATGATCAGACCAATGCTGGTGAGGGAAAAACTGAGCTGCTCGTCCGCGTACAGGGGGAAGACAGTGTAGATGACCCCAGTGCTCATGACGAACTCTGCGAATGTGGCGCTCGATATCGTGAGGAGATTCCTGTTGAAGAAGACCTCCCCGAGGGACGACAGGGAGAGGCCGGACGAGGTGGGCTT
>CAYGAH010000230.1:0-18179 GCA_964347685.1 uncultured Candidatus Bathyarchaeia archaeon | reverse complement strand
AGAGGTTCGGTTTCCAGCCCAGCGGTAGGGAGCTCAAGTACGACGGCCAGACCGGCCACAGGTTCGAGACAGATGTATTCGTGGGGGTCGCCTTCTACCAGAAGCTCCACCACATGGTCGTCGACAAGATACACGCGAGGGCCAGGGGCCAGGTCCAGATGCTCACCCGCCAGCCAACCGAGGGGAGGGCTCGGGGAGGTGGCCTCCGTTTCGGCGAGATGGAGAGGGACTGCCTCGTAGGCCACGGTGCGGCCATGCTACTGAAGGACAGGCTGCTTGAGGAGTCGGACGCCTACACCATCTACGTCTGCGAGAGGTGCGGGAAGCAGGCATACTACGACATAAGGCAGAGGAAGTACGTCTGCCCCATATGCGAGGGGAAGGGGGAGGTGGAGCCCGTCACGGTCTCGTACGCCTTCAAGCTTCTCCTCCAGGAGATGCAGAGCATGTGCCTCTCCCCGACACTGGAGCTGACAAAGGAGGTCTGAGGGATGTCCAAGGTAATCGACTCTATAACCTTCGGCATACTGCCCCCGGACGAGATAAGGAGGCTCTCGGTCGTGGAGATCCAGACGAGCGACACATACGACGAGGACGGGGCCCCCATAGCGGGGGGCCTCATGGACCAGAGGTTAGGGATACTCGAGCCCCGCCAGCGCTGCCACACTTGCGGAAACATCGCGATCAACTGCCCGGGCCACTACGGCCACATAGAGCTGGCGGTGCCCGTCGTCCACGTTGAGTTCGCCAAGCACATCTACAGGCTCCTCTCGGCGACATGCAGGAGCTGCGGCAGGGTCCTCCTTACCGAGGAGGAGATAGACGGATTCAGGAAGGCGATGGAGGATGAAAAGAGGCTCTTCGGTAAGGTGAACGAGGACACAATAAACGAGATCCTCAAGCAGGCAAAGAAGTACAAGAGGCACAGGGAGTGCCCCCACTGCGGGATGGTCCAGTCCAACATAAAGTTCTCGAAGCCCACCAGCTTCTACGAGGTCGAGGAGGAGGAGCTCGAGGAGGAGGAAATAAGCGAGGAGGTGACCCGCCGCCTCACCCCCAACATGATCAGGGAGTGGTTTGAGAGGATCCCAGACGAGGACCTTGAGCTGCTGGGATTCGAGCCGAGGGTGGCCAGGCCCGAGTGGATGATACTGCAGGTGCTGCCTGTCCCCCCCGTCGACGTGAGGCCCAGCATCATCCTGGAGTCGGGGATCAGGGCCGAGGACGACCTAACCCACAAGCTCGTCGACATAATAAGGATCAACCAGAGGCTCAGGGAGAACATCGACGCGGGTGCCCCCACCCTGATCATAGAGGACCTCTCTGAGCTCCTCCAGTACCACGTCACGACATACTTCAACAACGAGGTGTCCGGCATCCCACCGGCCCGTCACAGGAGCGGGAGGACCCTCAAGAGTCTGGCGCAGAGGCTGAAGGGGAAGGAGGGGAGGTTCAGGGGAAACCTCTCGGGTAAGAGGGTGGACTACTCCGCCAGGACCGTAATCTCGCCGGACCCCAACCTTGACATAAACGAGGTGGGGGTCCCCATCCACATAGCCATCCGCCTCACTGTCCCTGACGTGGTGAACGAGAGGAACCTTGAGGAGATGAAGAGGCTCGTCGTCAACGGCCCATACAGGCACCCCGGGGCCCTTTACGTCATCCGCCCAGACCAGAAGAGGATAAGGCTGGAGTTCGTCCAGGACAGGTCGGGTATAGCCGACGGCCTGGAGCCAGGGTTCATCGTGGAGAGGCACCTGAAGGACGGGGACATAGCGCTGTTCAACAGGCAGCCGAGCCTCCACAGGATGAGTATAATGGCCCACAGGGTCAGGGTGCTCCCCTACAGGACCTTCAGGATGCACCTGGCAGTCTGCCCCCCATACAACGCGGACTTCGACGGGGACGAGATGAACCTCCACATCCCTCAGAGCAAGGAGGCCCAGACCGAGGCCAGGCTGCTGATGCAGGTTCAGGACCAGATCCTCTCGCCGAGGTACGGCGCCCCCATCATCGGGGCGACGAAGGACTTCATCACAGGTGCCTACCTCCTCACCAGGTCCGAGACGATGCTGACCTCCAACGACGTGGGGAAGCTGCTTTCTGCCACAGACTACGCCGGCCCCCTCCCGGAGCCTACGGTAGAGAAGCCGGAGCCCCTCTGGTCCGGGAAGGACATATTCAGCCTCTTCCTTCCCAGGGACTTCAACTTCGTAACAAGGGCCAACGTCTGTAGGCACTGCCCAAGGTGCGACGAGGAGGCATGCCAGTTCGACGCATACGTCATGATCCAGGACGGTAGGCTGAAGACGGGCGTCATAGACAAGAACAGCATAGGGGCGGAGAGGGCAGGGACCATATTCCACCGAATAATAAAGGACTACGGTACGGATGCGGGCCACGACTTCCTCAACTCCGTCACCAGGCTCATAAACGGGTTCCTCACCCTTAGGGGCTTCACCTACTCCATGGACGAGCTGAGCATAGGGGAGAAGGAGAAGACCGGCATAACACGGGTCATGAAGACCATGGAGAGGAACGTTGAGAAGCTCATAGAGGACTACAACAACGGCGACCTCGAGAGGCTCCCCGGGAGGAGCCTCGAGGAGACCTTCGAGATACAGGTGATGAACGAGCTCGCCAAGGCCAGGGACAAAGCGGGGGAGACCGTAGAGGGGGGCCTAGGGATGGAAAACTCCGGCATTATAATGACCAGGAGCGGGGCCAGGGGCTCGAGCCTCAACATAGGCCAGATGATGGGGAGCGTGGGGCAGCAGAGCATCCGTGGCAAACGGATAATGAGGGGCTACGAGAACAGGACGCTCCCCCACTTCAAGGAGAACGACTCCACCCCCGAGGCCAGGGGCTTCGTCTACAACTGCTACAGGGACGGGCTGAACCCCATAGAGTTCTTCTTCCACGCCATGGGCGGGAGGGAGGGCCTCGTCGACACAGCCGTCCGCACCCAGCAGAGCGGCTACATGCAGCGCCGCCTCATAAACGCCCTGGAACACCTCAGGGTGGAATACGACGGGACGGTCAGGAACAGCGTCGGCGACGTTATCCAGTTCCAGTACGGGGAGGACGGGGTGGACCCGGCTAAGAGCGATCACGGGGAGGCGGTCAACGTCCAGCTTCTGATCGACAGGACGAGGATCGGCGTTTCTAGGGGAAGGGCAGCCACCAAGAACATGATAGAGGAGAGGGTGGCCGAGGTTAAGGAGCAGCTTCCCCCCAGCCTCGTCTCAGAGCTCAGGAGCAGGCTCCCCAAGTCGGGCCTCACCAAGGAGGGGGTGGAAAGGGTCATAGAGACGGTCATGAGGGACTACGACCAGAGCCTCGTGGAGCCCGGAGAGGCGGTGGGGATAGTCGCGGCCCAGTCCATAGGGGAGCCGGGCACCCAGATGACCCTTAGGACATTCCACTACGCAGGGGTGGCTGAGCTGAACGTCACCCTCGGCCTCCCTAGGCTCATAGAGATAGTCGACGCCCGACGGACCCCCTCGACGCCTGTGATGACCATCTGCCTCGCCCCAAAGCACAGGCGCAGCGAGAAGAAGGCGAGGGAGGTGGCCCTCCAGCTCACCCACACCGTCATCGACGACGTGGTGCAGTCTGTGAACGTCGACTACAAGAAGGAGGTCGTCAGGGTCGTCCTGGACACGGACAGGATGGAGGCCCTGGGGGTCGAGTTCGACGAGGTCGACAGGGCCTTCCCCACTAAATACGAGAAGAGGAACAAGACAACCTACGAGGTGCCCTTCTCAGAGGACAAGGGAGGCGACCCCGAGGCCCTAACCGAGACTATAGGGGGTGCATGGATAAAGGGAATCCCTGAGATTAAGAGGGTCCTCACAATATATGAGAACGGGGAGTGGATCATCAGGACTGACGGCTCCAACCTGGAGGGGGTCCTAAAGATCGACGGGGTCGACCCCGCGAGGACGACGACCAACGACATCCACGAGATATCCGAGATCCTAGGGATCGAGGCAGCCAGGAACGCCCTTGTGAAGGAGGCCCGAGCAGTCCTTGACGAGCAGGGCCTCGACGTGGACGTGAGGCACGTCATGCTCGTCGCAGACATAATGACGAACACTGGGGAGGTGCAGCAGATAGGGCGCCACGGCATCAGCGGGGAGAAGAACAGCGTCCTTGCCAGGGCAGCCTTCGAGCTCACCATCCAGCACCTAGTCGCCGCCGCGATAAAGGGGGAGACCGATCCGCTTAAAGGCGTGATAGAGAACATCATTGTCGGGCAGTCGATGCCACTGGGCACTGGAAGCGTGGAGCTGTTCATGACTATGGGGGGGAACAAGGGTGAGTAGCGTGGATCAGGAGCTGAGGCTCGCCGTCTCCACCGGCAGGGTCCACCTGGGGTCGAAGATGGCTGCTAGGGAGATGAGGAGGGGAAGGGCGAAGATGGCCATAATCTCCTCCAACTGCACGGAGGAGACCCGGGAGTCGATCACGAACCTAGGGAGGCTGGCTGAGATACCCGTCCTGGAGCACCCCAAGGACAGCCTAGACCTGGGCGTGCTCTGTGGCAAGCCTTTTCCGGTGTCAGCGATCGTTATAAATGAGCCGGGTGACTCGAAGATACTCAGTTTGGTGAAGGGTTAGGATGCTCAGCAACATCAAGATCACGGAGAACGAGATGAAGTACATGGCGCTCCTAGAGAACATGACAGGGGCGACGGTGGTAGACTGCATAGTGGACGAGGAAGAGGACACCATAATATTCGCCGTAAAGAAGGGGGAGGTCGGCCTCGCAGTCGGCCGGGGCGGGGAGAAGATAAAACGCTTCCGCAGGATGACGAACAAGCAGGTGGAGGTCTTCGAGTACATCGACGACGCCGAGGGGTTCATCAGGAACGCCCTGAAGCCGGCGAAGGTGAAGGACATAAGGCTCGTCGACCGCGTCGACGGCGGGCGGATCGCGATGGTGAACGTCGAGAACAAGGACAAGGGGATAGCCATCGGGAAGAACGGTCAGAACATAAAGAAGATCAGATTCTTGGCTAAGAGGTACTTCGACCTAGACACAGTGGTCATAAACTAGGTTTTAAGAAATTAATCGAGAGCTTCTGATCGGCTTCACTCCGAGGTATCGTCCCTAAAGGCTTCCAGATACTTATCCCGGTAGCAGGTGTATCGCCCCACGGTCTCCGCCTCCAGAAGGGCGTGGATTATGGCCCTAGCGAAGGCGTCTGCTGCTGATGCGCCGATCAGGCTCAGGGCCTCCGCCTCGCCCCTGCCGGGCCTAGAACCTTCTCTGGGCAGCTCCCTCTCTCCGGTGGCGAGCACGAATACGGCGTCTCCGTCGAACATGGTGTGGGCTGGGTAGATGGCCCTCGCGATGCCGTCTTGTGCCATCTGGGCGACCTTGGCGGCCTGGGCCTTTGTGAGGAGCGCGTCCGTGGCGACGGCTCCTATCGTCGTGTGATGCCCCGCATTGCCCTCGAAGCCCCTGTAAGAGGGGGGCCCCAGGGGTATGTCTGAGCGCAGGCCGCAGAACTCCCCGCCCAGCTCCAGGTGGCGGGCGTAGAAGCCTCCGGTCTCCTGATTCACCGCGCTCCCGCTTGAGTTCACGGCCACCACTGCCCCAACGGTGAAGCCGTTCTCCAAGACCTCGCTCGCAGTTCCAAGTCCTCCCTTGAGGCTCCCGGACACTGCGCCAGTCCCGGCCCCGATATTTCCCATGGGGACGGGCCCCTTCGAAGCCTCCTCGCACGCTTTGTAGCCGTTTTCCTCTGATAGGTGCCCGTACCTCTCCCCCCTGCCCAGGTCGTAGAGGACGGCGGCTGGGACCATGGGGACTACCCGGCCCTCCCCCACGAGATGGCCCCGGCCCCGCTCCTCTAGGAAGCGCATCGCTCCTCCAACGGCGTTGAGGCCGTAGGCGCTGTTCCCGCAGAGGGCGACGGCGTCGACCCTCTCGATCCTGTTCAGGGGCGAGAGCAGGTCAGTCTCCCTTGTCCCCGGGGAGCCTCCCCTCACGTCGACGCCACCGACAGTTCCCTCCTCGGCAAGTACAACCGTCAGGCCCGAAAGGATGCCCGGATCGGTGTAGTTTCCTACCTCCACGCCCGGGACGTCTGTTATCGAGTTGTTTTTCCCTTGTCTCCTCATCGAGATGCCTCCGCCCTCTAGATCCGACCCAGAATCAACTCGTCTGAACCCTATTTAAATGGTGAAAACCCCCTGAAGGGTGGCTCCTCACCTTGAGACGAACTCGTTTCCCTCGATGTAGAATCTCAGGTCCCTTTCAAGGTCCCGCCTTACGCCTATCCTCCTTGAGGCCCCCACATCGAACTCCTCCCCGCCCTCGGCTATGAATACCTCGCTGCCCTCGTCCGTCACGTCCGCGCCTAGGAGCCCCTTGTCGATGCCCCATGCCTCCGTGAGCTTTCCCGGGCCGCTTGTGAGGTCCCTAAGTTTGCCAACCGGCCTGTTCTTCATCATCGCCTCGATGCCTTCCACTGGCTCCACCGCCCTTATCAGTACCCCGCCTACCCCTCCGGGCTCGTGGGCCACAACGTTGAACATCCAGTGCTTGTGGACGTTGTAGATGAAGACCCGGCCGGGCTCCCCCCACATTGCCTCGTTGTAGTTCTTCTTTCCGTGGTATGCCCTTGATGCGGGGTCCTCTGAGCCGTAGTACGCCTCAGTCTCCACGATGATCCCCTCCAGGGTGGCGTCGCCCGTCTTGAGGACCAGCCTTTTCCCCAGGAGGCCCCTCGCGACCTCAGCGGGGTCCCTCTCGTAGAAGCTCACCGGCAGGGTCTCCAAAGCCATCCACCCTAAACGTCGTCGGTTGAAATTTTAATCCTCCCTTCATCCGGGCCTGTTGAGGTAGCTCAGGATGAGGGAGACGATGGATATGATGATGAGGAGGGGGGAGGTGACGAAGTAGAAGCCGTCCCTCCTGTAGACCCAGACTATTATCCATGGAAGCCTCTCAAGGCTGGGCATGTGGCGGGCTATGAAGGGAAGGGCGACGAGTATGAGCCCCACGACTATCAGGAGGAGCCCCATAAACGTGAAGGGCCTGTACGTCTCCATCCCCGATCGATCACCCCTAAGGGTATCTATGCGTAACGGTATCAAAAATGTTATAATGGCCGCTGGCACCATCCCAGCAGATTCGTGGGGCGGTGAGAGAGACGAGGGTAGTGATCCTCGGGCCTCCCGGCTCGGGCAAGGGGACTAGGGCCCGAATAATAAGCGACATGTACGGCGTACCAGTGATCACGACAGGAGACATGCTCAGAGAGGCAGCCGCCAAGGGCACAGAGGAGGGCATCATAGCCGAGGAGTACATGGAACGCGGCGAGCTCGTGCCCGACAGGATAGTGAACAGCGTCGTCGAGGAGCGCCTAAGCAGGCCCGACACAGATAGGGGATTCGTCCTAGACGGATACCCCAGGAGCCTTTCCCAGGCTGAGGCCCTAGACCGAATCCTAGAGGAGGAGGGCGCCTCGCTTGATTATGTGATCTACGTCGATGTGGACGACGAGACCATCATAAACCGCCTAAGCAAGAGGAGGAGCTGCCCTGTCTGCGGCGCCGTATACCACCTAGAGGACAACCCCCCCGAGAGGCAGGGGGTCTGCGACTACTGCGGCTCGAGGCTGGTCCAGAGGAGCGACGACAGGGAGGAGATAGTCCGCCGCCGCCTAGAGGTCTACAGGGAGAAGACTAAGCCACTGCTGGAGCGCTACAGGGGGATGGGGAAGGTGCGTAAGATCAGCGGCGACATGGATATCGACGATATCCCGGACGCCCTCCGCCGCCTGCTCAAGTAGCCTGCGAAAGAAGTGTCCTGGGTTTTACTATAACAAGCTACCTATTATGAGGAGGGGCTAGGTCTTGTAGCCTATCTTCCTGAGCAGCTCCTTCCTCCACCTGACCCCCTCCTCGTCCTCTACGCCCCTTGGCTTCCCCCCGTCGATGACCCCGAGGAGGCCCCTCCCCGTCTCCGTCTCGGCTACAACCACCTGGATGGGGTTCGCGGTGGCGGCGAACACGGTGCAGACCTCGGGCACCGCCTTGAGCTGGGTGAGCACGTTTATCGGGTAGGCCTCCCTCATGAGGACGATGAAGCTGTGGCCGCAGCCAAGGTTCATGGCGTTCTCCGCGGCTACCTGCTTGAGCTCGTCGTCGTTCCCGTCCACCCTTACGAGGCGCTCCCCCGAGGACTCGCAGAAGGCGAGGCCGAACTTGACTCCGGGGGCCGAGGAGGCCATCGCCTCGTATACGTCCTCCACCGTCTTTATGAAGTGGCTCTGCCCCAGGATCAGGTTGCACCCCTCTGGGGTCTTGAGGTCCACCAGTTTGAGGTCCATAGCCGAAACCGTGTTTAACCAGCGCCTCTGGATTAAAGAGGGTTGCGCAGCATCGTAAAGACGTATTAGGCACGAATGTGGATTTTTTATCTGTTGGACATGCCCGAAGACGATCTCAGGAGGAGCGACGAAGAGAGCCGGATAAGCGGCTGGCACCACAGCCTGGGGTGGGGGGAGGTCCCCCAGAGCGTGGCTCCATACGTCCCCTCCCCCGTGAACGTTGTGAAGCGGATGCTCGAGCTGGCCAAGGCCGGGCCAGATGACGTCGTCTACGACTTGGGGTGCGGGGACGGGCGCATCCTGTTCCACGCCGTCCAGGATTTCAACGTCTCCAGGGCCGTGGGCTACGACCTCAACAAGACCATGTGCGAGTCGGTCGAGAGCAAGGTGCGCAGCGTGGGGCTCGAGGACAGGATAAGGGTCTTCAACAAGAACTTCTTCCTGGCCGACCTCTCGCAGGCGACCGTCATAACCCTCTACCTCACGACATCGGGGAACACGAAGCTGAAGCCCAAGTTAGAGAAGGAGCTATCGGAGGGCGCGAGGATAGTGAGCCACGACTTTCCCGTCCACGGATGGAGGACATGGCCCGACGGCGAGCCCCATGATGAGGGGAGCCACAAGATATACCTGTACCGCATCCCAGAGGCCTACGACGCGGTGGAAGCGGATAGGACCCCTGGTGAGGCCGGCAGGTGGAGTAGGCTGAGGGGGCTCTTCGAGAGGCATGCGGGGGGCTAGACTGCCCCTAGCACGAGCGCCAGGAGCGCCATCCTCGTGTATATCCCGTGCTTAACCTCCCTGAAGTACCAGGCGTTGGGGAGGGGGTCCACTTCGGTGCTTATCTCCGTTACCCTTGGCAGGGGGTGCATCAATGTCAGGTCCCCTTTCCCCCTCTTCAGGGTCTCGCAGTCGATAGCGTAGGCGTCCTTCACCCTCTCGTACTCGGAGAGGTCGCTGAACCTCTCCTTCTGCACCCTAGTGGCGTACAGCACGTCGAGGTCGGGAAGCACTTCCCCTAGGTCGGGCGTCTCGATGTACTCCACCTTTCCCTTGGTGTCCCTCAGGACGTCCCCCCTCATCCTGAGCTGGGGGGGAGAGACGAGGCGGAGTTTAACGTCGTAGTTGCTTAGGGCCACCATGAGGCTGTGGGTGGTCCTCCCGTATAGGAGGTCGCCGCAGAGGCCGATGGTGAGTCCGTCTATCCCCCCCTTCGCGGTCTTTATCGTGTGGAGGTCGAGGAGGGCCTGGGTGGGGTGCTCCCATGGGCCCGAGCCCCCGTTAAGGATGGGCACCCTCGCCACCTTCGCGGCCCTAACGGCGGAGTCCTCCTCCGGGTGCCTCATGGCTATGACGTTGCAGTAGTTCTCCACCGTCCTTATGGTGTCCTCAAGGGTCTCCCCCTTGGCCACCGAGGAGACCTTGGGCTCTGCGAAGCCCGTGACGCCTCCGCCCAGCCTGAGCATGGAGGCCTCGAAGCTGAGGCGGGTCCTGGTGCTGGGCTCGAAGAAGAGGGTGGCGAGGATCTTGCCCCTGAGGAGATCCGAACCCTTCTCCTCCAGGGGGATCATCTCGTCGGCCTTCCTGAGGATGAAGTCTATCTCCTCCCTGGTGAAGTCCCTCATCGAGATGATGTCCCTCCCCTTGAACGAAGCCGAACCGACCAAACCTTACACCTAACCATCCATGTCGTGGAGGGTTTAAAAATTTGAGCGTCTTGGTAAGGCCCTCTCAGAAGTCCTGGAAGAGGTTAAGCCTGCGGAATAGGTCCACCAAGGTAGGGGTGAGCTCGTAGTTGTGGAACTCCCTCGGGTGGACCCAGCGGGCGTCGAGGGCGTCGTCTGCGTGGTGCATCTCTCCACCCCTCGGCTCCGCGAGGTAGTCGACTATCACGAAGTGGTACCTCACCCTCCCCTCTTCGTCCCTGACTATCTTGTCCACTACGCCCACGACCTCCAGGACGTCGACCTCCAGCCCCGTCTCCTCCCTGGCCTCCCTGACCGCGGCCTCCTCCGCCCTCTCCCCAACCTCGACGAGGCCCCCGGGGATGGACCAGAGCCCCGCGTCTGGCTCGGCGGCCCTCTTCACCAGCAGGTAGCGGTCCCCCTTCCTGATGAGGGTGCCCACGCCGACCAAGGGGAGCTTTGGATAGAGGCGTCTATTGCTCATGGTTCCCCTTGATATGCGTCCGATGTTTTATTAAGCCGTTCCTAAGGCCGCAGGGCTTGGAAATTAGAGGCAGATACTGTAAAAACTTGAGACTTAAACCGGCCGTTCCTTAGTCATCATTTATTTCAGTCTGGCGTTCGGGGTGTCTCCTCGATCCGCCTCGATGGCCCCTCTTAACCAGAGCATGGACTACCTTGCTCAGTCGTCTCCCGCAACTGCCTGAACCTCCTCCCTTGAGGCCATATCCATGTGGATGAACCTGCTCATGGGGGTGCTGATTGCCGAGGCGGGGTACACCTCAGGGAGCACCCTCACCCATATGGGGAACCTGAACCTCAGCGCGGTCCCCTTGACTATGGCCTCCCCAGGAGGGAGGTCGCCTATAAGCTCTGCGAACTCTGAGCCGACGATCTCTGCGAGCCTCTGCTTGTCCAGGTCCTCCAGGCTGTGGCAGATCACGTTGTTGGCGCACTGGGTCACAACGGTCTTCTCGACGGTGGCTAGGCGCTGAGTCACTATCCAGAGGCCGACGCCGTTCCTGCCCCCGTTTGTGGCCACCTCCTTTATGACCCCGAGGAGCTTCCCCCTGCTCTCCTTCTCACCTATCTCGAAGACCCCCCTCTGGGGTGCGTAGTACATCGCCTCCTCCAAGACTATGATGCAGCCGAACCTCCTGTTGTCCAGAGCCTCCCCGAATATCCTCCTCAGCACCTGCGCGACGACGATCTGCTTCTGGCTCCACGTGTCCCTTCCCTGGCTGAGGTCCATTATGACCACCCTGCGCCCGGAGAGGAGCTCCACCGGGTCCAGGGGTTCGAGGTCCCCCTCCGGGATGAGCCTTGACCCATTCACCGCGTTGACAACCTGCTGCCTGTAGCTCTCGAACTCCTCGGGCTTCTTGTTGAACCCAAGCCTGTCGGGGTCCACGTAGCCCACGGCCTGCCCGAGGTTCCCCTTGGTCACCATCGCCGCCTGGGCGTAGAGGATCTTAAGGGCCTTCACTAGGATCTTGGAGTTCCACCATGTCTTCTGCCACCCGAACTCTGATATGTAGTCCTCCCAGGGGACGTCAGAGGGCTTGAAGAACCTCATCCAGGGGACCCTGAGGACATTCTCGGCCCCAAGCCTCTCCACCAGGCTGGAGTACTCCCCGTCCTTGTCAACCACGAAGAACCGGACTGGGGGGCTCTGGCCGGCAGCCCTAGCCACCATGGAGACTGCGGTGGTCGTCTTCCCTGTCCCCACGGCCCCGCATATGAGGCAGCTCTGCCTTATGAGGGGGTACAGGCCCAGCTCTACGTCCAGGTCCGTGCTTGGGTCTGTGCCGAGGAACAGCTTCCACTCCCCGTTTGGCTTGGTGAACCTGGCCACGACATCCCTGTCCGCCGCGTATACCGGTGTGTTGGGGGGCATCGGGTACCTCAGGGGCCTGAGGCTCCCCGCCTCGTCTATCCATCCCCACTGGTAAGCCTCTGCGTGGATGGAGGAGTCCTCGAAGTCCATTATTATCCTCCCCTCCTTGAGCAGCGCCTCCTCGTATTCCCGGACGCGCTTGTGGGGGTAGACGCGCGTCACCTGGTAGACCACGGGGCTCCCGTTCTTCGGGTGCTCCAAGTAGACCAGCTCCCCCTTCGCCAGCTCCCTCCCCCTCATCAGTAGTATGGTGATCTCGTCAAGGCGGTAGTCCCCTGTGAGGCTGTATGTGTGGCCTACCTTCAGGCTCCCATCCACTTCCCCTCACCCCAATAAGGCGCCAGGTGGGAGACCTCTCCCCTCCTCCTCCCTACTCGACTCACTATCTCCGAGTATATCTCCCCCATGAACCTCCTCGATACCCTGACCTCCTCGTCAGCCCTCACTATGGGCAGGGGTATACCTTCCCAGAAGCTCGATGCGTAGCAGTAGTCGGCCACGTCGTCGAGGTGGCCCAGGAAGTGTGCGGGGAGGTCTATCCTTATCGGGGGGATGGACCACTCCCTTGAGAGCCTCCCGTAGAAGGAGTAGATGGGGCAGTCGATCGCGTCTATGAAGGCCCTGGACCTGGAGGCCTGCCTCATTGCGGCCCTCGGAGAGAATATGTCCGTCCTCTCCCCCGGCCTCAGCGCCTGTAGGAGGAGGAAGCTGTCTGAGAGGTCCGTCTCCTCCTTCATCCCCAGGGCGTATATCAGGTAACGGGCGGAGGGGCGCTTCACTACCCCGGCCACAACGACGCCCTCGTCCCTGCATGCCTCTAGGAGCCCGTTAACGGCGTCGATGAGCCTCTGCCTGTCCCTCCTGAGCCCCGATAGGTTCCACCAGTTGCTGAAGACCAGGGGGCCGTCCACGAGGAGGAGCTCCAACTCTGGGCAGGTCTCTACGAATCCGAGGGCTGTCTCGTACAGCTTTGCCTCCCTCCTCACGTTCACGGTCCCCCTGAACCTGTTCCCGGGCACAGTGTAGGGGGCCGAGAGGGACTCTGGGGGCAGGAAGAGCCTCCTCCCCCCGGGGAAGGAGCATGCGAGGGCGCTGATCACGCCGTACCTACGGGAGGCAAGGGACATTATCTGGCTGCCCGCGTCCACCCCGCCCACCGACCCGAAGGGCTCCCTCTTCGTCATTGGGTAGATGTCCAGCTCCCTCCTCATTCGGCCCGCGAGCTCCTTGATCG
Source organism: uncultured Candidatus Bathyarchaeia archaeon (assembly GCA_964347685.1). Taxonomy (GTDB): domain Archaea; phylum Thermoproteota; class Bathyarchaeia; order TCS64; family TCS64; genus CAYGAH01. The sequence goes on along the minus strand of CAYGAH010000230.1, from coordinate 5,015 downwards.
CCGGGGACTCTTCCAGCACATCTTTGGAGACCTCCTCCAAGAGGAGGTCCCTTATGGAGAGGCACAGGCTGGGGTTGGGTGGAGAAACGTCTAGGCCCTCGGATAGCTCCGCCCTGTCCTTGGAGATAAGCACCCACGTCCCACCCAGATAGAAATTTTTCCATACAACACTTTTTTTCCTGCATATTTAAACCCTCTGATCGTTCAGAGCATAATTTTGGAAAAAAGCCATTTTATTTATAAATAAAGAAATTACAACGCTCGGGTTACGTCCACTAACCCTCGGACTTCTTCTTTATACCAAAAGTAACGTTAATAAGAACTATGGGGACGAATGGATAATTGAAAATGACTGAAGAGTACACCCTGAGGGACTCGATTTTTAGGACTTTCTTGAGGAATCCCCGCCTGGGACCGGGAGAGATGGCAGAGAAGCTGGGTGCAAACTACAACTCTGTGAAGGCCGCTTTCGCCAAGCTCTACGAGGAGGGACTCCTCGATCGGGAGGGCCGAGGGAACTACGCCCCAAACGTCCCCGCCATACTGCTCCACCTGATGGACAGGGTCGAGGCGCTGGAGAGGGCGGCCAAGTAGGGGGAGTCAGCGTGGAGGATCTCGTGGTAAGGGCGGTGGAAGACCTTTCGCCGGGGACCAGTCAGTTCAAGGTCCTGACCTTCCTCGCCTTCAAGGGGGCTAGCCAACCTAGCGACATATCGGACCAGACGGGTATCCCAGCGGGGACTGTGCGCCCCGCACTGAGGGCTCTTCTTGAGAAAGGTTACGTCTCCCAGATGGAGGACGGGGCCTACGTCTCGAGGATAGCCTTCACCGAGATAATCTCAGACATTTACGCCAGGTTCAAGAAGTAGCCGGGGACGGCGATGGTCGGGTCCGACGAGCTAGAGGGGCTTAGGAGGGCGGAGAGCCAGAGGCAGGTCCTCCTAACCCTGGTGGAGCAGGGGGAGCCCATGTCCTCCAAGGACCTCTCCGAGAAGCTGCAGATGTCCGTGAACGCCATCAACATAGCCCTCTTCAACCTATACAACAAGGGGCTCGTCGACCGAATATCAAGGGGCGTATACAAGTACAAGCTGGGACCCCTCCTCGTGCCCCTGTTGAGGGAGTACCTGGAGAGGTAGCCGATGCTGGAAGAGAAGCTGGACGCCCTCGGCCTTGAGACCTCGGCCTTCAAGATACTATGCTACCTCTCCTTCAAGGACTCCCCCCTGAAGCCCTCTGAGATAGCGGAGGCCCTGGGAGAGAAGGGCTCCACCGTAAGGGCGAGGCTCGCGGAGCTGAAGGACGAGGGGCTTGTGTCTGCAGAGTCCGGCGGCTACATCTCCAACCTGACCCCATATGATATAATAATGAAGATTTATAGAGTCTTTAAGGAAGAGTTTAAGGGCTGATCGTATGTCGGAGAAGAAGCTGGAAGAGATGAAGGAGTGGACTGAGAATCTTCTCAACCTCCAGAGGGCCCCCAGCCAGTTCATGACCTTCTACCACCTCCTCCTGACGGGGAAGACCCTGACGGTGAAGGAGATCTCGGACGAGATATCGATCACCGCCAAGGCTACGGAGAGGGCCATAGCGAAGCTCCTGGAGAAGAACCTGATCCAGAGGAGCCCCTTCAGGGACGGGGGCTACACGTGCGACAGCAGGCAGGTTATCCTATCCCTCCTGATGACAGTCTCTGAGCTTTACGAGGACTACGAGAAGAGGAGGTAGCCTACTTCTTCAGGCCGGGGAGGACCTCCTCCTCCATCCACCTCAGCCCCTTCGTGGAGAGCTTGTAGACAGAGACCTTCCCGTCGGGTTTGAATATTTGGCCCCTCTTCCTCATCTCGTGGAGCCTCGCGGGGACAGTCACCTTCTTTCCGCTGGCTATCAGCCTGTTCCTTATCCCCCTGGAGCTCGCCTGGTGGTCCTTCAGGGCGTATAGGATGAGGCCTATCGCCTCGTAATGGGAGACCCTCTTCTTGGTCACTATTAGGGGGCCCTCCCTCCCCACCTCAACGATTCCGTTGAGGTCGTCCTCGGCCTGCTTCACCATCAGGCCGGAGACCCTTTCGTTCACCTCAGATAGGAAGGCGTTGTCGAGCCTCTCCAGGGCCTCAAGGACCTCCAGGGTGGTCTCTCCGCTGACCTCGATCTCCCCGAATGGGGTCCTTATGCCGAGCCTTATCCTAGGCATCACTCATCCCCGGCCTGTTCAGGACGTAGAGGTAGCCCCTCTTCTTGTCCTTCCACCGCCTCAGGTCCCCCTTCTTCACGAGCCAGACTAGGACGCCAGAGAGGGTGGTCTTGGGGAAGAATATGGCGTTCGCCTCCATCGCCTCCCTCAGCTCGGAGATGGTCCTTGGGGTCTTCCCCCACTCAGACGACAATAGGGAGACCACGGCCTCGCCGCATTGGTTTGTGCTGGGTATCTTGGGGTACGTGTCGGGGGCCTGTGCCGCTGCCTCCCTCCTAGGCTTGGGCCTCGGACCGTCAGCACCGACGTTGAAGGCCTCTGATACCTTCTCAACGATCTCTTCCAGGTCGTCCAGGGTGGAGAGGACCTCCTCCCTCTCACCCCCTATCTCCACCTCCTTGTCTCCTATTCGGACCCTGAGGCGGAAAGGGGGGCTGTTCATAGCATCACAGAATAATCCTGTGCTCTAATTATTACTGGTATAATTTATAATACTTTGCGATGCGCCCTTCGGGATAATTAGTTTAAAGAGAATAAATTCTCAAATTTTCAACCCATAAATACATAATAGAAGCTAAGAAAATTGATTTCCTCCTTCCGGATCAGGGTCTCAAGGCTTCCCTGAGGGCCTCCCTTATGAGTCTCTGGGCCTCCCCCGCCCTGGCCCTACCCCTTACATCGCCCATGACCATGCCCATTAGGGGTCCCGCCGCCCTCTCCCCCATCCTCTCCACCATCTCCCTGTTCGCCTGGATCTTCTCATCGATCAATCGCTTCAGATCTTCCTCTGCCAGGAGCTCCAGCCCCAGGGCCTTCAAGGCTTCAAGGGGCTCCGAGTCGGGGTGTCTAGCCAGCCATGAGAGTATGTTTGGGATGGACTCCTTAACGGTAAGGCCCCGGTCGATGAGTTCAAAGACGCCCACTATGGCCTCGTCGGTCAGCTCTCCCACCTGAACTCCCTCCCTCTCAAGCCTCTTGAGCTCCTCGGTGAGGGTGACGGCTATGAGGGTCGTAGAGACGCCCGTCTCCTTGGAGAGCCCCTCGAAGAGGCCCATGTATTCAGAGTCCACCACCTGCCTGGCAAGCTTCTCGTTGAGACCGTAGTCCCTCTTGAACCTCTCAAGCTTGGCCTCGGGCATCTCCGGGAGCCCATCCCTGAGCCTCCCAAGCCTCTCGGGGGAGATTGATATGGCTACGACGTCCGTCTCTGGGTACATCCTCGCCGCTCCGGGGCGGGGCCTGGTGAAGTGGGTGGTGCCGTCGGGGTTGGCTGACCTAGTCTCTGCGGGTACGCCCTCGAGGGCCTCCCTGGCGCGTTCCACGACGGCAGAAAGGGCGTCTCGGCTCCCCCCCTCCTCGTCTGCCACGATGACCACAGCGTCCCCGTCCCCCGCCCCGACCCGATTCCTCAGGGCCGTAACCTCCTCGGCAGACACGTCGTAGCCTGGGAGCTCGTCCGTGTGGAAAATGCCCTTCACTCCCCCCCAGAACCTAGCCCTGTCCGCCATCTCTGTGCCAAGCCTCCTGTTGGGGCACAGCTCCCTGCCGACGACGCCGGCGAATCCAGGCAGCCTGACGGCGTAGACTCCTCGCCCCCCCTTCAGGGCCCTCCTTATGATCCCGCACTTTGTGGACTCGAACACGTCGGATACGCCGATTACCTCATCCTGGATGTCCGATGGCTTTACGCCTCTCTTTCTCAGCTCCTTGGCCACCTCCAGCAGGGTCGACTGCCTCTGGGCCTCGTAATCGACTATGGTGGAGAGGAGGTTGAGTTCCTGGACCCCCTTGATCTCTATAACTGCGCCGCCTTCTATGGACACGTTTAGGTCCTGCCTTATGGTGCCCAGCCCCCTCCTCACCCTCCCCGTCGCCCTGAGGATGCTCCCTATTCTGCGGGCAACCTCCTCCGCCTCTTTGGGGGTGCGGATGTCGGGCGAGGTGGTGACCTCCACGAGGGGTATTCCTAGGCGGTCTATCCTGTACCGGACGATCTCATCCTCCTCCCCCATCTTCCTAGCTGCGTCCTCCTCGAGGGCTACCTGCTCAAGCCCGTAAGTCCTTCCCCCGGCTTCCACCGAGCCCCCGAGGGAGACGACGCATGTCCTCTGGAAGCCACCCGTGTTGGAGCCATCAACGACGGTCTTCCTCATCACCTGCACCTCGTCGACTGGTGTGGAGCCCGTCATGAGGGCTAGAGTGAGGGCTATGTCTAGGGCCTCGGGGTCGAGCCTGTGGGGGGGCTCCTCGTCCATCTCTACCAGGCAGTCGGTGTCCCTGTCCGCCTCGTAGAGCATGGTCTTCCCCTTCCTGAACTCGAACAGGGCTGCAGGGTCGACCTCCCCAAGCTCGCTCTGGCTGGGGCGGAGGCGGCGGAGGAACGTGTACTCGGGCTCCCCCTTGAAGAGCATCGTTGGGCAAGAGCAGAAGAGCTTGTGCTCCGTGTCAAGCTCCTGGTGTATCTCAAGCCCTACCCTAAGGCCTAGCCCCCCGTAGTCCGTCACCCCCACCTCCCTGTGTAGACGGTCCTCTCGTTGTACTCGCCTGCGACGTTCCTCCTCATCAGCCCCAGGGCCTCCCCGGCATCGTCCGTCTGGCCGAGGCACCACATCAGCTTCACGAGGGCGGTCTCTGGGAGGATGTCCCCGAGGGGCTCAACGCCCCTGAGCATGAGCTCCCTCCCCGTCGAGTAGACGTTCATGTTCACCCTTCCCCAGACGCACTGGGAGGTCATACCGACTACCAGGCCCTCCGCCCTGGCCCTGTCCAGTGCCTCGAAGCAGGCATCGCTCACGTGGCCTAGGCCAGTCCCCTCCAGGAT
>CAYGAH010000229.1:0-1563 GCA_964347685.1 uncultured Candidatus Bathyarchaeia archaeon | reverse complement strand
GCCTTCAGGATGCCGGTGAGCTCCCCGAGCACCCCCTCGTATTTAACCCTGTCCTCCGGCTTTATGTAGGGCAATCCATCACCTCGATCCCAAGGTGGGAGGAAGCCCCTTAAAGGCTTTGAGAGGGCCTGAGGGTCCCCGTCTTTATTGTCGGGTTCCGCCGCTTCACTCGCACGGGGTAAGCCTGTGCTCCAGGAGCTCCGTTCCGTCTTCGTTGAAGTGGAACTCTCCCTCGAACCTCTTCCCCTCGAGCAGGAGGGGGAGCCAGTGCTCGTCGTCGGGCCACATCTCCCCGTAGGGTATCTCGTCGAGGGGGAACCACCTGAGCTCCCCCTCTCCCCCCTCCATCGGCTCTCCCTCGAACTCGCAGGTCGAGTAGACGTAAACGACCCAGTCAGGCTCGACTCCCTCCCCGAAGGAGTACCTGAGCTTCCCGTGCAGCCTCAGGCTGCAGGCCTGGAGGCCCGTCTCCTCGAGGACCTCCCTGACTGCGCATGCGCCTGGGGTCTCTCTTTTCCTGAGCCTGCCCCCTGGGCCGTTCCACTTGCCCTGGCCGAAGGTTCCCTCGGCCCTCTTCTGGAGGAGGATTCGATCCCCTTCTATCACGTGGCATAGGACCGCCTCTATCGTCATCTCCCTCACTCACAATTACGGGTGCGCAACCGGTTTTAGTAACTTTCGAATCGAATTTGGGGAATCTCTTCCGTGTGCCCTGGATTCCGCCCTCTGGGCCCTCCACCTTCTGGCCCTCACTCTGAGGCCTACGGCCTGTTGGGGCTGGGCTCGGTGCTAAATCTTAAACGGCAGTGGGGGGATATCTGCTGGGCGCTCTGTATGGTCTCGGGGAGGCTCAAGAAGAGGTTCGAGGCGCTGGTTGCCTCCAGGGTGGGGCCCCTGGCGTCGGTTGGGATAACCCCTAACACCGTCACGACTCTGGGTCTCCTGGTGTCTATCGCTGCGGCCTGGGGATTCACTGGCTGGAGGGGGAACAGGCTCATGCTCCCTGCGGCTGGGGCCCTCATCCTCCTCTCCGGCCTCCTGGACGCCGTGGACGGGGTCCTGGCTAGGGCGGGCGGGGAGGAGTCTAGGCTGGGGGGCTTCCTCGACTCGGTCTCCGACCGCTACTCGGACGCTATAGTGCTCTCGGGGGTGCTGGTCTCGGGCCTCTGCTCTCCCGCCTTCGGCCTCGCCGCGATTGTGGGCTCGCTCATGGTGAGCTACGCGAGGGCCAGGGCCGAGGCCGCTGGGGTGGGGATGGCGGCAGTGGGGCTGGCCGAGAGGGCTGAGAGGATGCTCCTCCTGGCTGCCGTGTCGTTCGTTGCCTACTTCTGGGTGGAAGTATTGAATTGGGGGGTGGCGCTTTTGGCCGTGTTGGCTCACTTGACCGTCCTGCAGAGGGCATTGCACTTCTATAGGGAGGCTGGTTAGTCGCGCCTGGGCCTCATGCGCCTGGGGACGGTCTTCCTCTCCTCCTTCCCCCTCACCTTCACGACGCCCCTGTGTACTGCGCAGCTTATGCAGAGGTACTTGACGGTCTTCTCCCTTGAGATGCTTGAGCCCTTC
>CAYGAH010000228.1:0-10737 GCA_964347685.1 uncultured Candidatus Bathyarchaeia archaeon | reverse complement strand
AGGCATATTCAGCGTCTTCACGTTGTCCTCCCTCTTCGGCCTTGGCGTCGGCCTGATATGGGCGAAGACGCTGGACAGGCTCAGGGGCCGCCCATTCAACTACATGATAACCATCGCCGTCCTCATAGTCTCTTACATCACGAGCGAGAGCGTCATCGGAGAGGGGGGAGGGGCGATGACAGCCCTCACCTTCGGCCTCGCCATCACCAACTACAGGTACATAGTGAGGAGGTTAGGAGGGGACTCCAAGGTGATGATAGACAAGCAGAGGCTTAGGGAGTTCCACGAGGAGATAACCTTCTTCATAAAGTCGTTCTTCTTCGTCTACCTAGGCCTCGTCGTTTCCCTCTCGGTTGATTACGCCCTCATCGGCATGGGGATAGTGCTCCTGATCATGGCCATAAGGTTCGTCGACGTGGAGATCGTCGGGCGGCTCCTAAGGTTCACGAGGGAGGAGAAGGCCCTCTCCCAGGTGATCTTCGCCCAGGGCCTCCCAGCCTTCGTCATGTCCCAGCTACCCATGGTCTTCGACCCCCCGGGGAACTATTTCATCGACGCCGAGATATACCCGAACCTATGCATGCCGATAGTCGTCGGGACCGTGATATACAGCGCCCTAGCCGGCCCGCTGATAGCCAAAAGGGCTTTGAAGCCCCCTCAGGAATTGAGGAAAAAAGGGGGCTAGAGATGAGAAGGAACGTGAACCCCCATCACACCCATCGGCACAGTTACAACTTATAGACTCAGGGTGACCGGTTCAACCCAAGTCAAGGCGTCTGCTGACCCCCTGGAACCACCGGATCCCTTCTCTTGCAGGTCTCGTAACCCTTGTCTTAGGATCCACAACGATCCCATCGGTGCACCTTGAAAGCTCGTCCCTTCCTTGAACCTGTTCATACGGACCCAAGTCCAGGGACCCGTCTCACCTCCTTCATCGGCTTTGTTTACGTCGTGCCTAAAAATGTGGGATCAACTTTTCGAGCTGCCCACGCCTTCAAGGTGCTCATCGAGCCAAGCTATGATTCTCGGCATGTAATCGAGATGGTTCATGGGCTTCGAATGCCTGGCCCGTCATCCACGTACCTGAACATCACCGTCTCGACGCCATGCCTCTTAAGGCCGCGAACATCTGCCCGGCCTCGATATGGGCGTGTCGTAGTCCATCTCCCCGTTGATGAAGAGCACGGGCGTCGAATTTGTTTGTGAGTTGGATATAGCCGAGGACAAGTTGAAAAGGGGTCGTAACCCTTAAAACTATAAAGTTTGTTGAGTCGTATCATCAAAAATATCTAGTGCGATTGGAGTAGAAGTCCCTAAAAAAGGCCTCATAAAAATCGAGTATTTTAGGGTTTTTATATTGTAATATCAAAACTTAAATAGCTTATAAATGAAATGATCGAGTGGAAGAGGATGACTGAATTAAGTTTCAGCCTAGAACCGGTAACTGAGAAGCCCTCAAGGAGGTACAGGAAGGGGAGCAAGTACGACCCGATAATAGATGCATTCTTGAGAAGAACGGCCCATCTTGTTTCGGTCAATATAGAGGGTAAGGATGCCAACTACATCAGGACCCAGCTGAACAAGAGGATCGAAGCAAGAAGACTGAACAACCTAAAAGTCTCTGTGGTAAACAACGTAGCATACCTGGAGAAGGTTTAGAATCAGAGATCCCTATAATCACAACCCTGTCTTTTTTCCTTTGGATTAGAAGATCATCTCCAGACCTTTACGCCCTTCTCGTGGAGGTACTGAGCAGCCAAGCCGCGATGTCCATGGCCATGAGGGGCATCTTGAGCTCCCTCATCCTGACGATCTCCCGTAACTTGTCTCGTTGAACCATCAGTCCTGGCTTTCAATTATCTCTTTATAGAATTCTTGAGATCGAAAAGGAGTTTTTGACAAGAACGAATGTAAAAGAATAACATACGATTCACATTGAAAAACAAAGGGGGTTAAACGGATCAAAAAGGGAAAGCTTGGGCATTTCGGGTTTGTCTTTTTCTTGGTATGGTAAACGTTAGAGTATTTTCGAACCCGATTATTTTTCCTTGGCCTTCTTCAGCTCCTCTACTTTCCTGTTGAACTCCTCGATTTTCTTCTTTATCTTTTTGGTGTACTCGGGGAAGTCGAACTCCTCGGCCTCGAAGTCCCCGTCCCACCACTCGACTGTGAGGCAGTCCTCCTCGGGAAGGAAGATGTGGGGCTGGCCTGCCGGGACATCCAGCACCAGTCCCTTGACTAGGTGGTAGTCGACGTTCTCGCCGTCCTCACGGAAGACGTACCTCCCCTTCCCTTCGAGCAGGAGGGTGTGCTGGTCGTTGGGGTGGACGTGGTTCCCCCTGTACATGCCTGCCCTGGTGTAGAGGACAGAGTAGTACCTTCCCTTGTACGTCCAGCTGTAACCCTCCCCGACTGCGGTGGGCTCCCCTCCTCCCCACCTCTGAACGTCCAGAATGAACTCAAGAGTCAACGCATAAACCTCTCAGACCGTGGATGAATACGATCAGACCCCAAACGCAGATAAAACCTTTCATGGAGACGGACACGGGAAAGGGGCGACGGAGGAATTAATCTGGGAACAGCTCCTCAAGGAACTCCCTTAGGTGCCTCTCGAATTCCTCGGGCTTGTCCTGGGGCACCATGTGGGTCGCTCCCTCGACCTTCACGACCCTCAGGCTCGGCACCGTCCCCTTCATCCTCTCGATGGTTTCCTCGTTTACCAGGGTGCTCAGGCCTCCCAGCATCATGAGTGTCGGCGCTCTCATCCGCTCGACGTACGGCCAGAGGTCCACTGCCAGGCTTGGCCGGATGGCGCCGCCAGAGGGCTTCAGCTTCAGCCTGCCCTGTTCGTCTCTCGTCAGGGCGTGCTTGACGCGGTTTTCCACTGCCTCGGATGTGAACCCGGGGTATCGTTCCCTGAAGTACCTCCTAGCATCGTCCTCGTCGATGAAGAACTCGGGCGGAGGGGGCCTGCTCGGCCTGCCTGTGACCTCGAAGGGGGCGATGTCCACGAGCACCAGGCCCCTCAGATCTTCGGGATGCTCCGCTGCGAGGACCATCCCCATCATCCCTCCTACGCTGTGGCCGACGAGAACGTTCGGGTCGAAGCCGAGCTGCCTGTAGCAGCCCCTCATGATCCCGGCGTGCTTCTCCAGTCCGACTTGCTCCTCGGGGGTTTCCGAGTCTCCGTGGTCCAAGATGTCCAATGCGAGGATCTGAAACTCGTCCGACAGGGGTCTTGAGACGGTGTCGAAGCCGTGGGCGTCCATCCCCATGCTGTGGAGGAAGACAAGCTTCGGGCCTGATCCTCCCCAGAGAAGGTAGTGTATCCTGTGCCCATCGCTCTCGAGGAACCCTTCCTTAGGTTCGAAGACCATGACGACCGTGTAAGATAGCCCTCAGTCGCCTTAAATCATGTGCCCTCAAAGGACTGGCGGGGGTTTCAGGGCCCTGGGGTGGGCGTATCCCCCCGATATCCCCATAGGGGTCCCGTCTGCCCTCCAGCAGGCCCCTCCGTGGAGCAGCCCGTCCTCGTCCACTAGGACGCCGTTCATCCCGCCTGCTATCTTGGGGACCTCGACCACGTCGTGACCCATTTTCCTCAAAGCCTCCACGACCCCTTCGTCGAAGCCGGGCTCCACGTGGAGCTTTCCTTCCGGCGTCCCCGGGGTCCCCATTGTCCAAACCCTAGGCGCCTCGACAGCCTGCTGGATGGTCATGCCGAAGTCGAGAACGTTTATCAACGCCTGGCAGACAGAGGGGAATATCCTGGTGCCCCCCGGGGTGCCTATGCACATGTAGGGCTCCTCGTCCCTGAGGACTATCGTCGGCGCCATCGAGCTCAGCATCCGCTTGCCCCCCGCCACGGAGTTGGCCCTTCCAGGCTTAGGGTCGAAAAGTCCCATGCAGTTGTTGAGGAGAACTCCCGTTCCCGGGGCCGTGACCATGGAGCCGAATGCGGAGAAAAGCGTCTGGGTCGCCGCCACCATGTTCCCGTCGGAGTCTACCACGGAGACGTGGGTGGTGTTCCCGCATTCGCCCTCGAAAAATGGTGGCCGCCCTGGGGAGTAAATTCTCGCCACCTTGCCCACCTCCTTCGCCCTCTCCTCTGCGTAGCGCTTCGATACCAGGCCGTCAACGGGGACCTCCACCCTAGAAGGGTCGCCCATGTGCCTCTGCCTGTCGGAGAAGGCTATCTTCAGGGTCTCGGCGAAGAGGTGGAGGTGCTCCTTCGAGCCGAATCCCAGGGAGCCTACGTCGAATCTTTCTAGGATGTTCAGTATCTGGATTATGTGGGTTCCGCCGCTGCTCCCTGGAGCCATCGAACAGACCTCGTATCTGCCCCTGTAGGTTCCCCTGACGGGCTCCCTCTCTACGACCCTGTAATCTGCCAGGTCCTCCATTGTGAGGATGCCCCCGTTCTCCCCGATGTCCTCCACTACGGCCCTACCCAGATCGCCCTTGTAGAGGGCGTCGGACCCGCCTCCGGCGATCGTCTCCAAAGTATCGGCGTACTCGGGCATCCTTACGCGGTCCCCCGGCCTCAGCGGCCTCCCATCCGGGAGGAACGTCTTCGCAGCATCGGCGAAGAGCAGGAGGTCCTCCCTCGCCGAGTCGATCTGGAAGGACAGAAAGGGGCTGACCCTGTAACCCTTCCTCGCCATCCTGATGGCGGGTGCAATGACCTCCCCGAGGCTGAGACGGCCGTGCTCCTCTACGACCTGCTCCCATCCTTTGAGCGCCCCCGGTGTGGCCACGCTTAGGTGGCCTATCATGTTCCTCCGACCAACAGTCTCGAAGAAGTACTGGCCAGGCTTCCTCTCATCTACCATAGTGTACATGTCCTCCGTGGCGGCCTTCGGGGCCACTGCGTAGTCGTCAAGGGTCCCGATCTTGCCGGATTCACCGTCTCTGAAGACGATGAACCCTGCGCCGAAGACGCCCACCATCATGGGCTCCACGACTGTCAGGGCGAAGAGCGAAGCCACCGCCGCGTCGAAGGCGTTCCCCTCCTGAGCGAGCACCTCTATGCCGGCTGCGCTCGCCAGCGGGTGATTGGCAACGACCACCCCCCTGCTGGCTGTGACCCACGCCTTGTGGGTTTCGAGGAATCGGTTTGAGGACGCCTCCGGTGCTGATCCTGCGGACATAGAAACACCCCGAGATCCGATCCTCAAATCGTCGTATTTCGACTAAAACCATTTTGGGTGGGGGAATGAGCAGGCGCGTGTGGACTGGACAACCTGGAGATACGCCGTTGACGCCTACGCGCTGGGCTGTTTAGAAATTTTTTCCCAGCCCTCCCTTTCATATCTGGAAAAATGTCCCGAACCGTATCACCGGATCTTCAAGCGATCTTCAACATCCTCAAGGCTGATTGACGAAGAGTTGATTTCTAAACAGCCTAGCACGCGAGGTGTTTTTAACATCGGATTCGATATTAGAGGCTGTGATCCACGATGAGTTCTTTGACAGATGAGGTGGTGGGTTTCCTCATGAGGGGTGATCCTCCCCCGGCTAAGGTGAGGGCCAAGGCCGTCGAGCACGTACTGGATGGGGTGGCGGTTATGCTTGCGGGGTCCAGGACAGAATGCGTCAGGAAGCTTGTGGGCTTCGTCTCGGAGGGGGGTGGCAGGCCATCGGCCACGTTGATCGGCTTCGGTTTAAAGGCCAGACCATCGGACGCAGCCCTCATAAACGGCACGGGAGGGCACGCCGACGACTACGACGACACCCAGCTATCGACGGCCCCAGACAGAATATATGGGCTGATGACCCACCCCACAGTGCCGGTGCTGGCGGCCGCCCTTGCCGTGGGCGAGTTGACCGGCTGCACTGGGAGGGAGCTGCTTGACGCATTCGTCGCTGGCTTCGAGGTGGAGTGCAAGCTGGCAGAGGCCATAAAGCCCGAGCACTACAGGAGGGGCTTCCACTCCACTGCCACCATGGGGACGTTCGGGGCCTCAGCTGCCGCGGGCAGGCTGATGGGCCTCGGGGAGGAGGAGCTAAGGTACGCCATCGGGATAGCCGCAAGCCTCGGCTCGGGGATAAGGGCCAACTTCGGGACCATGACTAAGCCCCTCCACGCGGGGATGGCTGCCTCGAACGGGGTAATCTCATGCATGCTGGGGATGAGGGGCTTCACCTCGGACAGGGAAGCCCTGGACGGGAGGTGGGGCTTCATGGAGGTCCTGGGGGGAGGGGCGGACCCCGAATTCATTGGGGGGAAGATGGGCAACCCCTACGCCCTCATCTACCCAGGCGCAACGTTCAAGATGTACCCCTGCGGCTCCCTGGGGCAGCCTTCCATGGACGCCCTGCTCGAGATCGTTTCGGAGGAGGGCCTCGGTGCGGAGGACGTTAGGGAGATCAGGCTCCGCGCAGGCCCCAACATACTGGAGCCCCTGAGGTACGACGCCCCCGTGAACGATCTCCAAGCCAAGTTCAGCCTCCATTTCGGGCTGGCGAGCATCCTCCTGAGGAGGAGGGCGGGGCTCAGGGAGTACACGATGGGGTGGGTGAAGGACCCCGTCCTCAGGGAGACGATGAAGAAGGTGAAGACCATCCCCGACGAAGAGGTCGCGGGGATGGGCGTCGATAGGATGAGGAGCATCTTGGAGGTTGAGCTTGTCGACGGGCGGGTGCTGAGGAGGGTAGCCGACAAGGCCAGGGGCACGCCCGAGAAGCTATTGAAGCCCCGTGAGCTGGACGACAAGTTCAGGGAGTGCGCCTCCTTCGTCCTAAGCGAGGAAGAGACCGAGGAGGCTCTGGAGGCGATCAGGCGGCTGGAGGGACTATCCGAGGTTGGGGAGCTGACGAGCCTGTTGACCAAGGCCGGCGATCCCCCTCTTCGTTAAAGGTTTTTACTCAACCTTCCGGGCTCGCTCAGGTGAGACTAAGCTTTGAGGCTTACTTACTAATAAAAATATAAGAAAGGTCACAAAGAAACACACGGAGGAGGTGAGAGGTATTTCAAGCAAGAGGCTTGAAATCGCGAGGGGAAGGCTTGGACCGCAGGACGAAGTACAGAAGAGCTACGCCGGGCGGCTGGACGACAGGCGAGGGATGCTCATGGCATCGAACGAGAAGCTCCTTTTCGTTGAGGAGAAGGGCTTCCTGAGCAAGACATACGACGTTGTTTTAGATCTGCCGTATGGGGAAGTGAGAGAGTGTGCACCCGTCGACAGGTACAAGATGAGAATAAGTTGCTTCGACGGCAGACAGCACGAATTCGTCTCCGAAATTCCCGCGTCTCTGGTTGATGAGCCGTTAAAGGAGCTGATGGAAGCCGCGAGGAAGAAAGAGCCGGAGGAAGCCGAGAGGGGGACAACCGCCCAACCCGAGGGCTGACCTTAACGAACGCGATGGATGAACCTTAACCCCCTTTTTTCCAGTGGGCGATATTCCTTTTAGTGGTGTTCCCGTTTATCCGATTCTTCACTGAACGCCCATCAAAACAAAATTCCGAGGGGCAGATCAAGCCGGACATTTATAACACCGTCTATGGTCATCCCAAATAGCGCCCCGAACAACATCCCGGTCAGCATGTAAGAACCGGAAATTTTCCAATAAGCGTTATATCGTCTCCCCAATCCTCTAACGTTGAGGTCGAGTTCTTGGAAGAGAAGCCGTTTGTCCACCCCTACATCCCCAACTCTGTGCCCGAGGTCAAGTCGGAGATGCTGAGGGAGATAGGCGCCGGGGACGCCGAGGAGCTTTACGCCCAGATGATACCTGAGAGGCTAAGGCTGAAGGGGCCCATGGAGCTGCCAGAGCCCCTGCCTGCGGAGCATGACCTGAGGAGGCACGTAGAGGGCATCCTCTCCAGGGATAGGGACTGCTCCGACCAACTCAGCTTCCTTGGGGCTGGGTGCTGGCAGCACTACGTCCCAGAGGTCTGCGATGCAATAGCCTCTCGCTCCGAGTTCCTCACCGCCTACGCGGGGGGATACTACTCCGACCTGGGGAGGTTCCAGGCATTGTTCGAGTTCCAGAGCCTGATAGGGGAGCTAGTGGACATGGACGTCTCCTGTATCCCCACGTACGACTGGGGGTCGGCTGCGGGGAACGCTGTCAGGATGGCTTCGAGGATCACGGGGAGAAAGGAGGTGCTGGTCCCCAGGGTCATCAGCCCCGCCCGCCTCTCCATAATCAACAACTTCTGCGATTCTGCCTACAAGCCCGACCGCATCGTCGTCAAGCTCTTAGACTACGACCCCGAAACGGGCACCATCGACCTAGATGACCTGGAAGGGAAGATATCCGACGAGACCGCCGGGGTGTACTTCGAGAACCCCTCGTACCTCGGCGTCATAGAGGATAAGGCTCGTGAGATCACCGGCGTAGCCCACGCCCACGGTGCCGAGGCTGTCGTCGGCGTAGACCCGATCTCCCTCGGCGTCCTCTCTCCCCCAGGCGAGTACGACGCGGACATATGTTGCGGTGAGGCACAGCCCCTGGGAATCCACATGCACGCGGGAGGGGGATGCTGCGGCTTCCTCGCCTCTAGGGACGGGGAGAGGTACGTCGGGGAGTATCCAGCCCGACTGCTCAGCATCACGGGGACCGAGGCTGAGGGGGAGCACGGCTTCGGCCAGTGCATGTTCGAGAGGACATCCTACATGGCGAGGGAGAACGCGAAGGACTGGGTTGGGACCACGACGGCCCTGTGGGCGATAGCCTCCGCAGTCTACATTTCCCTGATGGGCCCCCGGGGGATGAGGGAGCTGGGAGAGGCCATAGTCCAGAGGTCCCACTATGCAGCCAAGCTGATGGGGGAGCTGGGGGGAGTCGAGATACCCTTCAAGGGCTTCTTCAAGGAGTTCCCAGCACGATTCGACGCGGCAGGAAAGAGGGTCTCAGAGGTAGACAGGGCCCTCCTGTGGCACGGGATATTCGGGGGGAAGGACGTATCCTTGGAGTTCCCTGAGCTGGGCCAGTGCGCCCTCTACTGCGTAACCGAGGTGCACACGATGAAGGACATAGAGAGGCTCGCCTCAGCCCTGGGGGAGGTGCTTAGATGAGCGGGGGACAGCTTAGGAGGTACCACGCCCCCGTCTGGAGCGAGCCCATAATCGCAGAGCTAGGAAGGGAGGGGGAGAGGGGAATCCTCGTCCCTGAGGTGGAGCCCGAGATAAGAGAGGCGGTGGGGGAGGCCCAGTCCCTCATCCCGGCCTCCATGGTGAGGAGGAGGGCCCCTGGGCTCCCTGAGCTTTCCCAGGCCCAGGTCCTCAGGCACTTCCTCAGGCTATCACAGGAGACCCTGGGGATGGAGCTGGGCCTGGACATAGGGGTGGGGACCTGCACGATGAAGTACAGCCCAAAGGTCAACGAGAGGCTCGCCGCCATGGTTGCCGAAGTCCACCCCCTCCAGGACGAGGAGACAATCCAGGGCCTCCTTGAGATCGCCTACAGGTTCGGACACGTCTTCCTCAGGGAGATATCGGGGATGGACGCCTTCTCCTTCCAGCCAGCGGGGGGCTCGGCGGGTGCGTACAACAACTCTGTCATGATAAGGAAGTACCACGAGGTGAACGGGGAGCTGGAGCAGAGGAACGAGATCATAACCACCATATTCAGCCACCCCTGCGACGCCGCCTGCCCCGCGACGGCCGGCTTCAAGGTTGTTACCATCTACCCCGACCCGGAGACGGGGCTCCCAGACACCGAGGCCCTTAAGGCCGCGGTTTCTAGGCACACGGCTGGGATGCTCGTTACCAACCCCGAGGACACGGGAATCTTCAACCCCGAGATAGACGAGTGGACGAGGATCGTCCACGAGGCTGGGGGCCTCTGCAGCTACGACCAGGCAAACGCAAACGCGATAATGGGGGTGACGAGAGCGAGGGAGGCGGGTTTCGACATGTGCTTCTTCAACCTCCACAAGACCTTCTCAAGCCCCCACGGCTCCTCCGGCCCCGGCTGCGCAGGCATAGGCGTCGTGGAGGAGCTTGAGGGGTTCCTCCCCGTGCCGGTGATCGTCCGCGAAGACGGCAAGTACAGGCTGGACTACGACAGGCCGAACAGCATAGGAAAGGTCAGGGACTTCATGGGGAACCTCCAGGTAGTGCTGAGGGCGTACGCGTGGTGCATGGGCATGGGGGCGAGGGGTCTCAGGGAGGCGGCAGAGGTCTCGATGATAAACAACCAGTACCTGGAGAAGAGGCTCCTCGGGATCAGGGGGATAACGAAGCCCTACGGCGCAGAGAGGCGGGTGGACCAGATCAGGTGGAGCCTAGAGAGGATGAGGGAGGAGACGGGCGTGGGAGTCAACGACTTCAACAGGAGGGTGATAGACTACGGGGTCCAGAGCTTCTTCACCAGCCACCACCCATGGATCGTCCCAGAGCCCTTCACCCCGGAGCCATGCGAGACCTACTCAAAGGCCGACATAGACCAATGGGTCTCCGTCGTCCAGAGGGTATCCGAGGAGGCCTACAGCGTCCCCGAGATTGTCAAGTCGGCTCCCCACGGCGCCCCGATCCACAGGATAGACCCCTCGCCCCTAGACGACCCAGACAGGTGGGCGATGACATGGAGGGCCTACCTGAAGAAAAGGGGGAAAAGAAGCTGAGGCGCCTGGAGGGAAAGGTCGCCCTCGTCACCGGGGCGATGCAGGGAATAGGGGCCGGGGCCTCTAGGGTCCTGCCCTCGCCGGCCAGCGTGTACTTGCCGTCCTTGAAATACTCGCTGGCGGCGCAATCGAGCGCGAGATAGCAGTCCTCGCCGGGCCGGTAG
>CAYGAH010000227.1:0-2514 GCA_964347685.1 uncultured Candidatus Bathyarchaeia archaeon | reverse complement strand
CCCATGTGGCCTATGCGCACTGTCTTGTCTCCTAGCTTGCCCAGACCCCCCTCTATTATGACCCCGTACTTGTTGTTCATGATGCCCCGCATGTCAGCGTCGTTCACCCCCTCCGGTATCTTGGGCACCGTGAGGGTGTGGGCCTCGTGTCTCTTCTCCGGGAAGGACTCAAGCCCCAGCGCCTTTATTCCAGCCTTGAAAGCCTCGGAGTATAGCTTGTGGCGCCTCCACCTGGCCTCAAGCCCCTCCTCGTGGATGATTCTGAGAGCCTCAAGCATGCCCAGGACCATGCCTACTGCGGGGGTGGCGAAGTAGCCCCGTGGGTTCTCCATTATGGGCTTCCAACGCCTCAGGTTGGCGTAGTAGTCGGGTATCGGCGTCTTCCTTTCCTCTACTGCCTTCCAGGCTTTGTCGTTGAGGCAGAAGAGGGATATGCCGGGCGGGGCTCCTAGGGCCTTCTGGCTCCCGGTCAGGCAGAAGTCTATGCTCCAATCGTCCATCTTGAGGGGCATCCCTCCGAGGCCGCAGACGCTGTCCACGACGTAAAGTGCTTCGGTGCCCTCGGCCAGCTCCCCTATCCTGTCGATGGGGTTGGCGATGCCCGTGCTCGTGTCGACGTGCTCCACCGTGAAGGCCTTGTAGTCGTTAGCGCTCAGCTTCTCTTCAAGCTTCTTGAGGTCTATGCCCTCCCCCCACTCGAACCTGAGCCTGTCCACCTCTCCGCCGTGGGCCACGACGATCTCCTCCCACTTCTCGCCGAAGAAGCCGTTCTCGACGCACAGGACCCTGTCGCCCCTCTCCACGAGGTTGGCTATCGCTGCCTCCATGCCCAGGGTGCCACTCCCCGAGAGCATGAAGGGAGTCCCATCTGTCTTGAAGAGCTTCCTCTGCAGCTCCAGGGCCTCAGCGTATCCCTCCACGAACTCGGAGCTCACGTGGCTCAGGACGGGCTTCGTGAGCATCCGTAGGACCCTGGGAGAGACGATTGTGGGCCCGGGGATCATCAAAAGCTGCCGCTCGTTGTTCAAACGAAACACCACTTAGGAGAAACGCCTACGGTAATTAACATTTTACGGATAGGCCCCTCCGTAAGGCTGAAAGGTCCGGATGGCGTAGTATGTTTGATGGCTGCCGCGTCAGATGAGGGCATGAGGGGGATGGCTGAGCTCCTCAGGTCTGGGGCCACTATGCTGGACCGGAGCTGCCCCGAGTGCGGCTCCCCCCTCTTCAGGCTGAGGTCCGGGGAGATCTGGTGCGCCAAGTGCGGGAAGCGGGTTCTGATAGTCTCCTCAGAGAAGGACGAGCCCAGAGAGGCCCTCTGGGACTCGACAGAGAACGTTCTCGTCTCGAAGATCTCTTCTGTGGAGAGGATGCTCGAGGCGGAGGAGGACCCCTCCGTAATCAGGAGCCTGGCGGACACCCTCAGCGTCCTCCTGGGAGCCCTGGAGAGGCTCAAGCGGATCAGGGACTGAGCCCAAAAAGGGTCACGAGGGCCACACCAAAGACTATGGCGAGGCAGCCGGCTACCACCCTGACGCTAGGGCTGTCGGTTTCCCTGAGCATCAAGGCGCTCAGGGTCAGGCTGAAAAGGGGGTTCGCGCCTATGAGAGTGGAGACGACCGAGACGGAGCCCCTCTGGAGGGCGTTGAACATGGCAACCCAGCCGGCGCTGATCACTATCCCCGACGCGACGAAGTAACCGAGGCTGATCTTTTCGAGTTTGACCTCTCCCAGCCTACGACTGGCCACTATGTAGAGCGTGTAGGACATTAGGCTTGCCGATGCCCCCACCGTCGCTCCTAGGATGGACTCGGGGAGGATGTCGAGCCCCACCTTCCTAACAACGGAGGAGGCGCCGTAGAAGGCCGCTGAGAGGGTCGGCAGGACTATGGCAACACCTTTTAGGCTGGATGTCCGCCTGCCCCCGCTGGCCAGCGCTATGCCTGCGACCACCAGGGCAGACCCCGCTATTGTCGAGACGGCCACCCGCTCCCCCAGGAAGATTATGGCGAAGGCGGTGCTGAAGAGGGGGCTGCTCCCTATTATCGAGGCGCTAAGGGGGACTCCCAGGCGCTCTATGGACATGTAGTTGAAGAGCCTCCCAAGAGTGGAGGCGAATACGCCTGAGGCGGCGAAGAATGCTAAGGCCAGCCAGCTGAAGCCGGGCGAGGAGCCGACGAGCAGAGCGGACAGGATCATGACCTGTGTGCCCGCGCCCAGGAGGGCCGCCGTGATGGGGTTGGCGCCCCTCATACCCTTCCTCACCAGCACAGCGCTGAGCCCGTAGCAGAAGGCAGTGAACAGGGAGAGGGCTTCGACGTACAAGACGATCCGGAGATGCTAGGACCAGGATTTATTTAAGCAGCCCTGTCCAGCAGCTCCTCCACACGGGCGAGAACTTCACGATGGACATCGCCAACGGGGCGGCTGGCATCGATCCTCACAAGCTCCCCTGCCTCGGCGAAGCTCAGATAGAGTTCCCTGACACCCCTGAGGTAGTCGTTCCTCTCGAAA
>CAYGAH010000226.1:0-1974 GCA_964347685.1 uncultured Candidatus Bathyarchaeia archaeon | reverse complement strand
TGTATCAGACCTAGTCTAAGCTTAAACGCCGTCGCAGGTTAGCTAAATTTTCGGGAGCCGATCGGGTTTGAGGAAGACAGCCTCATTAATCCTAGGGCTGTTTCTGGCGTTCACGCTCGGGTACCTCCTGCTCAACCCCTCCTTCCTGCTGATAGCAGACTGGCTCAGCCCGGTGCTGGGGACCCACCTTTACGCCCTGCTCACCGCAGTCTACCTCCTCCTGGGAGACCCCCTGGGCTTCGCCCCCCTCACAGCCATCTGGGGAGGAGTCTCGTTCCTCGGAGGAGTCATCATACGGAGGAGGGTGGGCGCCGTGCTCACCATGCTTTTAGTGTTCCTCCTCTTCATACCCGCCCTGGCCGTCTCCGTCTTCGGCGTCTACCAGACCATGGCTGAGATAGACTTCGCAGGCGGAGGGGCCAACCCCCTGGAGGCCCTTCCACCGCTGCCAAGGGGCCTATCCATCTCCCACATATTCGAGGCTCCCGTCCTGGGAAGGGTAATCGAGACATTTCTGGGCACGGTGCAGGGAGGGCCCCCACCCGGGCAGGGAATGGACATACTGATGACTCTGCTCAGCCCCATCCTGATGGACCTGGCGCTCAAGCCCGTAATCATAATTGTCGCGACCCTGATCGGGGTAGAGGTGGGCAGGAGGCTCGTAGAGCCAGTCCTGAAGCCCTTGGGAGAGTCCCTCAGGATACGCCTTAGAGGAAAACCGAGTACGGAACCAGGCGACGCACGGGGCGTCGTGGGGAAGATCGCTCCCTGCGCCATCATTATAGGCCTCCTCGTATCATCCGCCTCGCCCATCCGTGCCGGCCCAGCCCCCGAAGGTTTCTACGCAGAAGCCCTCATAGGAGCCTTGGACGGGAGGGGGAGGGCCCACGTCGCCTGCCTCTTCATAGAATCCGGCGACTCGATCCTCGGAGACTCAGGAGGGGAGGAGGCCGAGGGGCTCTTGGCGGCCGTCATGCTGTCCCACGAAGGGATAGCGGAACCCCTGCTCGAAATGGGCAACTTCACCTCGGACCTCGATCTGGGACAATTCCTCAACATCATCCCCCCAACAGTCATGGTAGCCGTGTACGCCGACGTCCCCCAGGACGTCGCGGAGCGACGCGCCGACTCCGTATCCTCGGCCTTCTCGGACCTCTTCGACACGAGGCTGAGCGGACTGGCGGCCTTCAGCCTCCCCGCGAACTGGCAAAACATGACGCTGCCCCAGCTCACCATCGTCCTCTACCAGTCTTCCTCAAGCCTCGAAGAACTGGCCGAGGAATACTCGAGCCACTTCCAGGGCCATAGTGGCCTAGCCGACATATTGATGGAGGCCTCTGGAAAAGGAGTGCTCATCCCTGGGACGGGCCCCGCATCCGCAGAAGGCTCCCTTTTAATGTCGGGCTTCGTGAACATCGACACCCTGTTCAGCTGCGTGGACCTGGGAGAGCTGCCCCTCTACCTGACCGTCTTCATGCCCACCAGCCTCGTAGGGCCGATGTCCTTCTCAGGAGGCGTCTCCTTCTGGGGCCACGGCGTCGCTTCCACGGGCGAAGGCTACGTCTTCGACGTGCTGGACCTCCTCGGATTCGGCGGCTCGGCGGGCTTCTCAGGCAGCTCGGACATCTCAATCGTCCTCCTCACAGCCCCCAACGGGACGGACACCGGAGGGGAGGGGTCCAACAACCTCAAGGTCACCACCACCCTGAACTTGGCCCAGATCGACCCCCAATATCTGAACCTGACAAAACAGGGGGACGTAATGACGAAGGCCCCAGGGGCTGAGGTCGAGCCATCACGCTTCCAGATCTCATTCTCGGGAGTTACCCTGCCCCTAAACGTCGAGGTCTCCAAGGAGATCTCCCCGGCCGTCGTTCCCCCCCGGGGGGTGGTCACAGTAACGGTCACTGTGAAGAACAACGACGCCAAGCCCATGCTGAACGTGGGCCTCGAAGACGGCTCGACCATATCGGG
>CAYGAH010000225.1:0-23143 GCA_964347685.1 uncultured Candidatus Bathyarchaeia archaeon | reverse complement strand
CTAAAGGTGATGGGGGACCCCGTTGAGCCTCGAAGGTACCCCCAGGGGATAGAGTACGTCTTCGTCAACGGCGTCGCCGTAGTGGAGAACGGGGAGCACACGGGAGCCACCCCCGGCGGGATCGTTAAGAGGGAGTAACACCCCCACTACCATTTTTAGGTATCGTCTTAAACGGTCAGACGCAGCTAGTCTAAGGGATGATTATGGGTAGATACGAGCGGATGCTCTCGACCTTCTCCATAGCCGCCTACGACCCAGAGAACGGTGACCTAGGAGTCGCCGTCCAGTCCAAGTACTTCTCCGTCGGCCCCGTGGTGCCCTGGGCGGAGGCGGGCGTAGGAGCCATAGCGACCCAGGCATGGGCAAACCCGTCATACGGCCCCGAGGGCCTGAAGCTCTTGAAGGAGGGTTTCTCACCCGAGGAGGTCGTTGACAGGCTCACGTCAGCAGACGGGGGGAGGGAGAGGAGGCAGCTGGGGATCGTGGACGCCACGGGCGACTCCTCCGCCTACACGGGCCAGGGCTGCATACCCTGGGCGGGGAGCAGGACGGGCCTGAACTACTCCTGCCAGGGGAACATACTGGCGGGCGAAGAGGTAGTTAGGGGCATGGCAGAGGCCTTCGAGGGGAACGAGGGAGAGCTCGCAGACAGACTGGTCGCGGCCCTAGAGGCGGGCCAGGAGGCCGGCGGCGACATAAGGGGGATGCAGTCCGCGGCCCTGCTCGTGGTTAGGAAGGGGAGAGGGAGGGCAGGATATGGAGACAACTACGTAGACCTCAGGGTCGAGGACCACAGGACGCCCATAAGGGAACTCCGCAGGCTCCTCGACATGGACAGAAGCACGGAGAACTCCTGGGAGTGTCACAGGCTGCTGGACGACGGTAGACTCGAGGAGGCGATGCTCCTCGCCAGGGGGGCCGTGGAGCTTAGCCCCGAGAACGACGTGGCCCGCATGGCATTATGCAGGGCCTGCCACGAGATGGGCTACGCCGAGGAGGCCGTAGAGTCCTTCAGGACGGCCCATGAGCTGAACGGAAGCACCCTCGCCTACGTGAGGAGGATACCCCGCTGGAGCTTCATACTAGAAGACGAGGCGTATCTGAGGTCCCTGTAAAGACATTTCCCCCTCCTTCCTTCTAGGAAGCACGAAATTCAGTCGTCGGATTTCCTATTTCCGGGCTTCATCCGTCAAGTTCTAGGAATTCCAGAATCTCTTCGACGAAGGCCTCCACCCCGTCCTCTGGCACTATTGCGCCGAGGACTTCACTCTTGCCACCTACCCTGAAGCCCAGCTCCCTCCCCCTCAGGATGAGGGGCCCTAGGTTCACGCTGCCGCTCCTGACGTAGATCTGGGCCATATCCGAGTAGAAACCTGTGTTGACCACCACCACGTCCTTTCCCGTCTCCCAGGCCAGCCTCCTCGTGACGGTAGATATTACGTTGAAGCCGGTGTCCATCCGCTTCATCAGCGTTCCACGTGCCGTCTCGGCAGGCTCATCCATCAACCGCCTCATTTCCTCTTCTAAGAGGACCAGGTTTTCGCACCACTCCTCGTTCCCAAGGATGTAAGATGGGTCGTCATGCCCCAAAAGGGCGCGGGGCGCCTCCTCCACGGCCCTTTTGTTCCCCACCCTGTAGTTCGAGTCGAGCAGCATAGTCATCCTTAAAAGGGCCCCGAACATTAGGCCGTTCTCCCCGCAGAAGGTCGTTATGAGGGGCCAAAACCTACTGTTCTCCTTTATCCTGTGCTCGAGATCCCCTACAATCCCGAGGAGCGCATAGAGGTTGACCCCGTTTCCCAAGCATTCATTTACCACCCAAGAGGTCGAGGGGTAGTCCTCGGGGTCGGCGCCCATGCCAACAGGGTTGTGGTGGTTGACGGCCCCGATCTCCCTCTGGATGTGGTGGTCGAAGATGGTGACCTCGGCTTCTCGGGCGAGCCTCAGGATGTCCTCCTCTGGGAGGGCCATGTCCGCAACGACCACGTAATCGTAGCAGGAGGCTCTGCTGAGCTCATCCTCGGTCAGGTAGTAGTTGCCTATCTCCGGAGTGAGGTTGTCGACCTCCCCCGTAAGCCTCTCCAGGAGTAGTCGAGCGGAGCATATCCCGTCCGTGTCCCAGTGGTGAATGATAAGGCCCGAGCCCCTGAGTTCGCTAAGTACCATCCATCCCACATAACTGCTCGTCTCGGTTAAAAAAGGGGCGACCCCTGAGTCTGAGGCTCCTTCGGGGAAAGAGTCGGAAACCAGAGAAAGAGAGGGCTTCTTTCACGGCGTGGTGAGGGGAGGATAAAAACCATATCCTATATGGCACTACCGTTGATGTGATCGTTTTGAACCGAGAGGATTCGCTCAAGAGGCGCGTCGCCTCAATCCTGGAGGAGGCGGAAAAGAGGGGCTTCGAGGCCGTCGTGTTCCTCAACGAGGTCATAGGGCAGAACCCCTCAAACTTCGTCTACGTCTGCCCGTCCGGCCTTGGGGACGAGCACCAGACCTTTGTCCTGGGCACGAACGGGGACAAGACCCTCATTATGCCCCACTGGGGTGCCAAGAGGGTCGAGGACAGCGGAGAGTACGGCAGGGTCATCGCAATAAAGCAGGAGAAGGGCCACCACGTCAGGGGGACGAAGGAGGCCCTTTCCACCTACGACCCTGAGAAGGTCTGCTTCGACCTGTCCACGATGAGCGCCCAGTTCTCCTTCAGTCTAGGAGAGACGCTGGGGATCAGCATAACCCCCGAAAGGGACATCTCAGACCAAGTCTTCAAGCTCCGGTCCATAAAGGACGACTTCGAGACAGCCGAGATCAGACGAGCCATAAAGATCACCGAGGAGGCAGTCACGGAGCTGATCCAGGAGAGCCGGCCCGGTATGGACACCTGGGAACTGAAGAAAAAACTCGACTCGGCCATGATCGAGAGGGGGGCAGTGGAGCCCAGCTTCGACTCCACCCTCAGCTTCGTGAGGGGTCCGAGGAGGCCACACGGGAAGATAAGGCACGGGGACATGCTCTCCATAGACGTGGGCTGCAGGGTGGACACGGGCTACTGCTCGGACATGGGGAGGACCTGGCCCGTCACCATGGACGCCGATGCCAGAAACTTCCTGGAGAGGGCTGTGACCGCCCAGGAGGAGGGGGTAAAGAACATCAGGGAGGGGGTCTCGGGCAACGAGGTCCTGAGGAGGGCAAACGAGATAAACGCCGAGCTGGGCCTAGACCCCCTTGTCAGATGCGGCCACCAGATAGGGCTGGATGTCCACGACTACACGATGCCATACGCACCAAGCTTCGGACCCATAGAGACGGATTCCCAGCCCCTCAGGGCGGGGATGACCCTGACATACGAGCCCACCCGGGTGGACTCCAAGCTGGGCATGAGGAGCCATATAGAGGACATAGTCCTAGTGACCAAGGGGGAACCAGTAGTCCTCAACGAGATGCCCTGGAACCCGACCTGGTAACTTTTCCAGTTTCATCATCCACCTTCCATGAAAAGGGATAAAAGAGTTGCATCGATGATTAGATGGTGCTCAAAGTTTGACCGTCGACCTGGTCGTCAAGGATTGTAGGGTCGTGTACCCTCAGGTAGAGGTCGATGCTTCCATCGTCATAGACGAGGGGAAGATAGTAGCCTTAACCAAGTTGCCTCCTCCGGCGTCAGACAGGGTGATAGACGCAGGGGGCAGGTTCGTCCTCCCTGGCATGATCGACATGCACGTCCCCCTGAGGGACCCCGGGTTCCCCGAGAGGGAGGACTTCGAGTCGGGGACGAGGGCCGCCGCGGCGGGTGGAGTCACGACGGTCGTCGACATGCCCAACACCGTCCCGGCCACGGTCACTGTCGGGGCCCTCAAGCAGAAGATTGAGATAGCGGACCGGAAATCCCTGGTGGACTTCGCCTTCATAGGAGGGGCTGGCGAACTCACCCCCGAGGCCCTCATCTCCCTCGCGGAGGCGGGGGTCGTGGGGTACAAGAGCTTCCTAATAGCCCGTTTCAGGGAGCTGGCGGCCTCTGACTGGCAGCTTATGCACAACTTCGAGACCATTGCGAAGACGGGGCTCCCCTGCCTCGTCCACGCGGAGAACGGCGACATCGTCCAGAAGGGGATAGAGGAGGCGAGGGCCCTGGGCAGGACGGACCCCATCGCCCACTGCGAGTTCAGACCCCCAATAGCCGAGGCGGAGGCCACGATGCGCACCATAATGCTTGCCGAGCCCTCCGGGGTCCACCTCCACGTCTGCCACATCTCGGCAAAGGAGGCCGTGGACATAGTGGAGTGGGCTCAGATGAGGGGGCAGACTGTTAGCGGCGAGACCAGCCCCAACTATCTGCTTTTGACAGAGGATGCGATGAGGGAGAGGGGACCCTACGCCAAGGTGGACCCACCCCTCCGTACCAAGGAGGACCAGGAAAGGCTCTGGGAGGCCATAAACAGCGGAGTAATAGACATCCTTGCGAGCGACCACGCCCCCTACACTAAGGAGGAGAAGGAAAGGGGCTGGGAGGACATCTTCGACGCGCCTTCCGGAGGGGTCGTCGTGGAGACCAGCCTCCCCCTGATGCTGAACGAGGTGGACGAGGGAAGGATCACGCTGAACAGGCTTACCGAGATATTCTCCACCAACCCGGCCATCCTGACGGGGCTCTACCCGAAGAAGGGGTCCATCACCGTTGGGGCGGACGCTGACCTAGTCATCGTTGACATGGACAAGGAGTTCACCATCAGGGGAGAGGACCTCCACACCATCCAGAAGATGACGGCCTTCGAGGGGATGAGGGGCAGAGGGGCGCCTGTGATGACCATCCTAAGGGGCGAGGTGGTAATGGAAGAAGGCGATGTACTGGGCGACCCCGGTCGCGGGGAGTTCCAAAGGCCCATCTGCTGATCTTGAATTTGGAAAAAGTAGGGTTAAGGCCCTCCTATTTTTTGGGCTTTTTCACCAGACCATGGGGACGTATCCGTCTCTTATATAGTCGGAGATGATTCTCCCAACGTATTCAACCCTGACGCCCATCTTGGTGATCGCCTCGGATATCTCCTCCCTGTCTGATATGGCCTTACACGCCAGGGACTCGCAGAGGTCCGCGACCTCCAGGACCTCCAGGCTCACGTCCTCGTCCTCCACAATGAGGCGTTCGGAGGGGCCGAAGAAGACCACCTTTACCTCGTCGAGCCATCCATTCCTGGCGGCGTTCTTGGCATACATGAGGGCCGTGAGTGCCTTCTCCTTGTCACCGGTGGCCACAACTACGAGAAGCTTCGAGTCCATGGGTAGCCAGTCGACGCGGCGATGTTTAAATTGAATCGTGGAAGGGCGGATGCGACATCTACTTCAGGTTATCCTGGCCCCGTTGGGGATGTCCCTGTCCACGGTCAGTAGGGCGAGCCTGTCGTCCTTCTCCGCCGCAAGGAGCATCCCGTAGGACATCTGTCCGAATATCTTGGCGGGCTTGAGGTTCATCACGACCGCTATGACCTTCCCCCTCATCTCTTCCTCTGTGTAGTAATCCACGAGGCCGGTCACTATCTGGCGCACCTCGTCCCCCACGTCTACTTGGAGCTTGTAAAGCTTGTCGGAGCCTGGGACCCTCTCTACCTCGGCCACAGTCCCTATCCTCATGTCCAGCCTCTTGAACTCCTTGAAGGAGAGCACCTCATCACTCATGGCTGATACCTTGCCCTTCAAAGGAACTCTATGAGATTTAAATCTTAGAGGGCGAACACCCTCCAGAGGACCCTTGAAGTTTTGCACGTTCCCCACGGCCTTCGGTCAAATGGTTGTGGCCTGGGACCAAATTAACGGAGCATCCAAAGTCATCAGAATCTTCTTACCGAGGCATGGAGCCGCCATCGAAGAGTCCGTGAAGTGCAATTATCCCGAAGCCGGATCAGGGAGCGATCCAGAGATCGAGGAGCTGGCTCACGAGATAGCCTCATTCATGGCAGGGGAGGAAGTCGAGTTCGAACTCGATCTCCTCAGCCTGGACGTGTGCTCGGAATTCCGGAGGAGGGTGTTGCTCGCCGAGCACGGCATTCCCAGAGGTTGGGTCAGCACCTACGGCAGGATCGCTGCTCGCCTCGGAGTACCCGGCGGCGCGAGGGCCGTCGGAAACGCCCTGGCGAAAAACCTTTTCCCCATAGTGATACCATGCCACCGGGTCGTGAGATCGGGCGGAAAGCTGGGCGGTTACCAGGGAGGCTTGGAGATGAAAAGGGCGCTCCTGAAGATGGAAGGGGTAGGATTCACTCCTTCGGGGAAGGTAGCGTTGGAGAAGGTTTACTACTAGCCCTCAAGGTACTTGGCGGATATCCTTGCGTACATCTCCGATAACGGGGGCAGCCAGTCCAGGGGCACGTACTCGTTCTTCTGGTGGGCCCCTCCCCTCTGGGGGCCCAGGTGGAGGCATGGGATGCCCCCCTCGCCTGCGAAGATGTTGGCATCCGTTATGCCATAGGCGTACTCGTACTTGGGCTCCCTCCCCATGACCTCCCTGTAGACCCCGTCGAAGACCTCTATTATGGGCTCGTCCCTGTCCATGACGTAGGGCTCGTACCTGGGAGGCTTCACGCCGACCTCAACCTCGGCTTCCAAACCCAGAGAGCCGACCAGCCTCTCCATGTCATCTATGGCAGTCTCCACGGTCTCGCCGGGGACGAGGAGCCTGTTGACCTCGAAGCGGCAGCTGGCGGGGATGACGACGGAGTAGACCTTGTAGCCCCCCTCTATCTTCAGGGTGCAGTAGTTCCCCCTGCCGAAGTCCGGGTGGTTCTTGAATTCCAGCCCGTCTAGGTTGGCTATGATCCGAGCCGCCTCCTCTATGGCGTTCACGCCGAGTTGGGGCCTGAATCCGTGGGCCGCCCTCCCCTTGACATGGACATCGTAGAGGATCTTGCCCGTGATGCCCAGGGGTATGGGCTTTGTCTCGTCGCCAGGGTAGGGCTCAGCGAGCACTATGGCGTCCACCTTGCCGAAGTCCGTCTGGAGCATCGCCTTGGCCCCCTTCCCGTAGGCCTCCTCATCTATGACCCCTGAGAAGGAAAGCTCCCCCCTGAATTCGTGCCCCGAGTCGGCGAAGGCTCGGAGCATGTTCAGGGTGCAGGCGATTCCCGCCTTCATGTCGCATGAGCCCAGGCCGTACATCTTGTCCTCCTTGACCAGAGGGGTAAAGGGATCCGTATCCCATCCCTCGACCACGGGCACCGTGTCCGTGTGGCCGTTGAAGTTGAGCCTCCTCCCTGATCCCCCACCCTCGAGCCTTGCGTAGACGTTGGGCCTCCCCGGCTCCACCTCTTGCATATCGCACTCCAGGCCGTATGATTCAAGTTCCCCTCGAAGGTACTCGGCCAGGTCCCCCTCCTCGCCAACCACGGAGGGAATTCTGATCATTTCCTCCAGGGTTTTCCTAGTATAGGAGTCATCTAGTCTCCTCAGTACGTCTTCTACCATGATGGTTCCCAATGGGGGCGACATCCTCTATATGTTTTCCCCAAATTCCTAGGTGAACTATATCGTCTTGAGCTGGGCCTTGTACATGTCCACAAGCTCCTCCACTGTCGTGGCCTCCTCGGGGGATTTGTCCACCCTCCACCTCTGGAACCTGGGGAACCTGACGGCGAGGCCCGAGTCCTCCCTGAGCCTGCCGAAGGCCGCCGTGTGAGTTGGGCTCAGGGTGAGCTCGTCTCCCAGCACCTCCATAACTACGCCCGGGCTGAACCAGATGTCGGCCTCGATGAGTGAGTCCACGAGGGGGTGCCTCTCCTCCCGCCTGTACTCCTCCATCATCTCGGGTATCTTTTCGAGATCCTCGTCCGTGAAGCCTGTGCCCACCTTGCAGACGGTCTTGTAGGTGTCCTCTTCGTGGTCGAAGGCGGCTGCGAGCAGGGCCCCGTAGCTGCCGGCTCTCCGCCCCCTGCCGTGGAAGGCCCCCACCACGACGAGGTCCACGGGTTCTATCATCTTGCTCTGGTAGCTCCGCTTGAGCTTCACCCAGAGCCAAGAGCGGGCCCCAGCCCTGTATATGGATTCCTCGGAGGTGGACTTCACCACCAGCCCCTCCGTCCCGTCGGCTATGGCCTGCTCGAAGAACCTTTCCAGCTCCGCTGGGTCCGAGGTCTCCATGGACCTAACGATCTTGAACCTGTCCGTCTCCTCCACGATCCCCTCAAGCCTCCTCCTCCTCTCGGGGTAGGGCTCCAGGGTCATGTCCTCCCCGTCGGCGTAGAGGCAGTCGAACAGGAAGACGGCGACGGGCAGCTTCTCCATCATCTCCTCTATCTTGTACTTTCTGCGGCGCTGCATCAGGGTCTGGAAGGGCCTCATCTCCTCCGTCTCTGGGTCAATGGCTACGGCCTCCCCCTCTATGATGGCCGTCTCCGCCTTGATGTGCTCTAGGGCCATCCCGGCGGCGTCTGGGTACATGTGGGTTATGTTCTCGAGCCGCCTGGAGAATATCTGTATGTTGTCTCCTTTCTTGTGGATCTGGAATCTCTCCCCGTCCAGCTTGTACTCGGCCGCGCACTTCCCCTCAAGCTTCTCCGTTATCTCCTCGGGGGTGGAGAGGCGCTGTGCCGACATGGCCATGATGGGCTTCCCTACGACAACGTGGGCCTTCCCGACGGCCTCCAGCCCCTCCTCGGCCAGGGTTCTGGCGACGTCCCCGAGGTCGCTCGTGAGGTTGTACGCCCTCTCGAGTACGTCTCGATTGGTTTTGCTTCCCGTATAGGCCTGAGCCAGGGCGTCCAGGATCGTCATGTCACCTATGCCGAGCCTCAGGGTCCCCGTGACCGTTCGGGCCAGGTACCTCGCCCCCAGAGGGGAGGCGCGGACTATGAGCCTCGTGAGCCTGTCGATCTTCCTCCCAGAGCTTCCCTTCCCCGACTCCTTCGAGATCTGGTCTAGGGTCTCGTAGACTTCTGAGACAGTCAGCTCCCTCGCACCCAGGTTACCTATCCTCTTTAGGAGCATGGCTGCCTCGGCGGCGTGCCCAACGTCTCCCGTCTCGGCGATGAGTTCCTCCACCTTCTCCTTCTTGAGCCCCGTCGCCTTGACTACTGTCTCTATGACCATCTTCTCGGCCATCCCTATCTCGGGCTCCCCCGTCCAGTCCGGGTGGATCTTACCTTGGGTGAGGTAGATGGCCTTCTCAAGCTCGTCTGGCGTCGCCTCCGCCAGCAGCTCCGCTAGTATGTCGGTCATCTCAAGCCTCTTAGTGGTGGCCTCCAGCTTCTCATAGGTCTCGACAAGGGTGGAGTAGAGCATGCTAGATCGTATGGAGAGTTAGGCGGGGAGCGATTAAAAACCTGCGCCCTCAGACCGTGTAGCTGGAGGCCTGCCTCTCCCTGATCTCGTCGTACTCCTTCAGGGCCTCTACAAGGCAGTATTCACCGACACTCCTCGTGAAGATCTCGAAGACGTGTCCTATGTTCTTGTGCCTCTCTATGCAGGTGAGTAGGTTGGGCGGGAAGTAGTCGTTGCTCAGCCTAGACCAGATGTAGTCTAGCTTGGGCATCTTCTTGTGCCTGAGGACCACGTATGACCTGTAGTGGGTAACCATGTCCACGTACTGAACCGCCCAGAGGACTGCCAGGTCCTTCCTGTTCCTGATGCAGTCGGAGCCCCCCTTCTGCTCTACGACCTTAAGGCCCTTCCTCAGCTTGTCCTGGTGCTCCTCCATGATGTGGTTCCTCGTCGCCAGCAGAAGGACGTCCCCGCCCGTGTGGTCGTCGGCGTGGACGACCTCGTGCACAGCGCTGTACAACACCATGGTCTTCGCGAGCTCTGGAATGTCGAGGGGCTCGTCGGAGAAGGGTAGCTTCTTGTCAAGGATTATGGTCGAGGGGGGGATGAAGGAACCGTAATCCATGGAGTAGCAACCCTTCCTCTTCCTGTTGATGGTGATGGCCCTGAAAATCCCGTTCTTGAGCCGTCGATATGTCTTGTTTATGTTTGGGGTGATCGACAATTTGAGTTCCCTCTGGACGTTGGCTATAAGCTCGATTGACTCGAAGACTAGCATTCGGACGTCCTCTGAGGTTAACTCTTTTCTCCTGATCACCACATATCTATTTAGAAAAGTACGAGGAAAATAAAAGTTCAGTGGTTTAAGGAGGAGGCACAGACACGTTACCATTAATTATTTATAAAGTCCCCGCCGCGCGCACAGCTGGGTAGAAAACCCTTTCTAGGATTCGATACGTCTAGTATCTCCGTGTTTAGGCATGGAATACGGCGCTCAGACAGAGTACGGCAGGCTTAGGAAGGTGCTCATGCACCGGCCGACGGAGGAGCTTAGGCGCATCACCCCGGGCAACAAGGACGCCTACCTCTTCAGGGACGTGGTCTACTGGAAGGCCTTCCAGGAGGAGCACGACTTCTTCACCGACGCCCTCAGGGGCGAAGGGGTAGAGGTGATACTGCTTGCGGACCACCTCGTCGACGAGGCCGTTAGGGTCGCAGAGGCGCTCCCAAACCTTGTCTACATGAGGGACGTCTGCACCATCAACAACCAGGGTGCCTTCATCCTCAGTATGACCTACCAGCCCCGATACCCGGAACCACTGCTGGTCGAGAAGGCCCTGAGGAAGCTTGGAGTCCCGGTGGCCCTGAAAGTGGCGCCTCCAGGGACGGTGGAGGGGGGAGACTTCGTATGGCTCGATGAGGAGACGGTGATGATGGGCTTCGGCACTAGGTCCAACGAGCTCGGGGTCAACGTGGTAAAGGAGAAGATGCTGGGGGAGGCCGTAGAGGAGTTCGTGGCGGTCCCCCTCCCCTCGTTCAGGGTCCACCTTGACGGGGCTCTCATGGTCATGGCACCGGGCCTCGCCCTCTTCCACAGGGCCTCCCTGGGGCTTTTCCCCGCCTACGTCTACGACGAGGACGGGGTCGAGCTCACTTTCCTGGAGGACTACCTGAAGGGTAAGGGGGTCGAGCTCATCCACGCCGACGACACGGAGGTGAGGGTCTTTGGCACCAACATCGTCGGCCTAGGAGGGGGCAAGTGTGTCTCATACGAGTGGAACGAGCGAATCATAGGGCTGCTTGAGGAAAGGGGCTTCGACGTGATCGGGATTCCAGGCAGCCAGCTCAGCATAGGGGGAGGTGGGCCCCACTGCATGACCTGCCCCATCCTCAGGGAGGACTAGGCCGACGGACCTTGAGAAATACCTGAAGGAGTGTGGTGTCTGGCATAGGTTCATCGAGAAGAAGGAGACGGTGCACACCGCCGACGCCTCAGAGGCCACGGGCATCGACCTCCACAGGATCACGAAGAACCTAGTCTCAAGAACAGACGAAGGAGAGTACGTTCTCCTCGTGGTGCCCGGCGACAGGCGGGTCAACCTCAGAGCAGCAGCGGAGGCCCTAGGCGTAAGGAACGTCAGCCTCATGCCCTTCGAAGAGGCGGGGTCTATAAGCGGCTACCCGCCCGGGGGGACCCCGTCCATAGGGCTCAAGACCAAGATGCGTGTGGTATTGGACAGCGAGTTGACGGAGTTCAAAACCTTATACTGCGGCGGAGGCACGAGGGATAGGCTGTTAGAGGTCAAGGTGAGTGACGTAATAAACCTCAACGACGCCGTCGTGTCCCCTATATCCAGGGCGGATTGAGTCCGATCCCCGGAGAATCCTGGAACTAAGAACCCTTCATTTAAATGGAGCCTAAGATGGGTCCATCTATGGATCGATCTCGTCCCCAGGCTCGATCGCCAAGACCCTGACTCCTGACCTAGCCTCGACCTTCTCCTTGAACTCCTCTGCGCTCATCCCCCTCCGGTGCATGGAGATCGCGACCTTCGGGTTGATGGCGACGGCCGCCTCAACAGCCTCGTCCAGATCCATGACCGCCCTCCCCATGATGGGCAGGAGCGCCACGTCTATGTCCCCCAACTCCTCCATAGATGGGATGAAGTCCGTGTCCCCCGCGTGGTAGACCCGTTTCCCTTCCGCCTCGATCACAAATCCTATACCGGTCCCTTTAGGGTGATAGGGGACCCCAGGAGACCTGAACCTCTTGAAGTTGTAGGCCTCGACGGCTCGGATGGTCACGCCGTGGATATCTTTTACATCGCCTGGGGACATCACCGAGACGTTGCCTGAAAGTTCCTTGGCGCATTCCCCGCTCGTGACGATAATGGTATCTGGTTTCCGTATCTCATCGATCTTTTCTTGATCGCAGTGATCGAAGTGGCAGTGGGTTATTAGGACGATATCCGCCTCCTCCTCGTACTCCCCAGCGTAGGGGTCGACATAGAAGTTCTTCCCCTTAGCCTTGATCAGGAAGCTCGCGTGGTCCAACCACTTTATTATCATTTTAAACCGATTTGAATTCCTCTACAACCCATATAAGGCTAAAGCCGAACCTTCCACTCAAGCGTGTAAAGTTGAGCTTGTTTTTACCTAGTTTACTCAAAAATACTAATTTTTTAGGCGTTGCATGTGCTTCGTTAGCTTCTCGGGTCTCGGCCTGTATGTCAGGGTGGGTAGGCAGATCCTACAAGGTGAGCACTCGATCGACCTCTCCCCGGCCCACTCCAGGGCCTCCTCCAGGGTGAGGGCGTGGTAGACCCCTCCCCTCTTCTTTGGGTTCATCCAGCCCACGGTCACGCAGCCCGCCTTATGGACGTGAGACCTGGAGCCGGAGACGTTTATGACGTAGCCTCCCCCGCGCTGTACCGTCCTGAGTTGGGAGGTTTCCTCTAGGCGACGCACAGTAACCCATACGGGTTTTACACGCAAAAGTCTATGGTTCCATTTAACTTCTCGATATGGATCGATCTCACACCTTTTCTGGAGGAAAATTGACCCTTCGAGATACGCGACCCAAATCATATACATCCAGGTGGAGAAGGTAAGTCTAACATGGAAAAGATAAAGAGGGTCTGCGTCGCCGGGGCTGGGTACATGGGCTGGCAGATCGGGCTCCAGTGCTCGTCCCACGGGTTCCCCGTCGTCCTCTACGACGTGTCCGAAGAGGCGCTGGAACGGGCAATACGGGCCATCGTTCAGGAATTGGGGAGGTGGGCCGAGGAGAATAAGACAGCATCGGAAGAAAGGGGTGCTATCCTCGGAAGAATCCGAACGACCGTCGATATTAGGGAGGCCGCATCCGACGCCGATCTGGTGATCGAGGCCGTCCCCGAGCGCCTGGAGGTCAAGCAGAATGTGTTCGGGCGGCTGGATGAGGTCTGCGTGGACCACACGATCCTGGCGACGAACAGCTCCTCCATAAGGGTCTCTAAAATTGAGGACGCAACGGGCCGTCCCGACAGGGTGCTCAACATGCACTTCTACTCCAATCCGTGGCGGAGATCCATCGTTGAACTGATGCGAGGATCCGCGACATCCGATGAAACCATGGGTCACGCTCGCAATTTTGCCTTGGGCATCGGCATGGTACCCCTCGTAGTCCTCAGGGAGAGCACAGGCTTCATATTCAACCGGGTCTGGCGGGCGGTGAAGAGGGAGTGCCTCCATCTGGTTGACGAGGGGGTCGCATCCTTCGAGGACGTTGACAGGGCATGGATGTGCCTCTACGGTACGGAGGTGGGCCCCTTCGGTATGATGGACGGGGTCGGCCTCGACGTAGTGAGGGACATAGAGATGGTCTACTACGAGGAGTCGGGCGACGAAAGGGATAAGCCCCCAAGGCTCCTGCTGGATAAGATCGAGAGGGGCGAGCTGGGGGTCAAGACGGGCAAGGGCTTCTACGCCTACCCCGATCCGGCTTTCAGGGACCCTTCCTGGCTGCGTGCCGTCTAGGGTCCTAGCCTGAAGCCCGTGGGGACCAATTCCCCGTCGAGGTAAACGTTCCCTCTCCCGTCCAGGGCAAACCTCCCCTCGGCTATCATCTGGATCGTGAGCGGGTAGATGACCCAGTCCCCCCTCTCCTTGAGCCTGTCCTGGTGCTCTTCCACTATCCTCCCCAGCAGCTCCTCGTCCTCCTCCAAGGCCTCCAGGTCCATCCCCTCCGGGAGCTTCACGGGTACGGGCTCAGAGACGACTAGGACCTCCCCGTAGTCCACCTTCTTCCTGACGACGTGGGTGCTGGCCCTCAGCTCCTTCTCCCCGGCCAGGATGGCGTCCCTGACGACATGGATTCCCACGTACTTCCTAGCATCGCCCTCCATTATGGAGAGGTCCGCCGGGTGGACGTTCAGCATCCTCCCGCTGTACCCCTCCAAGAGAGGATCAGTGGTTATGCTCATGTATCCCGCGAGAGCGATTATGTCGATGGCATAGGGCTCTATCTCCTCGACGACCATTCGGTCGAACTCCGGGCGGAGGGAGAGGTCTGTCCTCTTTCGCCCCCTGCTCTTGTAGAAGTCCCTTATGTCGACGCAACCGTAGGCGATGCCGTGTTCCTCTGCTATCTCCCTCGCCCTGCACATCTTCTCCCCTGTCTTCTTCAGCCTGTCGTCCTTGACATCTGTGAAGACGAGCGAGACCTCGTACCTGGAATCGGGAAGCAGGGAACGCTCGATTATCTTCCTTGCGTTGGTGCCCGATCCAGACATGAAGCAGGCGACCCTCATCCGCTCCCCCTCCTTGGGGTGGTAGATGGGTCTCATTACCATATTGTATATTTTCTCTCAACTTATTTATAAAAATGATGAGTGTATTGCTTTATTCATTAAACATGGTTGAGTTGTGTCGCTCGCGCCCATGAGGCAACACGCCGATCCGGTAGCTGTCTATAACGGTAAAAATTTTTGACCGGGCACTTTCATCCTCCTCCCCCTCCCCCTACGATCCGTTCTCTTTAAAACTGGTAATCCACATTAAAGACCCGGATCAAGATGGCGCAGCAGACCGTACTAGATTTCGATACCAAGCAGGACGAGAAGACGAGCGACGCCCTAACCGTTTGCAAGGGGTGCGGCCACTTGGTCCCCAAGACGATGCTCTGCCTTTACTGCGGGGAGCCCATACTTTTCAAGAAACCCCGCTCGACCAAGGCGTGATCTGTTTTATACTCCCTGCGTCTAGTCCTTCCTGATCAGATTGTCTGGAAAAGTGGAGAGCGTCTTCATCTCCATCGACATGGAGGGAATAAGCGGGGTCGTCGACTGGACCCAGGTCGGCGGCGACCAGAAGGAGTACGAGTACTACAGGAAGATGATGGCCGGCGACCTCAACGCCGCCGTCGAGAGCGCCCTAGAAGCGGGAGCCGATGAGATAGTCGTCTCAGACGCCCACGGAGGCATGAGGAACCTCTACCCTGAGGACGTCCACGAGGCTGCCTACCTCATCCGGGGCTCACCCAAGCCTGGCTCCATGATGGAGGGGATAGACGACCACTTCGACGCAGCCATGTACGTCGGTTACCACTCTATGATGGGCACCGAGAGGGGCGTCCTGGCCCACACTATCTCGGGAAGGGCCGTCGACTCCGTATACATCAACGGCCGGGAGACAGGGGAGTTCGGCCTGAATGCCGCCCTGGCTGGCTGGCACGGCGTCCCCTCCGTCTTCCTCTCGGGGGATGCTGCTGCCACTGCGGAGGCCCAGAGTTTCGTCCCAGGCATCAAGACCGCCACCATCAAATGGGCTGTGGGGAGGTACTCCGCCAAGATCATACACCCCAAGAAGTCCAGGGCCCTTATCAAGAAGACGGCGGAGGAGGCTTTAAACAACGTTGGTCAAGTCGAGCCCTTCAGGGTGGACGAGCCTGTGGAGTTCAGGATCAGGTACGTGACTCCCACAATGGCAGATGTCGCCGCACTTCTCCCCTACGTGGAGCGTATCGACGGGAGGACTGTGAAGGCGGTCTTCGACGACTACCCCACGGCCATGAGGGGTCTCAGGGCGAGCATATACATCGCAGGGATGGCTGAGAGGACCCAATAACACTTTTTACAACTAATTTATACCCCAACGCCCAATCACTCCTCAGTATAGTGCGGAGAGACCAAATGGATCGAAAAAACACTTTGGCGGTAGCCATGATTGTGGCGGTAGCTGCTGTTTCTGGCTACTTATGGTGGAATAGCACTGTCAATGGTTCTCGGAAAGGTGTGACAGTCGATAAGGTAGCTCTTGATATAGAGACTTCTGGCGCTGATGGTGTGTTATTCAGGCTGGGGGACCACAGGGGCGAGGTGGTGATCGTAGAGTTCATGACCACCAGATGTCCATTCTGCATCTTACAGTTTGAGGAATTCAAGAGTCTCCACGGCAAGCCCGGCGTCTTCATAGCCTCCATAGTCCTTGACCAAAACCTTGACCCCCAGTCCATGGAAAGCCTAGCCGAGGACAAAGGTGTGGAATGGTTCATGGGGCACTCCCTAAAAGCTGGCTTGGACTACAAGGTGACGGCGGTCCCCACGGTCATAGTGGTAGACCCCGAGGGCGTCATCCGCTACAGGGGTCACTACACATCCTTTAACATGCTCGAGGAGATCATAAATCAGATAACCTAGGTGGTTGACCCTGGATCCGGCTCAGATCGGTCTCGCGTTCACTGCCGGCCTGCTGGGCTTCATGTCGCCATGCGCCCTCCCCATGCTCCCCTCATACGTCGCCTACTACCTCAACCTGGAAGAGGACGCAGGAAAGGTGAACAGAACAGTCAGAGCCGTCGAGTTCGCCGCGGCGACGATCATCGGGTTCCTGACT
Source organism: uncultured Candidatus Bathyarchaeia archaeon (assembly GCA_964347685.1). Taxonomy (GTDB): domain Archaea; phylum Thermoproteota; class Bathyarchaeia; order TCS64; family TCS64; genus CAYGAH01. Next base: position 6,529 of record CAYGAH010000225.1, on the reverse strand, counting down.
GTCTTCGCGGCCCTCGGTCTCATCCCTTCCCTCGCGATCGGGATGGTCTCGCTTAGCATATCTGTCATAACCCCGATCATCGGGGTTGCCCTAATAGGGCTTGGTGTCATTACGTTTCAAGGTCGCATCCTTGTCAACTTTCCCCAGGTAGGCTTATCTGCTCCCAGTTCCACCGGAACGTTCTCCTTCTACATCTATGGCGTGGGCTATGGCCTCGCCTCCCTGAGCTGCTCCTTCCCCATCTTTCTCCTAGTCGTGCTCCAGTCGGCTGTGGTTGGTGGCCCCGTGGAGGCGATCCTACTGCTGACAATCTACGGACTCGGGGCCGGAGCCCTTCTGGTGCCCATAACGATCGCGGTCTCCCTCTCAAAGGACCTGATGCATCGGAAGCTGATGTCCGTCCTTCCCCATATCAGGAAACTGAACGCCGCCGTCCTCATCGCAGCAGGCTTCTACATGCTGCTGAGCTCCATGATAGGTCGATGAAATCGAGGACTCTGCGAGTATCTGTATCGATGCGCCTTATCTTTCGACCGAAAAATCAGACCTAACCTGTCCAAGAAGCATCGGCAAAGTATTAAACGTCTTCGAAGGATGGGGTCAAGCGTGGGCGCCCCCGAGATCAAGATCGTTGATGTTGTTCAGAGCCAAGAGCACGAGAAGCACCTATACACCTGCCTTGCTTCTTTCACTCGGGCTCGGCGGTACAAAAAGAGGGTACGGTATCTGGAGGACGCCGTCGAGAGGGGGCTCAGGAAGGAGGTCCTCTTCATGGACGGGGACGCCGTGGGCATGATAGAGTACGCGCCTGCGGAAGCCTCCGCTTATCCCATTAGGGGCACCGGCGTCTGGGTGATGAACTGTATCTGGGTGCTCAGGAGGGCGAAGGGCCGCGGCCTCGGCAAGAAGCTCATGAGAAGGATGCTCGAGAGGGCGGAGGACGCGGCGGGCTTCGCTACCATAGGTCTCGAGGGCCATTACAGCCCCTGGCTTAGACTGGGGCACATGGAGTACCTCAGTTTCCGTTCAATCGACTCCAGGAGGATGAGCCACAAAGTCAAACGCCCTGAGGTCTGCTTCAGGGTGCACCTGATGTGGATGCCCCTGAGAGAGGAAACCGAGCCTCCGACGATGGACTGGGATGCGCTGCTGAGGGGCGTAGACTTCTGCATAGCCCACCCCCTCTACCACGCAGAGAGCCTGGGCCTAGAAGGGGCCTTCGAGGCCTGCTGAGCCTCTGCAACGGTTTTATGGCTGGTGAGCCCACGTCAGTTTGGAGGTATCCCAACGGAACCCAGGATCGTTCTCGTGGGGGCTGGGAGCAGCGCCTTCGGCTACAACTCCATCTTGGACGCGGTGAACCTAGAGGCCCTGAAGGGATGCAGCCTGGTCCTCCACGACATAGACGAGTCCAGGCTCGACGCCATGGCCAGCCTAGCGGGGAGGATGAACGAAGCCTCCGGGGCAGGCCTGGAGATTGAGGCTTCTAAAGACAGGGGGGAGGCTCTGAGCGGGGCCGACTTCGTGGTCATGTCCATCGCCGTGGAGAGGATGAGGCGGTGGAGGATGGACTGGGAGGTCCCCTTCAGGCACGGCATCAAGCAGGTCATCGGAGAGAACGGAGGCCCCGGCGGCCTCTTCCACACCCTGAGGAACGTCCCTCCCGTGCTTGAGATATGCGAGGACATGGGGGACCTCTGCCCAGGCGCCCTCCTCATCAACTACACCAACCCCGTTTCGCGCCTCTGCATGGCCGTCAGCAGGTACACAGATATCGAGGTTGTGGGCCTCTGCCACGAGGTTGAGCACCAGATGAAGAGACTGGCGCCCATCATGGGCGTCCCCAAGGCACTCCTCGAAGCCGTCTCGGCCGGCCTAAACCACTTCAGCTGGTTCACCCGGCTGAGGCTCGCCGACGGGCAAGACGCCTACCCGCTGCTCGCAGAAGGGCTGAAAAGGATGGAGCCTTCCTTCCAGCCCCTAAGCAGGGCCATGTACGAGAAGTTCGGACTCTACCCATCCACGGACGACAACCACCTGGGGGAGTACCTCGCCTACGCCTGGGACGTCTGCCCGGAGCCGGACAGGGGCCTCAACTGGATCGAGTCCTGCGAGAGGGAAGGTCAGAAGAGCTGGGAGCGCATCAACAGGCTGATCGAGGGAGAGGAACCCCTTGACGTCGTGGGGCGCCTCTCAGGCGAGAGGGCAATGCCCGTGATAGCAGGCATGATCTCAGACAGCCACCATCTGGAGCTCCAGGTCAACCTCCCCAACCACGGTCAGGTCAGCAACCTCCTGGAGGGCTCCGTAGTGGAGACGCCGGCGATCGTCGACAGAGGGGGAGTCCATCCAATCCAGGTTGGGGATTTGCCCTACGGCCTGGCCGCCCTCTGCAACATCCAGATTCTCGTCCAGAGCCTCTCGGTTGAGGCGGCGGTCCAAGGGGACAGGTGGCTGGCGCTTCAAGCCCTCCTGGCGGACCCCGTTGTGCAGGACGAAGCCTCTGCGGAGAGGGCCTTCGAAGAACTCATGGACGTCCATGCAGACCTGCTCCCACAGTTTTGAGGGGCTTCTTTCATCTCGCCTTTAGTTGGATCCTTCCCTTTCTCCGGGCGTCGTCTCATAAAACTTAAAGTAAATACGACAACTGATAGATGAGGTTGGCTGTTTGTCGAGCATAGGCGATACCCTGCTCCAGTTGAGGTCGAGTTCCGGCGTCGGCCAAATCAGGGCTGTCCCAAAAGTCGACTATCACTGCCACATCTCAATGACGGAGTACGCGGACCCCTCCAACCCAACCGTCATCACGGTGAGCAGGGAGGAGTTCATCGCCGATCTCGACGAGGCTGAGATCGACAAGGCCGTCATCCTCTCGGACAAGCGGACAACGCCCGAGCAGGTAGCGGCCTTCGTCAGACAAGAGCCGGACAGGTTCATAGGCTTCGGCTACGTCAACCCCCTCAACAAGGAAGCCCCCGACGAGGTCCTGAGGCAGAGGGACAAGCTAGGCCTCTTCGGCCTAAAGCTCTACCCCACGACGGACGGCTATACGGCGGACGACCCCCACGCGTTCAGGGTGTACGAGGCCGCGTCTAGCATCAAAATGCCTGTCCTCTTCCACCAGGCGGGGATGCCCGAGCCCCACGACCTGCTCAGGCACACGGACCCGGGGCAGATCGATGCGGTCGCGAGCTGCTTCCCCGAGCTCCGCATAGTGCTGGCCCACCTGGGGTACCCCAGGGTGGACGAGACCCTCTATGTCGCCAGGAAACACAGGAACGTCTGGTGCGACATAAGCTTGCCCTACGGCGACGTCGACCACCCCAGCTACCTCTACATGCTCTGGAGGGACTTGCTGACGGCGCTGAACCTAGGAGTCCTGAGCAAGCTGGTCTTCGGCACGGACTACCCGGGGGTCCGTCAGAGGCCCTACATCGACATGCTGATGAGCGTCAACAGGTACGCGCCCCACGAAGACCTCAGGATCCCGGAGAACAAACTGCATGACATCCTGGACCAGAACGCAAAGCCTATACTGCCCAATCCGCTTTGAACAATCGAATTAAAGATAAAAAGGAAGGTCTTAGGGACGGCATTATTTACCTTTTCCAATTATTGCAAGATAAAAACACCTGCCATTGACAGCTGAAATTTATACAAATAGATAAATAAACATCATTTTTCAGAGCCTAAAGAAATATTTAATATCGTTACTATTAAGCTGCCTTTTTCTGTCCAAAATCCATTCTTACTTAACATGATTCCGTCAACAAACCAATTTTGCCTAGAGTCGTGAACACGAAAATGCCCGAAGCCAAAGATGGCCGAGGGCTCCCTGAAAAAGAACTAGGAGTGATTGACATGCCTAGGAAGGAGTGCGAGATATGCGGTGAACCAGTCGACACAGTCTATAAGTGCAAGGTCTGCGGCGCCAATTTCTGCGAAGAGTGCGGCTCGGTCGAGGACAAGCTCTGCCTCATGTGCCTAGAAGAGGAAGAGGAAGAAGACGAAGACTGGGAAGAGGAAGAAGACTGGGAAGAAGACGAAGAAGACGAAGACTGGGGATAGACCCGACGCCATCAACCTCGTAGGCTGAATCCCTCTTTTATACCATCTTTTTATTGCAAGAGTCCTCTACACGCTTGCCCTGAGCCTACCAGCTAAGGCGTCCTCTATGATGTAAGGTATCTTCTTGACAAGGTCCTCCGGCAAAAGGTGGTAACCCTTCTCACCGAAAACCAAATCCCCCGCTTTCCCGTTGACGAAGGCTCCAGCGGCGGCTGCCTCGAAGGGAGAAGCGCCCTGGGCCATGAAACCCGAGACGACCCCCGAGAGTACGTCTCCGGTACCTCCGACGGTCATCCCGGGGTTCCCCGTCCAGTTGTAGCGGGTCCTCTCCCCGTCGCTCACGACGTCCACCCTCCCCTTCAGCAGCACCGTCGCCCCGAGCCTAGCCGCCTCCCCCTGGACGATCTCTCCCTTCTCCTCGAACCCGCCCGAAACCTCCTTCCCTGTCAGGACCTCGAACTCACTGCTGTGGGGAGTGAAGACCGTGGGAGTCTTCACCTTCCTCTTCCTGGGATAGGATTTTAGTGCGTCCGCATCGATGAGAACCGGGACCTTACGCTTATCCACCATCTTTATTAGTGCTTCAACGGCCTCCACCGTCTCATCTTGGAGACCCAGCCCCGGACCCATGGCGACCACATCAGCCCTATCGATGAAGGGCTCTAGCTGGTCGAGGTTCCTAGGCGAAAGCCTCTCGCCGTCGAGCTTGATTGTTATCAGACTCGGGGAGAAGCCAGCGACTATCGACGCAGCGGTCTCGGGGACGGCTACGTAGACCAAGTCGACTCCTGTTGCGTAGGCGCCCATAGCGGTGAGGGCCGGAGCCCCTGAGTATGTCTCGCTCCCACCCACGACAAGCACTTGCCCGAACATGCCCTTGTGAGATTCCGGGTCCCGCCTCTTGGAGACCAGTTGGAGGTCGCCTGGCCCCGTAAAAAGCTCAGCCTCAGGGGGCACACCTATAGAGCAGACAACTACCTCTCCCAGATTCTCCAACTTGTTCCTGAAGCCTTTCTTCGGCTTGTGGAAGGTAAGGATCAGGTCCGCCTTCACAGCCTCGCCTTGGGAGCTGCCCGTGTCTGCTTCGACCCCCGTGGGGATGTCTACAGCTATCTTGAAGCCCTTCGACCTGTTGATGGCCTCGACCATCTGCCTGTAGGGGGACGCCAGGGCGCCCCTGAAGCCCGTGCCTATCAGGGCGTCTATGACCACGTCCGCCTCTAGGGGAGGGATGTCCCCCGAATCCCCGACCACGACTATAGCCAGGCTAGACCTCATCTGCTCCACGGTCAGCCAGTTTGCCCTGGCCTCCTTAGAGCGGATCTCTCCACCAGAGCCTAGGAGGGTGCATTTAACATGATACCCAGCACCCGCCAGGTGCCTCGCAGCGACCATGCCGTCCCCACCGTTGCCCCCGGGGCCGCAGACGACGGCAACCTTGCTCTCTGCACCGAACCTGCTCATGACCGCATCTGCGACGGCCCTCCCCGCGTTCTCCATGAGCTGCAGACGGGAGACACCAAGGTACGCTGCGTTCTCCTCGACCGCCCTCATCTCCCTCGCCGCAAGGTATTCGTCCAGGATCATGGGTCCACCCACTCTGCAATGGTTATGACAGGCTTTAAGACCTCTCATGTTCGAGCTAAGCGAATTTCACAGTGGGGTATACATTCGATCTATAGTGATCTCGACTATTCTTTTCCGGATGCATTCATTATAGGTAACTCTTAAGTATCCATTTGAGGATGGACATATGGTGGGTGCACCGTTTGGCCACGGCTTTCGTGTTGATAAACGCGGAGATCGGAGCTGAGAGCGAGGTGCTCAAGGGCCTCAGGGAAATACCCGAGGTGAAAGAGGCGCACATGGTCTACGGAGTGTACGACATCATAGCCAGGATAGAGACAGGGACCATGCAGGAGCTAAAGGACATAATAAGCTGGAAGATAAGGCGCCTCGACAAGGTACGCTCGACGCTCACCATGATCGTCGTTTAAACCCCCTATTTTCCCAAGTTGCATCGATGACCTCCCCATGTGGTTAATTTTTATACTGCGCCTCAAAGAGATTTGAGGCGGCCTCCATGCAGCTGCACATTGGTCTCGATGACACGGATTCCCCCGAGGGGGGATGCACAACATACCTAGCCGCGACCCTGGTGGAGAGGTTCCTCGAACTCGGCGCGACCTTCACCGACTACCCGACCCTCCTAAGGCTCAACCCCAACGCCCCGTGGAAGACCAGGGGGAACGCGGCGGTCTGCCTCCGCATCAAGATCGAACCGGAACTGGGAGGCGCCGTGAAGGAGGAGACCCTGGAGGCCGTCGAGACGCAGGGCGAGTTCCAATGCGACAACACGAACCCTGGGGTGGTCTTCCACCGGGGAGATGTCCCCCGGCCCCTCGAGGAATTCTCGGAAAGGGTAGTCCGGTCCATCGTGCCCCTGGAGGAAGCCGAGGAG
>CAYGAH010000224.1:0-3285 GCA_964347685.1 uncultured Candidatus Bathyarchaeia archaeon | reverse complement strand
AAAATAGTTCTCCCGAGCAACCGACCCAGCACGGAAAATTGAACACCGAGACCCCCAGACCCACCACCTTCACACGGGAACATGAAAAACCTGAAAACCTTATGACAAGTAGCCGACGCTAAAAACAAACATAACTACCACAGTAATCCCCCCAAAAACGCTATGAGCGGCAACGTTCACAACCGGGGCTACATCGCCCTGAGCCGCCTCACCCTCTCCTCTATTGGGGGGTGGGTAGCGTAAAGGGCGTCTAGGGCGCTCCTGTTCGGGTCGGCTATGAACAGGTGGCTGACCGCCTCGCTCACGTCCATCTCCCCCCTGTTGTGCCCGGCTATCTTCTCAAGCGCAGAGGCGAGCCCCTCAGGGTACCGGGTCAGCTCAGCCCCAGAGGCATCCGCCAAGAACTCCCTCCTGCGGGAGACCGCGAACTGGACGAGCCTAGTCGCTATCGGGGCGAATATGGCTAGGACGAACCCCAGGATGAGGACGATGGCCTGGAGGCCTCCCCCCCTCTCCCTGCGCCCCCTCCTGCCCCCTCCCCACCTGTAGCTCCTGAGTATTATGTGGCTGAGGATCGCAGAGAGGCCCACGAGGACAGCGACGAGGGTCATGAACTGGATGTCCCTGTTCCTCACGTGGCTTATCTCGTGGGCTACCACCCCCTCAAGCTCCTGCCTGTTAAGGTTCCTCATGAGGCCAGTGGTCACCGCCACGCTGGCGTGCTCAGGGTCCTTCCCAGTCGCGAAGGCGTTCATCTCGTCGTTGGGGACCACGTAGACCTTGGGAGGAGGGATGCCGGCCGCTATGCTGAGCCCCTCCACGGAGTCCCTGAGGTACGTGTACTCGGGCCCCTCGGCGGGCCTCGCGCCCGTCGTCGAGAGGACTATCTGGTCCCCGTACTGGTAAGAGCTCCACGTGTAGGAGACTATCATGAGGGCCGCGACGGGGAGGGCGAACAGGGTGTACTCCGGGGCGAAGGCGTAGACGAGGGTGTAGACGAGGACGAAGAGGATGGCGGAGACTAGGATGGCTAGGAGGAGGCTGTCCCTCCTGTTCCTCCTCATCTCCTCGTAGAAGCTGGTGCGCTCCATCAGAACTCCACTTTGACGGGCTCCCTCTCCTCCTCGGGGATCTCGAGGAAGTCCCTCTTCTGGCGGCCTGCCGCGAACCACGATCCGGGTATCGTCGTTATAACGTTGTTGAAGGCGAGGACGGAGGTGTTGTAGTACTGCCTGGAGTATGCTATCTTGTTCTCTATGCCCTCCAGCTGCTCCTGAAGCAGCTTGAAGTTCTGGCTGGCCTTGAGGTCAGGATATGCCTCAGCGACGGCGAAAAGGCTTCTGAGGGCGCCTGTAAGCTCGTTGGAGGCGTCCATCCTCTCCTGCCTACCTCCCGTGACCATCCTCTCCCGGGCCTCGGCTATCTTCTCGAATATGCTCCTCTCGTGGGAGGCGTAACCCTTCACCGTCTCCACGAGGTTTGGGACGAGGTCGAACCTCTTCTTTAGCTGGACGTCTATCTGGGCCCATGCCTCTTCTATGCGGTTGTCGAGTATCCGGATACGGTTGTAGTAGTAGATGTAGATCCCCACCAGGATCAGGGCCGCGACGAGCAACAGCCCGCCTATGAACCACCAAATCATTCTTCCTTTTTCACCTACTTAGCTGGGAACACAGGCCCCTAAAAACCTATTGAATCCCTGAACAAGATCGAGGCTATCTAGCAGGGGTAAGGGCTCCTATGCCTCCAGTTCCTTCTCCTTCCTGTTCTTCCTCGCGCTGTAGGTCTCCCTCGCGAAGATCTGCATCAGGACGGCGCTGATCAGTATCAGGAAGGTCATGAAGTAGAAGGGCATCCTGAGGCCGTAGCCGTCAGCTATGAAGCCCAGGACGATGGGGCCCACGACGAACCCTATGTCCCCGAAGAGCCTGTAGAGGCCCATGGAGACGCCGTGGGGCTCGTGGATCGTGGCGTCCGTCGCGAGGGCGAGGGGCGCCTGGCCCGAGCCTCCTGTGCCCACGCCGAGGAGGACGGCTGCGAGGGAAATCTGGGCGTAGTCTGTGGTGAATGGGAAGACCAGGGAGGATAGGGCGGTGATGAAGAGCGTGGAGACTATGGGGGGCTTCCTCCCGAAGTAGTCTATGGCATACCCCATCGGGATCGTCATCACCAGGTTGATGATGGTGGCGTAGCTGATCACTGTGCCTATAGCGGCCTCGTCCAGGCCTAGGACGCCGTCGGCGTAGAGAGGGATCATGGTGCCCCTGATCCCGGTCCTCATGAAGAAGACGGTGAACGTGGCCAGGCAGGCCATGCTGTAGCTCCTGTTGGACATGAGCCTCTTTAAGGTCCGGAAGGAGAACTGGCTCCCCTCGCTGTGGTGCTTGACGCCCTCGGGCTCCTTTATGAGTAGTATCGTGATTATCAGGCTGATCAGCCCAGTGAGGGCGTAGAAGTAGAAGGGAGCCCTTATGCCCCAGGCGGTGGCGACGAAGCCCCCGACGGTGGGCCCCGCCGATGAGCCCAAGAGCATGAAGGCCTGGAAGTAGCTCATTATACGCCCCCTCTCCTCGGGCTTCAGGATGTCGGCGAGGAGGGTGGTCCTGCTGGTCATCCACATGGAGGAGCCCAGGCCCTGGATGAGGCGGTATATGAGGAACTCTCCGAAGCTGCCGGCGATGGCGTTCAGGTAGGCGGTGACGGTGAGCAGGAGGGTACCCACGATCATCAGGGGCCTTCTGCCGAACCTGTCCGCTACCATCCCCACCGGGAGGTCGGCGAGGAACCTTCCGAAGGCGTACATGGATATTGCGAGGGAGACTAGGGTATAGGAGACGTCGAAGGACCTGGCGTAGATGGGCAGAATGGGGGAGATGATGCTCATGCCGAGGAAGATGAAGAAGGAGGGCACGTAGATTGAGACGATGTCTGACATCGTGGAGCGCTCCGTCAACCCCGCAAAACCCCCAAACCTGAATCTAGCAGATAACGCACACCCATGGATAAATTTGTGCATCCCAGGGCCGGAAAATCCTCCACGACGACCTACTCTAGGGCGAAGTGGACGATCCTCCTCTGCCTCCTCCCCTCGGCCATCTCAAGCTTCTCCAGGTGCCCTATCTCCCCAGTGCTCCTCACGTGGGTTCCGAAGCAGAATGTGAGGGCGTGGCCCCCTATCTCCACCATCCTCAGCCTCTGAACGTTCCCAGGTATCTTTTCAAGGAAGGAAGCCTTCCTCTCGTCTTCGCCCACGTCCAGCCCTTCCCTGTCCACGTAGTATATCCT
>CAYGAH010000223.1:0-6917 GCA_964347685.1 uncultured Candidatus Bathyarchaeia archaeon | reverse complement strand
CGGTCGAAGGTCAGGATCTCCATGTTCTGCATTATGTTCTTGCAGGGCTCAAGGGAGTCGATGACAGCGCACCAGTCCTCGAAGTAGGAGACCAGCTTCCCCTTTCCCCTGTCTGCGAGGCGGAGGGTGGCCTCGGGGACGCCGAACATCTCAAGGCCCCTGGCCGGGTCGTCGCTGAGCTCTATGAAGGGCTCGCTCCTCAGGTGGTCCCCTCCCCTGCTCGCCACAGCGTAACCCAGGCCGAAGCCCTTCAGGCCCCTGGGGTCGGCCATGATTATGTCCAGGCCCTTCACCTGCATGGTCAGCTCGAGCCCCCTTCCCAGCTTCTCGGCCGCTGCACGGGAGCCGTCGGCTAGCAGGTCCCCGAAGCCCTCCCTGTAGGCGATCTTCTCGATGAGGGCAAGGATGGACTCCCCGTTGCCCCATGAGAGGTCCAGGCCGTCAGCCTCTTCCCTGCTGAGCATCCCCCTCTCGTGTAGTTCCATGACCCAGGAGATGCACTCGGCGGATGTGAGGGCATCAAGGCCCAGCCTGTTGCACATGTCGTTCGCCTTTAGGGCTATGTTGAGGTCCCCGTTCCCCATCCGGGAGGTCAGGCTTCCCAGGGCCTCGTACTCTGGCCCCTCCCCGTACAGCCCCGCGAAGGACCCCTCCTTCACCACGTAGAATCGGCTGCATGGGACCGTGCAAGCGAAGCAGCCCCTGGCCTTTACGTTGTACTCATCGGCGAGCCTCTCCCCGCTCACCTCCAGGGCGTGCTCGAAGACACCAGAGGTGTAGTGGCGGGTGGGCAGGAATCCGGCCTCGTTTGCCATCATTAGGATGCGGGTCGTGCCCATCCTCCTTCGGGGCCAGTACTGCTCGTGGCAGCGTATCTCCTCCTCGATCTCCTCCACGAGCTCCTCGAACCTCCGCGGCTCAGAGACCCCGATTGAGCCTGTGCCCCTCACGGCCAGCGCCCTAACGCCCTTGGACGCCATGACGGCGCCCATGCCCGTCCTGGCGGCGGCCCTCATCAGGTTGGCGAATAGGCCAGCGTACTTCACCCCGTTGTCAGCCGCAGGCCCCGCGATTATCGTCTGAACCCCTCTGTCGCCCAGGTCTGCCTTTATAATCTCGTCCCTTTCGTAGACGTCCTCCCCTGCGAGGTGGGATGCGTCCATGAGCTCTACCTCTTCGTCCTCGATCATGATGTAGACGGGCTTGGGGCTCCTGCCTTCGAGTATTATCTGGTCGTACCCCGCGAACTTCATCTCAGTCGCGAAGTGGCCCCCTGCGTTGGAGTCCCCCAAGATGCCCGTCTGGGGGGACTTCGCGGAGACGTTGAACCTGCAAGCGGTGGGGAAGGTGGTTCCCACGAGGGGGCCCGTCGAGAACATCAGCTTGTTATCTGGGCCTAGGGGATCTATTCCAGGCTTCAATTCGTCGTAGAGCCTCTTGGAGTTTAGCCCCCGCCCCCCCAGGTATTGAGCCGCATTGCCCGGGTCGAGTTCGCTGACCCTAGATTCTCCCCTCGTGAGGTCTATCCTGAGGACCCTGCCCGCGTAGCCCCCGAGTTCAGCCATGGATGCCCCACATCCCACTCAGCCTCCCGAAGGCCTCTTCAGGCCTCTCCGTGAAAACATCGGATTCGACGTGTTCGAGGGCCTGGGTCGGGCACCTGTCGACGCAGGCGGGCGCGCCGCCGCACAGGTCGCACGCTATGGGCTTGGAACCCCCGTCCAGCTTCAAAGCTCCATAAGTGCAGGCTCCCACACAGGAGCTGCACCCCACGCAAGACCCCTCGTCAACCTCCAATGTCCCCGCTTGGTTCCTTGTCAGCGCCCCGGTTGTGCAGGCGCTCGTTGGCGGGCAGGATTCGCACTGGCGGCAGAAGACGGGGTAATCGAGCCCGTGCCTGTCCTCCTTTACCACTGTGACCCTGGAAAGCCGAGGGCTGAAAACACCCTCGTGGGCGAAGGAGCACACCACCTCGCAGAGGCGGCAGCCAGAGCACTTCTCGGCTTCGACGACGAGCCTCTTCAAACCAATCGCCCCACCTATGGCGCTGGGACATAAAATGTTATCCTAACATTCCTGTTAGGAAAGGAAGATCTGTAGGACTTATATTTTGCAGATCTCCCTCAGGAGGGCCTTGTCTACGTTGCCCCCTGTTATGACCACGCCGACCTTTCTTCCCCTGAACCTGTCGGGGTCCTCCATTATTGCTGCGACCCCGACGGCGGCTGAGCCCTCCACGACCTGCCTCTCCTCGGTGAGCATCAGCCCCATGGCGTCCTTGATCGTCTCCTCCTCAACGAGTACGAAGGCGTCCACGAGGCGCCTGCACAAGTCGAAGGTTATGGAGCCCTCCTCTATGCCGCCGTGGAGGCCCTCGGCGACTGAGTCCTCAAGCTCCATGTCGACTATCCTCCCCTGCCTGATGCTCTCGGCCATGACTGGGGAGGCGACGGATTGGACCCCTAAGACCTCTGCGTCGGTGGCTGCCTTGAAGACTGTGGCCACGCCCGAGATGAGCCCCCCTCCACCGACGGGCACCAGGACTAGGTCGAGGTCTGGCCTGTCCTCAAGCATCTCAAGCCCCACTGTCCCCTGACCCGCTATTATGTCGGGGTCGTTGTACCCCGAGACGAAGGTCATTCCCTTTTCCTTTTCTAATCCCCTTGCCAGCCTCTCTGCGTCCATGTACTCCTCGCCGTGGACGATGAGGTCTACTCCGTACCTGCGGATCGCCCCCAGCTTGGCCCCTGGGGTGTTTTCGGGAACCACTATGGTCGCCTTGACGCCGAACTCCCGGGCTGCGTACCCAACCCCCTGGGCGTGGTTTCCCGACGACGACGTGACAACCCCCCTGGCCTTCTCTTCCTCCGTGAGGAGAAGGAGCTTGTTCACGGCTCCCCTGATCTTGAAGGAGCCCACGGGCTGAAGGTTCTCCAGCTTTAGCCAGACATCTCCTCCGCAGAGGTCGCTGAGGCGGTAGGAGTACGCCAGGGGCGTCCTCAGGGCCCAGCCTTCGATCCGCCTCTTGGCCTCGTAAACGTCTCTGAGCGTCATTCTCACCCCGTTCCTGTTGGGCTACACTCTTAACATCATCGATTGGAGATTTTGGTCTTTAGGTCGAGGAACCGAATATACCCTCAGGTCGGGGAAGAGAGATCGCTGCTTTCCGCGATTAATGCATCTCGCGGCTTTGGATGAAGGCCCCGTGCCAGTTGTGGTACCAGACCTGACCGTCGTACCCGTTGACGCTGAGCATTCCGAGTATCTCCCCGTCCCTGCTCGTGTGAATCGTATAGTACCCGTAGAACCTGTGGGGGTCCTCAGCCTCTGCCCCAGGGTAAACCCTGTCCAGGAATTCCTGGGCGAAGTTCAGGGCCTCTTCCTCGCCCACGGGCATCGATGCTGACTGGGAGGGAGTCCCTATCATGCCTCCCCCCATCATCCCCCCGTGGCCGTACTTGGTGTTCCACATCATGTTGGGGCCGTACTCGGGGAATATGCTGCCGGTCCCTTTGTCTATGAGCATCTCGAAGGCCCCTATCCCAGTGGACTTCTCGTAGTATATCGCGTAGAAGTTGTACTCGAACTCCATCATCTCGTCGATGCCGAGGTCCTGATCGTTGAGCGAATCCAGGTACCGTTCGGCTATGGATTCTGCGCGGTCCATGTCGAGGGCTCCGGAGAAGAAGGTCAACGCCGCTATCCCTGTGACGCCGACTGCCAAAAGGATGATTCCTATCGTCGCGTTCCTCATGTGCAATTAGGTGCGCCTCTGACCTCAGCCGAGGTTCTTCTTTATCTCCTCGAACTCTTCCCTGGTGATCTCTCCTCTGGCGTAGCGTTGCCTGGCTATCTCAAGGGCGTCGTTCCTCCCAGACCTGTAGGTCCTCCTGGGCCTGAAGAGTGCTGAGAAGAGGAAGTAGGCCCCGACTATGATACTTGCCCAGAAAAGGATCATCAAGAACACCATGAGGCCCATACCCATGCCAAACCCCCAGGGCCACATCCACATCATGCCTTGAATCAGGTAAGCACCCTAACCGTCGAAGATAAAGATTTCACAACCATCCCGGGGTGCTTATATAACTCTCAAGTTGCCGTGACCTGCCACAGGAAACGTCGATATTCCACGGGTTCATGGTGTAACTCTTAATACCCGTGGACCCCGTAAGACCATCGTGGTAAAAGCGGAAGAGGCCCTGTCGCCCCTCACCAAGCTCCTCAAGCGTGAAGGCTTCAAGCCCTTCTCCGGGCCCCACGCCTTCAGGCTCCTAGAGATGGCCAAGGAACGCCTCAACACGCCCCCGGTGAGGAAAGAGGACATCCTGAAGGGAATATCTAGCCTAGGCGTCCTCCTGGAGACCGAGTTCGCGATGCTCTACGCCATCCAAGACAGCAGATGCACCAAGTGCGGCAACTGCTGCAGGTCGTTCAACCCGTTAAGGGTGCGAAAGGAAGAGCTGAAGAGGATAGCCGACCACGAGGGCACCTCATACAAGGGGCTGAAGAGGAGGCTGAGGGCCGTCCCACAGGGGGATGGGACCCTAGAGATCCATGGAGGCCCCTGCCCATTCCTCGAGGGGGACCTCTGCAGCGTCTACCCAGTCAGGCCCTCAGAGTGCAGGATCTACCCCGCGAGCATCATCATACGGAACTTGGACGACCCAGAGGGGCACCGGCTGCCTTCCGACTGCCCTGCGCTGGACGAGCTTCTCCTGGAGGTCCTAGTAAAGAGGGTGATGGAGGAGCACATGTTCAGGGAGGAGCCAGAGCTTCTCAGGGAGATGGCTGAGGAGAGGAGGAGGGAGCTGGCCCCCCTGATGAGGCTCCCTCCCTGGCGGAGGATGAGGGCCCTCGTGAACATGTACGAGAAGACCATGAACCGGCAGAAACAGCATGGAGCTGAAAAATGAGGAACCTTTTCTATCTGTCCTAGTGCATACTCGAAACAAGGGCGCTATTTTGACGTGATGGTGTATAGGCACCCCAACGGGGACAGGGCCTCGTCTATCTTCATTATGAGGTCGTTCAGCTGTGACATGCTCGGCTTCTCGAACCATTCGAAGAAGAAGTCGTACTCCCCGAGGGCAGAACCAGACTTGCTGATGATACTCTTACAGCGCTCCTGGGACACCGGGACGCCCGAGGAGCTGAAGTAGTCCATCACCCAATTTGTACTGACGGGGCTTGGAGCTGAGACAGGGGGCCTTCTCCTGGGCTCCAATCCTACGTCCCTTGCGATGTGAGGCGAGATGCCCTTCACTATGACCGTGTCCATTATGCAAACCTCTGGCATGTCCACCGCGACCCTCTCAAGAGCCTTGACGGCTTCCAGAACCGGGGGGCCTACGATCTTTATGTAGCTTCTCAAGGAAACAAACCCCATTATACCTCATCATCGGGGATAGAAAAAAGTTACACCGGTTCGCCATCGCTGAGTCGACCAGCTTTTTAATATGTCACTGGTCCTTCGCGTCCTGTAAACTGTTTTATCTCATCTGGAACTGTATCTTAGTCGGATCGAACCTGGCGATGTGAGAAGATTGAGGAAGGTCATCATCGACACCGACCCAGGCGTGGACGACGCCCTCGCCCTGATGCTCGCCTTCAACTCCCCAGAGCTGAGGGTGGAGGCCGTGACCACTGTCTCTGGGAACGTCAGCCAGGAAAAGGGGCACGGGAACGCCTTGAAGATCCTGGAATTCCTTGGGATCACCGATGTTCCAGTGGCTAGGGGAGCTGAGAGACCCCTCCTCAGGGGAACAAGCCACGCCGAGGAGTTCCACGGGAAGACGGGCCTGGGCGAGGCGGTCCTCCCCGAGCCAGGGCTAAGATCCGACGAGAGGTCGGCAGTTGAGGTTATCCTGGAGGAGGCCGAGGAGCTGGGGAGGGACCTGACCCTCGTAGCGATCGGGCCCCTGACCAACATCGCTTCCTCTGTCCTTGCAGAGCCAGAGCTGCCCCAGATGGTGGGGGGCCTCGTCATCATGGGAGGGGCATACCAGATGACCCCCTACGGCTTCGGGAACGCGAACGCCGTTGCGGAGTTCAACGTCTGGCACGACCCAGAGGCCGCGAAGATGGTGTTCGACTCAGCTATGCCCATTGCAGCAGTGGGGCTGGACGTGACCACCGACCCCAAGAACCGCCTCTCCCTGAAACGGTTCAATGAGATCGAGGTGATGGGGACGAGGAGGACGATGCTCGTCGGGGATCTCTGTAGGGACCTCGTACGGAGGTTCAACGGGTTCAGCATCCACGACCCAATGGCCTTAGCCTACGCCGTGGACCCAACGATGTTCGAGACGAAGAGGTTTAAGGTCGAAGTGGAGACAGCGGGAGAGCTCACCCGTGGGATGACCGTTGTTGACAGGCGTGCTTGGCGAAGAGCACCGGAGTCTCAGGCCAACGTGGAGATAGTGGTGGACGTGGACGAGGGTCGGTTCCTGGACCTGTTCATGGAGAGGGTGGCGGGGGGAGGCTGATTTGGCGGACCTCATCTGCTGCGGGGCCATAAACTGGGACATAAACCTCTTCGTGGACAGGCTTCCCAGGAAGGGCGAAGAGGTCCCCGTCAGGGAGATCCAGAGGGTGTCAGGGGGGACGGCGGCCAACGTCGCGGTGGCGGCGGCGAGGCTGCTGGGCCCAGGCAGGGTCGCCTTCATAGGGGCGCTGGGGGAAGACGAGATAGCAGAAAAGCAACTAGCCATCCTCGCGGAGGAGGGAGTGGACTCCAGAGGAGTCCTCAGGGTCCTGGGTGAGGAGTCTGGCCAGGCATACATCTCGATAGCGATTGATGGGGAGAACGAGATCCACACCTACTTCGGCGCGAACCTGCGCCTCACGGGCGACTGCCTCTCAGACCCTGAACGCCTCAGCCTTATCAGGGGAGCAAAAGTTGTAGTGATAATGGACCC
>CAYGAH010000222.1:0-3977 GCA_964347685.1 uncultured Candidatus Bathyarchaeia archaeon | reverse complement strand
GGGTTCAGGCTCTCAGAGGTGGGGCTGGGGTGCTACTCCCTCGGCGGGGCCTACGGAAGGAAGGACCCTGAGGGGTTCAAGGGTGTGATAGACAGGGCCCACGAGCTTGGGGTGAACTTCTTCGACACCGCCCCAGTCTACGGAGAGGCAGAGCGGGTCCTGGGAGAGGCCCTGAAGCCCTACAGGGAAGAGGTGTACATAGCCACGAAGGTAGGGCTGAGGGACGGCGTGAGGCCCGACCTCACCAGGGACCACGTGAAGCGATCCTGTGAGGGGAGCCTGAGGAGGCTCAAGACCCACTACATAGACCTCTACCAGGTCCACTTCGACGACCCAAGAACCCCCGTGGAGGAGACAGTCTCCGCCCTCGAAGAGTTGGTCGACGAGGGGAAGGTCCGCAGGTACGGCGTGGGGCACCTCCCGGCGGAGAGGGTGGAGGCTTACTGCGAGGTCGGGGGCGTCTTCTCCGTGCTCATGGAGCTGAGCGCAGTGGCTCGGAGCTCCAGGGAGACCCTCCTGCCCCTCTGCAGGAGGTACGGCGTTGGGGCGATCGCCTTCAGCACCACGGGGAGGGGGCTCCTCACAGGAAAGGTCGGCAGGGACACGAAGTTCGAGCCTGGAGACATAAGGAAGGACGACTCCCTCTTCCATCGAGAAAACCTTGAGTCGGGCCTCCGGGTCGCAGAAAGGTTCAGGGAGTTGGGCAAGAAGCACGGTAGGACCCCTGTGCAGACGGCCATCGCATGGGTCCTTTCCCATCGGGAGGTCATCTGCGCCCTCACGGGACCATCGACGATACCTCATCTAGAAGAGAACCTGGGGGGGAGCGGCTGGAGCATCCCGCAGGGAGACCTCAAAGACTTGGAAGCATTGTTCACTAGGGAGGACGCTTGGCTGAAACGGCAAAGGAGGGAGTCCCTCAGGAGCATCCTTTCTTCACAGCTACCCTACGACTCGTCCGATGCCTTCCAGGACCTCGTATACGCGATGGAGACCGCCGTCTCTGTCGGTTCGGCCTCCGAGGAGGAGATCGTGCCCGTTTTCCAGGAGCTCTGGGAGATGCGGGGAAGGCTGGATGAAGGTGCACCACTAAGGCTCGCTGAAATACAGCGTAGGCTGCTCAAGAAGATCCGATTGCCGTCTGAACTGTAGAGCACATCTAAAATAGATCCTGATCCCTAGACTCGGAAACAGGTGTCTTCATGAGTTATAAGCATTATTCAGAGGAAGAGGCGAAGAGCCTCTACGCAGACGCGAACGCCTACCTCATCCCCAGGTGGGAGCCAAGGCCCGGATACGAGGCCCCTATGGTCGTAGGAGGCGAGGGCGTCTACTTCTGGGACGTGAAGGGGAAGAGGTACCTCGACCTCATCTCCCAGCTCTACAACGTCCACATAGGGCTCAACAACAGGGAGGTCATAGAGGCCGCGAAGAGGCAGCTCGACGAGCTCGCATACTCTTCCCCCAGCTACTTCAACGTCCCCCAGATCGAGCTGGCCAAGCGCCTGGCCCAGATCACTCCTGGGGACCTGTGCAAGACCTTCTTCGGGAACAGCGGGACCGAGTCGAATGAGGTTGCCATAAAGCTAGCCCAGCTCTACAGGGGGGCCTCGAAGATCGTGAGCTACTGGGACGCGTACCACGGCTCAACCTACGCGATGGTGAGCGTGGGGGGCAGCGCGAGGAACAGGCAGTTCCCCGGCCTCAGCATCTTCGAGGAGTTCAAGCACGTGCCCTCCCCCTACTGCTACAGGTGCCCCTTCAAGAAGACCTACCCCGAGTGCGACCTCCTCTGCGCAGACTTCGTCAGGTACACCATCGAGAAGGAGGGGGCAAAGACCGTAGCCGCATTCATGGCTGAGCCCATATGCAGCTGGGCCGGCCAGGTGGTGCCCCCCGACGGCTACTGGCAGAGGGTCAGGAAGATATGCGACGAGACAGGGGTCCTCATGATATTCGACGAGGTGATGACCGCCTTCGCCAGGACAGGGAAGATGTTCGCGTGCGAGCACTGGGACATAGTGCCGGACATAGAGACATACGCGAAGGGGATAACCTCGGGCTACGTCCCCCTCGGGGCCACCATAGTGAACAGGAAGATCGCAGACCACTTCGACGAGAAGGGCTTCCCCCACAGCTACACATACAGCGGCCACGCCCTGGCCTGCGCCACGAGCCTCGCAGTGATCGACTACTACTACGAGGAGAGGCTGGCGGAGAGGGCTGCCAAGATGGGCGCCTACATGATGGAAGAGCTGAGGGGGATGCAGGAGAGGCAGCCGGTGATAGGCGACGTTCGGGGCTTGGGCCTCTTCATGGGGATAGAGCTGGTGGCGGACACAGAGACCAGGGAAGAGATAGTTCCCAAGGACCTGACGCCTGAGCAGAGGAGGGACCCTGAGCATAATCCCATTGTGTACCTAGCGGACAAGGCCAAGGAGAACGGCATCAACGTTGGCTCCAGCCCGGGCACGGGGATCATAAGGATGATGCCCTACCTGGTCATCACTGAGGAGCAGGTGGACGAGGGGCTGAAGGTTCTGGAGGAGACCATCGGAGAGACTGCGAGGAAGTTCGGCCTGCCCAAGAAGGGGTAGATCGTCTTACCCCTCTTTTTCAGTGATTGGGAATCCTTTATATGGTGCTCCAACAGAAGTCTTCCGAACCGGCGCTGATAGCAGCTACGAGACCATTGAATGACTGATCCATGATGAACTTCGACGATTTGCCGATAAGCCCAGAGGTAAAGGAGGCCATTCACGACCTGGGGTTCGGGGAGACCTTCCCCATTCAGGAGAGGGCCATCCCTCCCATGATAGAGGGGAGGAACGTGATAGGCCAGGCCAAGACGGGGACTGGGAAGACGGCGGCCTTCGGTGTCCCCATGATCATGAAGGTGGACCCCGAATCCAGGGAGGTGCAGGGCCTGGTCGTAGCCCCCACGAGGGAGCTGGCAGTCCAGATAACGGACGACATAAACGCATACGCGAAGTACACACCCGTCAGGGCGATATGCATCTACGGGGGGGTCTCCATCGAGGGGCAGATGCAGGAGCTAAGGAAGGGAGCCCAGATAGTCGTAGGGACCCCCGGCAGGCTCATAGACCACATGAAGAGGGGGACCCTAACCCTTAGGCACGTGAAGAGCGTCGTTTTGGACGAGGCGGATAGGATGCTGGACATGGGCTTCATCGAAGACATTGAGTGGATCCTGAGGAGGACCCCCAAGGAGAAGCAGGTGAGCCTCTGGTCAGCCACGATCGACGACAGGACAATGCGCCTCTCAAAGAGGTACATGCCGGACGCAGAGCTCATCCTCGTGAGCAGGGACGAGATAGCCCTGGAGACGATAGACCAGAAGTACATCATCGTCGCCCCCTACGAGAAGACCGAAATCCTTGAGAGGCTCATAGACTATTACGACATAGACAGGTGCATCGTCTTCTGCAGGATGAGGATAACCGTGGACAGGCTGACGGATGAGCTTAGGAGGGCGGGGTACGACGCCGAGTCCATCCACGGGCAACTCAGCCAGGCTAGGAGGGAGCAGGTGCTCGAGGGGTTCAGGGAGGGGAGAATAAGTCTGATGATCGCTACCGAGGTCGCGGCGAGGGGCCTGGACATAGTGGACGTCCCCTACATTATCAACTACGACGTCCCCGACGACCCCCTAATGTACTTCCACAGGATAGGGAGGACCGCCAGGGCAGGGAAGAGGGGCAACGCCATCACCCTGATCGCCTTCGATCAGGCGGAGGAGCTTGAGCGCATAAAGGCACTGACGGGGACTGAGATAGAGAAGATAAGCCTGCCCCCGGCATTCCTTTTTTGAGAGGGGGGCTTCGGGCCCTCAGACGACCAGCCTGTCCTTCTCAGGAAAGTACTTCACTGCCCAGCCTATTGCTAGGTCTTGTAGGGTGCCCGGCCTGGGTACTCCGTCGCCGTCCCAGCCCATCATCTCGTAGTATGTGTCTATA
>CAYGAH010000221.1:0-2215 GCA_964347685.1 uncultured Candidatus Bathyarchaeia archaeon | reverse complement strand
CCCCCACCGCGGACAGGGCTTACTTCGTCCACAGGGCCGTGCCGGAGGTTGAGGTCTACGGGGGCGTCGTCCTGAACTACGCCGCCGGCGGCCTCAACCCCTTCGCGGTGGACGCCTCCCTGAAGCTGGGGGGTAAAATCGTGTGGATGCCCACCGTAGACGCAGGGAACCACCTGAAGCACTTCGGGGAGCTGGGCAAGTACGGGTCTAGGCTCGACTACGAGAAGCCCAGGATCTACGAGGGGGCCGAGGGGATAACCGTCCTGGACGAGGGGGGAGGGCTAGACCCGAGGGTGGGTCAGATCCTCGACATCGTTGCCGAGGCGGACGCAGCCATAGCAACCTCCCACCTGGGCGTCGAGGAGTCCAAGGCTCTGGTGGATGAGGCCAGGAGGCGTGGGGTGAAGAGGGTCGTGGTCACACACGTTAACTTCGTCACCGCCTCCCTATCTGTCGACGACCAGGCGTGGATGGCGGAGAGGGGGGCCTTCCTGGAGCTTTGCTACTCCTCCCTCTCCCCTGCGTGGAGGAGCGCCACCATAGACGAGGTGGTGGCCGCCGTCAGGGAGGTGGGGCCTGAGCACTACATCCTCGCGAGCGACCTTGGGCAGGTCCACAACCCTCCGCCTCCCGAGGGGCTACGCATCTACATAGCGATGCTCCTCGAACGTGGGGTAGAGCCCGAGTGGATCAGGGTGATGGTGAAGGAGAACCCGGAGAGGCTCCTGGGGCTTGAGGTCTAGAGGGGCTCTGTGGAGAGGCTCATCGCGCCCCTCTCACCCCTGCTCACGACCACCTTCCTGAGCCATCCAGGGTCCTCGAAAGGGTGGTCCGTCCTGTAGTGGGCCCCCCTGCTCTCCCTCCTCTCCATCGCAGCCCTCACAATCATCTCCGCTGCGTCAAGGGCCATTGGCAACTCGAGGGCCACAAGCATCTCCCTCCCCGAGGCCTTGACCTGGGATGAGGCCCCCCTCAGCTCGTGGATCTCCTCGAAGGCTTCGGCCAGCCCCTCGCTGTCCCTTACGACGCCAGCTTTGGCCCACATGCTCTCCCTGAGCCGCTCCATCAGGGCCGTCGGGTGGAAGCCCCTCTCCCTCCCCCTGATCCCCTCGTAGCGTTCGATCTCCCCCATAGCAAGCTCTTCGACCGGCAGTAGGCTCCTTCCCTTGGAGTGTTCGGCAGCTGCCGCCCCAGCCCTAGCCCCGAAGACCGTTATGTCCGTGAGGGCGTTCCCCCCGTGCCTGTTGGCCCCGTGGACCCCCCCAACGACCTCCCCAGCTGCGAAGAGGCCAGGGACCCCCGTGTATCCGTCCCCGTCTATCATGACTCCACCCATGCAGAAGTGGCAGATGGGGGCGACCTTTATGGGCCTCTCGTCCGCCCCAAGCTTCTCCTTGAAGTAGGAGTAGGGGCCCGTTGAGGCGAATCCCTCATCGCCCATCCTCTTGAAGATCCCCGTGGCGTCTATGAGCACGGCGCCGTCTACTCCCCCGCCCGCGAGTATCTCCTTCATCACCGCCCTGGAGAGTAGGTCCCTCGACTTGAGAACCAGTGGCCTGGAGGTCACCCCGTGCTTCTTCGGTATGTCCTCCCCCAGGCTGTTGATGATGCGCCCCTCCTCTGATATGACCCCGCCCACCAGAAACGGGGGGGACCCTGGCTCCGCCAGGGCCAGGGGGAAGAACTGGACGAACTCCATGTCCCTCAGCCTTGCGCCAGCGTGGTACGCGAGACTGTATCCGTCCCCGGTCGTCCTCAGTGGGCAGTCCGTCCTCTTGTAGAGGGCCCCTGCGCCCCCGGTGGCGAGGACGACCGACTTGGACCTGAAGACCACGGGCTCCTCGCCATGGATGTCGTACCCGACGGCGCCGACGACGGAGTCTTTTTCCTTGAGCAGCTTGGTGACTATGACGTTCTCGACGATCTCCACCCCCCCGGACCTGAGGTGCTCGACGAGGGGCCTAGTTATGCCCAGCCCCATGAGGGTGGGGATGGTTCCCACGGAGACTCCCCCCTGTCTCATCCTCATCTTCACTCCGAATCCCTGAAGCTCCAGCACCCTATCCCCTCCCTCGTACGCGAATATCCTGAGGAGGGTCGGATCGTTCAGGAGCTTCCCCACCTTTAGGGTGTCTCTAAGGTGCTCCTCCGGGGTGAGCCCTCCCACAGCAGCCCTGTAGCCTCCCCCGGACACGACCGTCGCGTTGTTCATCCC
>CAYGAH010000220.1:0-1965 GCA_964347685.1 uncultured Candidatus Bathyarchaeia archaeon | reverse complement strand
GGGCCTCCCTCGACAGTGACCCCATTGAAACCGTCTATCAATAGCTCCCTGGAGACCCCGTTGTGGGAACAGGCGACTACCTTCCCGCATGACATGTACTGGAGGACCTTCGTGGGGACGGTCCCCACCGTCAGGAGGCTCGACCTAAGGGTCCCTATGCAAACGTCGGCGATGGAGAGGTAGGCCGGGACAAGGTCGTAGCTCACGGGGGGGTGCCAGATGACATGGTCGTCCACCCCGACCTTATTCGACAGGGCCCTCAGCTCGCGGCACCCAGGCCCAGAGCCCAGCATGACTAGGACCGTGTCAGGTTCCTCGGCAACGATCCCGGGGAGAGCCCTGATCATGATGTCCAAGCCGTACACGAGAGAAACATTTCCGGAGTAGAGCAGCACGCGAGAGCCCTCCAACCCCATCTTGCTGGCTAGGGCCCTATCCGGCCCACCGCAGCCGAATTTGTCGGTGTCCACCCCGTTTGGGAAGAGGTCTATGGCCCCTCTCCTGCCGTAGTGACTCCTCAGGAAGTCAGAGAACTCCCTGCTCTGGGTGAAGACTACGTCCGCCCCCCTTATTGCCTTCCTGTTGAGGGTGAATAGCATGTGGGCGAGGGCCCGGGCCGGTGAAATCTCCTGGGCGACGTCGAAAAGGACATCGTGGGTCCTTAGGCAAACGGGTATGTCCAGGCCTGAGGCAACCATCAGGGCGGAGAAGGATGAGGGATTCGTGGGGTGGAACTCGGAGATTATTAGATCGTATCCGCCTCCTTTCAGGCATCTCATCGCGCCTCCCCATGAAAGGGCAAGGGCTTCGCTAATAGGGGAGAGTTTTTCCGGGAGAAAGGTGTCGACGTATATCGCGCCCTTGGGGGGGAAGACGCCCTCGGGGCAGGGGAATACCGGGAGAGCATCGGAGCCCCCAGCACAATCAAACCTGTTTTGGGGCACCATCACATCCACTTCGTGCCCCTTCTCCATCAGCCTCCTCACGGTCTCGCCGGCTACCAGGGAGGCGCTGGAGACGTTAGGGAGGTAGCTGTGAGAGAAATAAAGGATTTTCATGGAGGTCACAGCTCTAAATCTTTCTCCGGCGCCCATCCGGGTATTCTCAGTCATTTATCAGGGATCTGGCGAGGTCGAATCCTATTTTTGGGTCGCCGTGCTTCATGTAAGCTGAGCAGAAGGATTTCAAAAGCTCAGCATACTCCGTCGACCACTTGATCAGCCCAAGCCTCCCAAGCCTCGCTCGCTGATATGTCGATATGATGCCGTCCTTCTTTGCCATCGTCAGGTTCAAAGCCCTGATGAAGAGCAGGAGCCTGTTCATCCCGTACCTGAAGACGTGCCCCCCGTCCTCGTCCCAGACGCCCCTCTCAACTATCTTGAAGTCTGACCCCATCAGCCTCTTTTCCATGATATAATAGGTGAGCCCGAACCCCGGCAGCTCTTTCGAATCGAGGATATCTGCGCCGTCGATGTTCTCGGGAGGGGACCTATTCAACAGGTGGAGTATCGTCGGGTAGAGATCGACGTGCCTGAGAACCCCATCCTCCACGACCTCTCCTCTTGGGAGTTCGGGGTGTATGAAAACCGTGGGGACGTAGGCGATCTCTGGGGCTGTCATGAAACCATGCCCAACGTTCCCCCCGTGCTCCCCCAGCAGCTCTCCGTGGTCGGACAGGAAGATTACCAGGGTCTCGTCCTCCAGGCCCCTCTCCCCCAGTATGCCCATGCACCTGTCTAACTCCTCTGCGCTCCTTCCTATCCCCGACTCGTACCTCCTTTGGAGCTCCCCCCGAGCTCTCCTCCCGTAGTCTTCGAAGAACCTCAGGCAGTCCCACTCCTCGTACTCGTCGTCCTCCTGCCATCCGTAGGGGCAGTGACCCCCCTTCTCGTCCTCAACGTAGACGAAGGGGGGTTCGATGTCCCACAAGGAGACCCTTTCCTTCTGGTTGAGGATCCTGTGGAT
>CAYGAH010000219.1:0-3786 GCA_964347685.1 uncultured Candidatus Bathyarchaeia archaeon | reverse complement strand
CCCTTCATGTCGAATGTGCCCCTCCCGTACATCTTTCCCTCCCTCACCACCGGGTCGAGGGGCTCTATGCTCATGTAGTCGAATCCGACCGTGTCAGTGTGGCCGTTCAGCATCAGGTCCCTGCCCCCGCCCCTCCCCTCCAGGACGCCGACAGCGTTGCAGCGGCCGGGCTCCACCTCTTCAACTCGTGCCCTGAGGCCCAGGGAACTCATGTAGTCGGCGAGGTACTCTGCCGCCTCGGCCTCACCAGGAGCGCCCGGAACGAGGCTGGGGTTGACGGAGTTGATCTTCACAAGCTCCTTGAGGAGGCCGATAGCAGCCCCTTCATCTACATGCGTCTCAACCAATCAAACCCACGCTGAAGATGAGGCGCATCGAGCTAAAAAGAGCTACGAAGCGGGTTAAGGCTCTGAACGAGCCCTGAAAGGATTGCTGCCAGCTACGAACCCTGTGAAGCCTCATTTCCCTGAGGAGTCGGGGTGAAGCGCCTGATTCAGCCCAACAATCGCGTGGCCTCGGAGACTCGGCCTCATTCATCCGTTTTCGGCCTGGACGCGGGCTCGCTGCAAGGGGGCTCAAGTATTTAATCCCTTCATTGGAGATCTACATTCGGGGCTGCCTTCATGGGCGTTGAGGGGCTTCTCCGCCTCTTGAGGGGCCGAAAGGCCGAATTCCACCTAGTGGGAGGCTCCACCAGTCTCCTCGACCCTTCGGGTTATCCCTTCGAAGCCGAAGAGATCCCCATACTCTGCGACTTCGAGCAGGGCGGGACCCCGGGAATCGAGGCCCACACGAGCGGGTTCAGGTCCATAGTGATGCCTGGGGCGGGCGGCCTCTGGTTCAAGGCGAAGGCGATCGGCATACCCTCCGGGGGCTCGAAGCCCATCTGCTCCCACGGGAGGATCTACACATACCACCTGTCTGAAGCCTACATAGGGACGGGGAGGCTTATCTGGGGCTTCTCTACCGTGGATGAGGCCCGGAACGAGATCGACAGGATGGTGGAGGCGAGGGAGCTGGGGTGCCCTGCGCCAAGACCAGTGGGGATCGGTTTCTACGGGGGCGTCCACGTCCTGGATTTCAGGGACAGGGAAGAGCTCTTCAAGACCCTCGCATCGACGCCCCGGGTGGATTTGCTCGGAAGGTTCAGGGGGTCGGGCAGGCCCGTGGAGGCTGCATGCGTCTTCATGGCCCAGCCCACAGACGTCAGGGTCGACGAGGTCCTATACGGGTTCCTCCACCCCCTCATCGGCGAGGTCCTCGATCCACGCGACTGCGTGGGCTTCCTCAGGTGGATGGGCTCCAGCTGCGGGCTCAACCTGAGGAAGCACCACGACTCTGGGCTCCTCCACGGGACAATCCCCAGGGGCGGGGGCTTCATGACCAACTCCCACACGGCGAACCACCTTGTAGACGAGGTGGGAACATACACGACCGACTACCACATGGCTTACAGGAGCGACGACAGAGGCCTCAGAAGGGTGGAGGCCTTCTTCCTAGCTAGCCTGATGAACCCCCTGCCTGGGGCAGCCCATGCCGCGGAAGGGGCCTTCGGGAGGCACAGGCCCCTGATCTACGACATACCCTTCGAGGACTCCTCCCAATTCCCGTTCGGACAACTCGGGGGTCGCCCTCCCCGCCCTAAAGTTCCGGGGGAGGAGTTCACCGAGGCCTTCCTGGACGGCGTCTCGGAAGGCTACAACAGGAGGAGGGTAAGGTCCGTGGGGACCGAGCTGAGGAGGGAGGCCCTGCTCAAGGCCGCTGCGTGCAAGAAGGAGCTTTTCCGCCTGCTTGGGCTGCCGGAGTGGATGGAGAGGGGAGTCGATCAGGTCGCCAGGAGGCTCGCGGGCAAGAGGTTCTCAGAAGGGGAGCTGAGGGATTCCATCGCAAGGGTTGAGGCCGAGGCGGTCTGAGGATGATTCGGGGCTTCGTCCTCAGCTCCTAACCCATCCCCCGTATACTGGGTACTGGCAGCAGATCACCTCGACGAAGGCTGGCCTCCCAGAGGAGTTCTCACGGAGGGCCCTCTTCAGGGCTGGGGCGACCTCTTCTGGGTCCTCAACCCTCTCAGAGGCGATGCCTAACCCCTCCGCGACCTTCGCCGTGTTCACCACGTCCGATGGGGTCACCCTGGAGGCGTAGGGAGTGTGGCCGGGCCCCCAGAACCCTGGGCCGTATCCCCCGAAGGCGGAGTTGTTTACGTGGACGGTGGTGATCGCCACGCCGTTCCTCACGAGGGTCTCGTAGTTGCCCACCTGGTAGGCGAATCCTGCGTCCCCGGTGACGCTCACGACCTGCCTCTCTGGGAAGGCCAGCTTGGCTCCTATGGAGGCACCTAGTCCGAATCCGAGGGTGCTGACGTTTCCCCAGCCCATGAAGCCGTGGGGGATCAGCGCCTCGTATACTGTGGTGAGCTGGTCCCTAGTGTTCCCCGACTCGTGGGTGACGAAGCTGTTGCGCCTGTCGAGCGTCTCCATGATTTCGTGGTATACCCTGTAGGGGTTTATCGGCCTCTCGTCGGACGTGAGGAGCGGCATGTACTTCTCCATCTTCTCCCTCCTAGCCTCCTCTATCTCCTCGAAGAGCCCCTGCCTCTGGGGTGGTCGTTGCCTCTCGGCTTCATCTATGAGCTGCCCGAGCACCAGCTTCGCGTCGCCGATGACTGCGTGGTCAGCCTCGTAGGCCCTGTTGACGTCAGACCCGTCTATCGTGCACTGGACTATGACCTTCCCCCTGGGGATGACGTGGCTGAAGTGGCTGGGGGTGAAGCCGAAGCCGACGGCGAAGACGAGGTCGCTTTTCCTGAGGAACCTCTCGGCCGGGGTTCCCCTGACGCCGAGGGAGAGGGGGTGGTCCTCGGGGAAGCAGCTCTTCCCCTTCAGGGTTGTGAGCACGGGAGCCTGGACCAGCTCTGCGAACCTCCTAAGCTCATCGCAGGCGTCTGCGTAGAAGACCCCCTGCCCTGCGTATATCATGGGCTTCCTAGCTGCGAGCACGGCCCCCACGGCCCTCTCAACGTCCCTGGGGTCGGCCTGGTACTTCCAGCCCTTCACAGGGGTGTAGGGGTGCTCCTCCTCATCGTACTCCCCGAGCCCCCTGGGGAGCTGGACTAGGACGGGCCCGGGCCTCCCGGTCCTCAGCTGGGTGAAGGCCCTCCTCATGAACTCCGGGACCCTCCTCGCCTCGTCTATGTAGCCTGTCCACTTTGTAACGCTCCTGAACGCGTCCTCTATGTTGAACCTCTCAAGCCCCGCAGAGGCCTGGGGCACGCCGTCCGTCAGGCATAGGAGGGGGGTGGAGTCCTCGTAGGCCTGGGCGAGGGCCCCGTATGCCATCTGGACCCCAGCGGCGTTCAGCCCCCCCATCACAGAGCAGACCCCTATCCTCTTCCCGTTTGAGACCCTGGAGAATCCGTCGGCTACGGCAACGGCGTACCTCTCGTCCCTCGCCATGAAGTTCTTGATGCCCTCTTCACCGCAGGCGTTGACGAAAACGTTCGTGGGGAATGTGCTCACCCAATCGACGCCCTCTGCCTTCAGGACCCTTACAAGCCCGTTGGCGGCCTCTACCTTCAAACAGACACCTCCGCTTAACTGGTCTATATGGGAAGAAAAAGCCTGTCATCCTGGGCTTTAAGGGTCCCCTTATCTGCTCCTCCGTCGGCGTGGGGAGGCGTAGGGTATGCAGGGGTCACGCTCTCTCCCGTAAAACTCTTTTAGAGTGAACGAAGGGTGAACCATAGAGGATCACTCAACCCTGGAGGTTGGAGAAGGATTGTTCGATGTT
>CAYGAH010000218.1:0-5619 GCA_964347685.1 uncultured Candidatus Bathyarchaeia archaeon | reverse complement strand
CCATCAGAATCAGCGAGTTCACAAACCTCCTCAAGCACAGGTAGTCTAATTGAGGGTTACAAAGGAGTTCTCTCAAGCAGATCGGCCGACGCCTGTCTGGTGTGCAATGCCCTCGCAGGGGCAGT
The DNA here is from genome assembly GCA_964347685.1 of uncultured Candidatus Bathyarchaeia archaeon. GTDB lineage: Archaea > Thermoproteota > Bathyarchaeia > TCS64 > TCS64 > CAYGAH01. The sequence continues at coordinate 5,494 of CAYGAH010000218.1, read as the reverse complement.
TTGGTCAGGCTTTACCCTTTATGGCTCCTCTTTCTACAGGCAGCAATTCTTGGTTTCCAAAGGAACGGTTACTTACTTTATGATGGGCGCAGCCATTACATATGCTCTTGGCGCTCTGATCAGCAGCAGGTTCGTGAACAAGTTTGGCAGAAAGCCCGTGACGCTCGTATCTGCTTTCACGGTCGGGCTCTTCATGCTCTTAACCACCATCGTGTCTAATCTATGGGTTTCATTGGCTCTGTGCCTGACGGGATATCTTTTAATGGGCTTGAGGTCGACTGCTGCAACCAGTTTAACGATCGAACAGGTTCCCCAGTTCAGAGGGACCATGATGTCCATGAACTCTGCTTCGGCGAGCTTGAGCGGGGTCTTGGGCTCGGGTCTGGGAGGCCTGGCTCTTCTCATGTACGGTTATCAAGCCCTTGGCCCAGCCCTTGGATTGTTAGGTCTAGCCTCAGGCGTTATCATGTATCTCATCGTCGTTGACCCTACCCGAGTGAAAAGCTAGGAAAAAAACGGACATAAGGCGGAGGTTGTAACTACCCGGGTATTGGTTGAAGTCTACGCATTTTTTCACTATCATTCTTGTCCCTTTTTGTCAGGTAAAAACGGTCAAAAGGTGGGGTTTCATAATATCTAGGTTTGATGGATTTGAACCCACGCCCTCAACTTGGATCGTATGCATGTAAATGTCTGTGATGATAACAGGCTACGCGAGGGTGTACATGAACCTTGGAGTCCCTTCGATCCCTAATTCAGTACGGCGATCGACGTGCTCGACTATGCGGTCCTCGCGTTTCAGCGCCTCCACCACGTCGATGAACGGGTTCACCATGTGGACGCCGGAGTCCCTGAGGTCCTCCCACTCCCGGGTGGTTATGCCGTAGCCCTTGGCCCAGCCGTCCGGATGCAGCTCATACCACATCTGGAGGAAGGTCTTGGGGCCCTTCTCGCCCAGCACCTCCACGAACCTGTCGCCCATGAACTTCAGGTCGAGGCTCAGGTCGGGCGCCTTCCGCGTGGGGTCCAGCTTGGTGATCTCGACCTTGCCCCGTGTGAGCTTCATCAGACTGTTCTTGGGGGGCTGGAAGATGTTGGTTATCTCGTCCTTCACCTCTTTGAGGCCGGCCTTGCTGCTCACGAACATGGTCTCGTCGTCCCCCAAAGCCAGATAGCAGGGTTGGTGCCAGTTGGCGATGTACACGGTATCGGGCTCCTCGACGCCTATGACACCGAAGAGGAACGAGCCTGTGAGCCTGGGCGCCATCCACCCCAGGGCCTCGGGGACGCTCTTTCCTGCTGTCACCGCGTCGCTGAGCATGTGTACAGCGACCTCGCTGTCCGTGATTGCGTCCACGTCGGGGCTGTAGCTGCGGAAGGTGTGGGTCTGCCTGAGCCTCTCCCAGTGATCCCTGTGGTTCTTGATGACGCCGTTGTGCATTAGGGCGAACCTGCCGTCGTCAGAGAGGAACGGGTGGGCCTTCTCCGCCGTGTTGTGCTCGGGCGCAAAAGTTAACCTGCTGTGGGCGATGGCACAGGTCCCCACCATTTCTTGGATTCTCGTAGTCTCCTTGACAAGGGCCATGTGTCCGGGGCTCTTCACCAAGGCGATCCCGTCCTCTTCAAGGGCCGCCATGCCCGTGGCGCTGGCTCCGAGATAGGGCTCTTGGTGCTCTAGAGCCCCGAGGAGAAGCGGGGCGATGGGTCTATCGCCTACATAGGCTGCGAGCTGGCACATTATTCGGACACCGTTTTATTGGGTATCCAATACTCGATGCAGTATGAGCGGGTTACCATATTCCTCGGAGAAGGTTATCTCCTGAACGCTCTTTTTAGGTGTAAACTTAGGTGCCTCAGCGGGGACCCCCAGCGCAACCAGGCAGATTATGTGGGTTCCCTCAGGTACCTTCAACGTCCTCCTGACCTCTGCGAGCCAAGCTTCTGGGCGGGACTCGTACATGGCTATCCAGCAGGCCCCGTAACCCAGGGCCGTGGCCGCCAGCACGAGGTGCTCCGTCGCGATGATGGGGTCCCTCGTGGACCAGGTCAGGGGAGAACAACAATAGCCTTTGGCTTCGCCGAGCACCACGACTATGGCGTTCGCATCCGCGATGAACGTCTGGGAAGAGGGCTGAGCCAGGAGATTCTTGGTCTCCCTATCTTTCACGACGACGAAGCGCCAGGGCTGGATGCTACTCGCCGAAGGGGCCAGGCGCGCTGCCTCGAACATTTTTTCCAGGTCTTCGTCGGGGATGTCATACTCCTCGTATCTCCTCACTGAGTGCCTCTCCCCTACTACCTTGAAGAAGCCTTCAACGTCCTCCATTTTCTTAGGGACAGCCACCATATCGAATTTCATCAGTTTTCTACAACCAAAAGGTGGTAGAAAGAAATATAAGCGTTCTCTGAACAATACTTACGAGTAAGAGGGAGTGGGCCCTTGGAGAAGGCGAATCGTTCAGTCAACGACAACATGGTATCCAAGTTCAAAACTTTGGGGCTAACCACCTACGCAGCCAGGGCGTTCCTGGCCCTCGTGTCCCTCCCTTCGGCCTCGGCCGGGGACCTATGCAAGCTGACGGGCATACCGGACTCCAAGATCTACTACGTGCTGAGCGAGCTGGAGAAGAGGGGGATGATAGCCGTCCAGGAGGGGACCCCCAACCTTTACAGGGCCCTCCACCCAAAGGAGGCCCAGCTCAACCTGAAACAGCAGCTCTCAGAGGAATTCAACCGAAAGGCCAGCATAGCGGACAGCCTGGCCGAGTCCCTCACCCCCATCTACGAGGGCGTCGAGGGAGGCGAGGAGATCGAGCTCGCCTACGTGATCCGGGGACGGCGGAGCATAATCAGGAAGATGAGGGACCTGATAGGCTCCGCCAAGGACGAAGTCCTAGTATACGTATCAGATAAGGAGCTGCTGCAAGGGTTGTCTTCCTCCATCCGTAAAGCTATCGGGAGAGTGGACACCAAATTCGCCGTATCCAAGGAGCTCTGGCAGGCCGAGGACTTTGACGGGTTCGGCGAGGTGAGGATACTGGCCTGCCCCTCGAACCTGGTCATCTCGGACATGAGGATGCTTATCACGGTGTCCAGCTGGAAGGACGAGGTCGCCTTGATGACCACGGACAGGGCCCTGATGACGATGTCCAGGGAGTACTACGAGAACCCGAAGTGCTGCGAGAAAACCTGTTGAGGGCACACAGCGGGGAGAACGTGGGTTCCGATCCCACCCCCGGCACTCTTTTCCCATCGCGAGCAAATGTGCGTTCTGCTCAATATATTGCATATCAAATATTTTTTAATATGCCAGATAGACCCATGATCTCGGAAGAATGTGGTTTATTCTCAGATGGGGCTGGCGACCTGTTGAATGAGTTACTCGTGGGACCGAGACGCGGAGTTGAAGAAGCTATTGGATGTCCCCGACAAGTATCGTGTCATTGCGAGGACTCCCCTGGGATATCCTGATGAGGAGCCCCCACCGAAGCACAGGAAGAACCTCGACGAGATCGTAAGCTGGGAGAAATTTGGTAAAGCCAAATGTGGGTGAAGGGATAGATGGAAAGCAAGGGACAGGAGAAGAAGGCCAAGGATGCTGTCGGAGGCGGCCAGGGTATACCGTTCTATCACGTCGACGCATTCACTAGCGAGCCTATCGGGGGGAACCTGGTGGTCATCTGCATAGTCGATCCCGACGGAGATGACCGAGGCTGTCGGCGTGGACTAGTTAGATGGACCCCATATTTCTGACACGCGATTAAAAAACCAGCGCCCTAATGCGGGCGCAGAGGAAGGGAAGCGCTGGGGCTGGATTTAGACCCACGCTCTCTATCCGGCCTAGCGCTGGCGCCGCGCATCTATATAAAGGATCGGGCGCCAACCCTTTTATGGACTCTAAAAGGGATCGATGAAACGGCCATGGAATTCACCTACAGGCCCATAGGCGTGATCCGCACGCCCTTCAAGGAGCCTAGGGGAACGCCTATTCAGCCTACGGGCGCCACGGGGGTAGAGGGCACTGTGGAGGTTTTCCCCGAGTACTCCCCGGGGCTTATGGACCTCGAGGGTTTCAGCCACGTAATCCTCCTCTACCACTTCCACCTAGCGGAAAGCAGATCACTCACAGTGAAGCCCTACATGGATAGTGATGTACGCGGCGTGTTCGCTACCAGGTTTCCGGGGAGGCCGAACCCCATCGGCCTCTCGATAGTTCGCCTCAATGGTGTCGAGGGCTCCATCCTCAGAATCATGGACGTAGACATCGTTGACGGGACTCCCCTCCTAGACATAAAGCCCTACGTCCCAGCCTTCGACCGGAGGGAGGGGGTGAGGATAGGATGGCTCAGGGACAGGGCGGGGGACGTCAACCGAACAAGGTCCGACGGCAGAACTGTGTAGCGACGCCTCACAGCGGCCCCCGACAAGTCGTCTTCGCTGTGGGTAGGTCTGTCTCAGGCTGCATGGGTGCTGGGGTCGCCTCCCGAAGAGGTACACATCGTCGAGTCACAGACTCGATGCGCATGTTCTTATTTTCCAGCGTTTATTTTGGACCCTTGTCGTTTGCCTCTGACATGTGCTGTTGACATATTTTCCAGCCGCCACCGCGTTTCTCCAGGACGCCCGTCCATCGTATGTCCTTCGCGCCCCAGGGTTTTCCATCGAACTCCCCTTCATCGTCCACTACGGCTGAGAACCAGGCTACTTCTCCCGTCTTCGAGACGATGATTCTCAGGTTTCTGATGTCGAATCCTGTGGCCTTGTTCCTTGGGTCCATCCAGTTGTCAAGGAACTTTTCAAACTGGCCCCACCCCTTGACTGTGCTCCTCGAGTCCGGGTAGTACGTGAAGAAGTCATCGTCTCTGGCGAAGATGCTTTCAAAGAGCGCCCGATCCTTGGGTAGAGCCCATCCGAAGGAATCGTGGAGTATCTTAGCGATCTCGCGCTCTTCTTTCGCCCTATTTGGAGCGAGCAAACCTAGTCAGCACGGGAACAATTTTTGGGAATTATAAAGTTTTTCCATGAAGAAACTCTGAGCGCCAATAATTGACACTACAAAATGAATGAGGGTACAGTCACGCCTCCGCATGACCGTTTACAAATGAGATACGTCGTCAGAAACACGATCCCGTGAGGGGGAGGGAGTCACGCCCTCCGCCCGTGAAAAAAGCCCCGATCAAAGGAAGCAATCAGAAAAACGCCCCTCCCGTATCAGATCCCTCACAGAAACGTGCTCCCAAGCGACAAACCCAGCACAACAGACCGCAGAAACACAATACAGCGAAAAACCGAGCCCCAAGATCGCGGGATTCACACGGAACAATGAAAAACCAGAAACCCTTATGACAACCTACTGACGCTAAAATGAAGGAGAGTGCCTAGAAAAAGGAAATGTACTTCGTTTAATTTTTTCTCGGTGCAAGCGGATGAACATGCGCGACCGCGCGTGTACGCGAACGCGTTTGCGTTCGTACCAAATGTCCTCCGTTTCTCA
>CAYGAH010000217.1:0-2209 GCA_964347685.1 uncultured Candidatus Bathyarchaeia archaeon | reverse complement strand
TTCTTCCCTGTAGTAGAGTATCTTTCCGCCGACGATTGTCATGTGGACTGGGACGTCCTTTATCTCCTCCTCCGGGACCTCGGTGAGGTCCCTCTCCAGTATCACCATGTCGGCGAGCTTCCCGGGCTCTACGCTCCCCTTTAGGTCCTCCTCGAAGGAGGCGTACGCGGATTCCAGAGTGTAGCACCTTATGGCCTCGAGGAGGGTTACGCGGCTCCTCTTTATAGGGTGGTTCACTGCTGACCAGACTCCGTAAAGGGGGTCGAAGGGCATCCCGTCTGAGCCGAAGCAGACCCTGACCCCCTCGTCCAGGAGGAGCCTGTAGGGGTTGTTCATCCTGAGCCTCGCCATGCCTAGCCTTGCCTCGTACATCCCCCCCGGGCCGCTCCAGTTGCCCACGAAGTTTGGCTGCATAGCCGCGACGATCCCCAGCCTCCCCAGGCGCTCTATCTGCTGGGAGGTTAGGACCTCGCAGTGCTCTATCCTGTGCCTGTGGTCCTTCCTGGGCTCCCCCCTGAGGGCCTCCTGGATAGCGTCTATGGAGTGCTCTATGCCCCTGTCCCCTATGGCGTGGATGGCCGCCTGGGATCCGTTCGAGTGAGCCTCCCTGACCCTCTCGTCTAGCTCCCCTGGCTCCATCATGAGGAGCCCCCTCGTCGATGGGTCGTCCTCGTACGGCTCGAAGAGGGCTGCGGTTCTGGCCCCCATTGAGCCGTCTATCAGCAATTTCATAGATCCTATCTTCAGGAGGCTGTTGCCGAACCCTGTCCTTATGCCGAGATCGTATGACTTCTCCGCTACATCCCTCCGGAGCATCACGTACGCCCTGACCTTGAGGACCCCGCGGTCAAACGCCGACTGGTAGGCCCTCACGCCGAGGGCGTCATGCCCTGCGTCCTGGATGCTTGTGCAGCCCAAGCTCAGGGCGTGGTCGCAGGCCCTCCTGAGCCCCTCGACTGCCATCTCCTCGGACACTGGAGGGATGACTTGCTCGACAAGCTGCCTGGCGTCCCTTAGGACACCCGTGGGCTCCCCCAGCTCGTCCTTGTCTACCTGGCCCCCGGGCGGGTTGGGTGTCTCCCTAGTGATGCCCGCTATTTCCAGCGCCTTCGAGTTCAGTGTTATCATGTGGCCGCAGATCCTGCTAAGGAGGATGGGGTTGTCCGGGGAGAACCCGTCGAGGTCACCCTTGGTGATGAACCTCCTCTCATCCCAGTTGCTCTCGTCCCACCCCCTGCCTAGGACCCAGCCCCCCTTGGGCGTCTCCCCCAGCTTGGCCCTGACCCTCTCGACCGCCTCTGAAAGGGATCTCGTGTCGCTGAGGTCTACTACCCGGATCATGGAGACCCCCATCCAGAGGAAGTGGCAGTGGGAGTCTATGAAGCCAGGGAGGACGGTCTTCCCCGAGGCGTCTATCACCTCCGAGCCCTCGGGTATCTCCACATCCCCCCTCTCACCAACGGCGAGTATCCACTCGTCTCTCAGCACTACTACGCTGTCCTTTAGGGGTGGTCCCCCCTTCCCGTCTATCAGGGTGCCACCAATTATAACACGTGGACATGGTTCCAAAGACAATACCTATTCCTGACACATTCTAAAGCATAGGAGATATAAACTTTCCAGGGGATTCACGGGGCCCGTAGGGTTGTCCACGGAAGCTGCTCCCTTTCAAGAGCTTGAAACCCTTTTCGCGACGCGATTTCAAAGAAAATGCCAAAAAAACAGATTTTGAAGGATTTCTATTTAAGAAGATAGGGAAGGTTCTGTCCCCTTTAAAAGTTTTATATTTTTTTCTTCAATTCATAATAATATTAAAAAGATTTAAAACATTTTGAAATAAAATATTCATATTTAGAATATAGAATTTATTTCATAAACATATTACCTAATTTTGTTGGTGCATTAATTAATATGCAACATAATATACGATCATATGTGCGCATCAATATAAGAGTTATTTTAAGATGTAGATATATTAATTGAGGGTGCTTAGTGTTTTATAATAGTGCATTGTACCACTACTACACGGATAGCGAAGGAATTGGTTACACTATCTAAAGGCAAGATGGGGCTGGTATTACTCATTGCCACCATCATGATGGGCTTCGGCACATTCTATGCTTCCGGTTTATTAACGGCTTCAAGGACGATAAAGACCAGCGGAAGCGTGAAGGCGATCAACGTCGGGGTCTACTGGGATCAGCAATGC
>CAYGAH010000216.1:0-5205 GCA_964347685.1 uncultured Candidatus Bathyarchaeia archaeon | reverse complement strand
CGAGAGACCGAGTGAGCACCTCCTTTTTTCTGAACAGAGTGAGTTACTCCGGGAACCATAGCGCCAGCTCTGCCCTGGCCTCTTCAGGGTCCCCCGAGGCGTGGACGAGGTTCTCGCATGCCCTCCCCTCGGCTGTGCTCTTGGCTAAGGAGTCGACGCCCAGGTCCCCCCTGATGGTGCCCCTCTCGGCTTCGGCTGGGTCAGTGTATCCTGTGACCATGCGGGCCTTCATTATGGCGTCCTCGCCCCCCATCTTCACCGCGACGACGGGCCCCCTACTGATATAGCTCCTAAGGCGCTCCAGGACCTTCAACCCGTGGGCCTCGGGGTCGGTGATCCCATGCGTGGCCCTCTGGGCCTTCTCCCCGAGCCCCCTCGCCATGGATTCTGGGTAGTGCCTCCTGAGCAGCCCCTCGTCGACCCTGGGGATGTACTCGATGTCTAGGACGTTGAGGCCGGCCTCCTCGTACCTCTTTATTATCTCGCCGACGAGATTTCGCTCAAGTGCGTCCGGCTTTAAAATGATCAGGGTCTCCTCGTACATCTGGGCTCAGAAGGTAAAATATCATGGAGGCTTTAACGGTTTGGTTTCACCGCTTCGAGTAGGCCTCTGTCCACTTGAACTTCCGGGGGTCCCTCCCAAGCTTCAGGCTGCTCTTCCTGCACTTGCCGGAGCAGAACCTGAGGAGCCTCCCGTCCCTCCTGACGAACCCTATGCCGGTGCCGGGGGCTATGTCCCTCCCGCAGAAGCTGCACTTGTATACCCTTGGCATGGCGACCCTACCTTATCTTCCTGGCTTCCCTCTCGGTCTCCCTGAGGAGGAGGATGTCGTCTATCCGGACGGGGCCCTTCACGTTTCGGGTTATGATTCGGCCCTTGTCCCTCCCCTCCTCTATCCGGACCCTCACCTGCATCACCTCTCCCGTGAGCCCGGTCCTCCCCAGGATCTGTATGACGGTTGCGGGGGTGAGCAGCTCGGCCTCTTCGGACATCCTACTTAACGATCTCCTTGAGCTTGGAGACTATCTCCTCCAGCAGCCTCTCAGCCTCCCCAGGCTCCTCTATCGCCGCGGCTGCGGAGCCGACCCCCAGGCCTATCGCCTCCCCTATCTTCCTCTTGTCTGGGACGTATACGTAGGGGGCCTTCCTCTCCTCGCTGAGGAGTGGGAGGTGGGCGACTATCTCCGGGGGCTCCACGTTCTCTGCTATGAGCACGAGCTTCGCCCTCCCCCTCTCTATGGACTTCGTCGTCTCGTTTGTCCCCTTCCTTATCTTCCCCGACTCCGAGGCGATCTTGAGGGCCTCGTAGGCCGCCTCGGCGACCTCCTTGGGCACCTCGAACCTCACGTAGAAGGGCTTCGAAGGATCCATTCCTGAACGGGACATATCATTTCCTTCCGGTGTGCATAGTGTATCCAGAGCTTCCGTTTTTAAACGTTATGCTAATTTGTGAGGCCCGAGACTTTCGAAATTAATTGTGGGCGTAGTAGGCCACGAAGGGGTCCAGGCTGTCCACCCTGACGAACCCGAAGCGCTCGAACTGGATCATGTCGTCCACCCTTAGTTCTAGGCACTTTTCCTCCGCCAGCCCCCTCGACTCAGAGGCGTCCGGCATCACCACCTCTGCCTCTATACCTCCCCCCTGGGGCAGCCAGTGGATGAACTGGGCTTCTAGCTCCCTGGCCCTCTGGTGGTCCTTTGAATGATACCTCGCCTCTATACCCTCGGCATCCGCCGAGGCGATCTCTACGTTCATGAGCCCCATAAGGCGGGCGACCTCTCCCCTGCGCATCTGCTCAGCGTCCCCCTTCGAGATCACGAACCAGGCCTCCCCGTCCATGGGTATGATCGTGTACTCCCTGACCCCCCTCTCGGGGAAGTCGGGGTGCAGGGGCAGCCTGGCCGTCTGGGGCCCCTTGATGCCAGACACCTCCAGGGCCACGGGGTCCCCGACGAAGAAGTACCTGTTGGCTAAGGGCTCTATGATGCGCCTGTTCATGGCGGCTATGTTGTCCCAGCTTATGGTCACGTTTATCGGCTTGGGCCCAACGTGGATCATCAGGCGCCTTATCGTCTCTGGCTGGAGCCCCCTTCGCCGGAGCGCCCTGAGCGTTCCCAGGCGGGGGTCGTCCCACCCAGAGTAGACCCCCTCCTCTATGCCCCTCCTCATCTTGGACTTGCTGAGGATCCCCACCTCTAAGCCGAGCCTACCTACGTTTATTATCTCGGGATACTCCCATCCGAAGTGCTCGAATAGGTACCTCTGCCGGGTAGTGTTGACCTCGTGCTCCTTCCCCCTTATGATGTGGGATACCCTCATCAGGTGGTCGTCGACGGCGCAGCTGAAGTTGTAGAGGGGCCAGACCCTGTACCTAGTCCCCTGCCTTGGGTGGGGGGTGTCCGATATCCTCAGGGCGGGCCAGTCCCTCACCGCGGGGTTGGGGTGGTCCAGGTCCGTCTTTATCCTTACCACGGCCTCCCCCCTCTTGTAGGTTCCGTCCAGCATCCCCCGCCACCTCTCCAGGTTCTCTTGGGGAGAGAGGCCCCTGCATGGGCACGGCTCCTTTGCCATGTAAAGCTTCTTGAACTCTGGGGGCTCGCAGGTGCAGACGTAGGCCGCTCCCATCCTCATCGCCTCCTCTGCGTACTCGTGGTATATGGGGACCCTGTCGGACTGGTAGTACTTCTCGTCTATCTTGACGCCCAGCCACTCGATGTCCTCCACGATCCAGTCGTACATCTCAGGGATGGGGGGCTTCACGTCTGCCGAGGTGTCCTCGAACCTCAGGATGAAACTGCCCTCGTACATCTTGGCGTACTCGTCGCAGAATATGATGGGCTCTGCGCTCCCCAGGTGGAGGGCCCCGTCTGGGTTCGGGGCGAACCGGGTGCGCACCTCTTCGAACCTTTCGACGTTCTCCAGGGGAGGGAGGGTCTCCTTCTCCTTCTCCTCCTTTGGGGCGAGGAGCTCAGGCCACCTCTCTTGGAGCATGGATTCCTGCTCCCCCAGGGGCCAAGAGTTCACATCCTTCACGACCTCAGCGACGACTGGGACAAGCTCCTTAGCCCTCTCCCTCCAATCCGGGAACTCGGCCAGCAGCCTCCCCAGGACCGGACCAGTCTGGGCCCTCCCCCCGTGCTGCGAGGCGTTAAGGACCGCGTACTTCAGGGCGGCCTCCTTGACCTCATCCAAACCCTTGACCTCCTGTGGGCGGTGCTCAACACCCTTCCGCCTCATAAAGCAGAAGAACCTCTATTATTCTTTTCTTAGAACTTCGAAATGGAGAGTTAGTAGTCTCTCTCAACGAAGTAGTCGACCAGCTCCAGCAGGTCCCTCTTAGCCGAGGAGTCTGGGAATAGGTCTAGGCTCTTCTTGGCCTTATCGGTGTATTCCCTAGCCTTCTCCAGGGCGTAATCTATGGAGCCCATCTCCCTCATGAGTTCGTTGGCCTCGCCGACGGCCCTGTCGGGTGCGTCCTCGACCCCGAGGACGCCCAAGATTTTGCTTCTCTGCTCTGGCGAGGCGTGGCTCAGGGCGTGGATGATGATGAGGGTCTTCTTCCCCTCCCTGAGGTCGCTCCCAACGGGTTTCCCCAGCTCCTCCTCGTCGGCAGTCGCCCCCAGGTAGTCGTCCACAAGCTGGAAGGCTATCCCAGCGTCCCAAGCGAACCGCCCCAGGGCCCCCACCTGTTCCGGGCTTCCGCCCCCTATGATGGCCCCTACCTCGGCGCAGGCCCTGAAAAGGGCAGAGGTCTTCCTCCCCACCATGAAGAAGTAGTCCTCCTCAGATACGCCCTCAGTGCTTGGGTAAGACACGTCCAGGACCTGCCCCTCGCATATGGATATAGACGCGTCAGTGACCTTCTCTACGCACGACATGATCTTTTCGCAGCCCGTGTCCCCAGGTGCGTTCTTGGTCATTATCTCGTAGACCTTAGCGAACAGCAGGTCCCCTGCGGCTATGGCTATGGGCACGCCCCACTTTGCGTGAACCGTGGGTGCTCCACGCCTCGTATCGTCGTTGTCCATTATGTCGTCGTGGACCAAGGTGAAGTTGTGGAGGACCTCAAGCGCAGCTGCGAAGGGTATCGCCTCATCCGGATCACCCCCGACCATCTCGCAAGACTTCGCTACCAGATAGGGCCTGAGCCTCTTCCCCCCCGCCGAGATAAGGTGCCTTGAAGCCTCGTATATGACCTCAGGCCGCCTAGGCCTGAGGGTCTCCTCGATGAACCTCTCCACCCTAGACGCGTTCCTTGAAAGCTTGATCTTGATGGGTTCTGTGGAAGACATGGCCAGACCACGGTCGTTGATAGACTGTTTCTAACAAGATAAAAATTGTCCTAGAGGCTCCTGAGGGAGTATTCCTCGGGGTCGAAGCCCCTCAGCCTCAGCCACTCCCCAGTCCTGCCGAGGATAACAGCGGGAGTGCGCCTCAGTTCTTCAACCGTCTTTGCCCCGACGAGGAACATGACCACCCTGAACTCGTGGAGGATGTCTCCTATGTGCTCCCTCAGGGCCTCCGGCCCCTCGACAGCCTTCTCGAGGAAGGGCCTGGCGATCCCCACAGCGTCCGCCCCAAGGGCGATGGCCTTGGCCATCTCTGCCCCAGTCCTTATGCCCCCTGAGGCCACGATTTTCAGCTTGGTGGACTGGCTCGCCTCCACGAGGCTCACTGCAGTGGGGACCCCCCAGTTCCATAGGGACCTTCCTAGGTGCTCCTGCCTCCTCTTCCCCTCCTCCCTGGCGATGTGGTACTCGACGGCTGCCCAGCTGGTGCCGCCAGAGCCGCTTATCTCAAGCCCCCCCGCCCCGGCCTTCTCTATCTGCACGGCGTCCTCGTAGGCGACTCCGCACCCAGTCTCCTTCATCACGACGGGCACGCTCAGGCCTGAGGCCACCTCCCCCACCTTCTCGAGGACCCCCCTGTATTTGGTGTCTCCACCCACCTGGACAGCCTCTTGGAGGGCGTTCATGTGTATGGCGAGGGCGTCGGCTTCGATCATCTCAACTGCGCGCCGGGCCTCTGCGAGCCCCCATCCCAGGGACAGCTGGGGGCACCCCAGGTTCCCCATGAGGAAGGCGGTGGGCGCCCTCTCCCTCACTATCCTGAAGGTCCGCTCCGCCTCCGGGTTCTCGATCGCGATCCTCTGGCTTCCCACCCCCATGCCGATCCCGAACTCCTCGGCCGCCTCGGCTAGGAC
>CAYGAH010000215.1:0-6508 GCA_964347685.1 uncultured Candidatus Bathyarchaeia archaeon | reverse complement strand
GGCCTGGGCCGCGATCTCCACCCTGCTCTCGTTGAAGAACCCCATGGTGTGGTAGAATCCCCTGTCCAGCTCCCCAAGGAGGCTTCCCTCGGGTGCCCAGACCCCGTCGAAGGCAACCTCCCCCAGGGGGGAGGCTCTTATCCCCATCTTCCCCTCGATCCCCCTCACATCGACCCCCACGGTGTCGCTGTCTAAGATGAACAGGCTCTGCCCCCTGTACGGCGGCTCGACCTTGGGGTCCGTCTGGCAGAGGGTTATGAAGAAGTCCGAGATGCCCGCGTTGGTGATGAGGGTCTTCGCCCCGTCGATCCTCCAGCCCCCTCCCCCCCTGGTGGCGGAGGTGTCCAGCCGCTCTGAGATGGCGCTCCCCCTCGCGGGCTCCGTGAAGGCCACGGCCGATATGGCTTCCCCCCTCGCCACCCTTCCGATGCGCTCCTCCTTCTGCCCCCGAGTCCCGAACTTCTTTACGAGCTCGCAGCCGAGGTCAGAAAGGATTAGGGATGTTCCCAGGGTCGAGTCGACCCTGCACATGGCTTCGGCTATGATGGCGTTCTCCGTGCATCCGTACCCCTGCCCCCCGTACTCCTCGGGCATGTGTATCCCTATGAAGCCCAGTTCAGCAGCCCTCCTGTGGAGGATCCTCGGGAACTGCTCCTCCCTGTCGCATTCTCGGGCCAGCTCCGCCGTGAAGTGGGTGTCGCAGAACTCCTTCACTGCGTCCCTTATGTCCTCCTGCTCATCGGTCAGCTCGAAGTTCATGGGTGGGACGCCTCCGCGTGATGGGTCAGCGCCCTAGGAGGCACCTTGTTATGTTGTTCTTCTGGACCTCCTTGGTCCCCTCGTATATCTCTATAATCTTCGCGTGGCGGTAGAAACTCTCTATGTCGTAGTCTTCCAGGAAGTAGTAGCCCCCGAAGATCTGGGCGGCCTCGTCGGTCACCTCAACGCCTGCTCTCGCTGCGTAGGTCTTCGCTATGGAGGATGCCATGGGGTCTGGCCTCCCCTGGTCGGCCAGCCACGCGGCCTTGTGGGTGAGGAGCCTCGCAGCCTCCACCTTTATGGCCATATCGGCCAGCTTGTGGGAGACTGCCTGGAGCTCAACCATGGGCCTCCCGAACAGGCTCCTCTCCCTGGCGTAGCCCAGCGCCCTGTCCAGTGCCCCCTGGGCTATGCCAACTCCCTGGGCGGCTATCTCTATCCTAGACTCGTTGAGGAACTCCAGGGTGTGGTAGAAGCCCCTGTTCATCCTGCCAAGGAGGTTCCCCCTGGGAACCCTGACGTCGCTGAAGGCAACCTCGCATGTCTGGGAGGGCCTGACTCCCAGCTTACCCCTGAGAAGGGTCGCGTCTATCCCCGGGTCTCCGTTATCTATGACTATTATGCTCTGCCCCCTGTAGGGCGGGTTCGCCTCGGGGTCAGTCTGGCAGATGGCGATGATGAAGTCTGATATGTTGGCGTTCGTTATGAAGGTCTTCCTGCCGTTTACGACGAACTCGTCCCCCTCAACGGCGGCGACGGTCTCCAGGCGCTTCGATATGTCGCTCCCGCCGGAAGGCTCGGTGAAGGCCGCCGCAGAGAGCCCCTCCCCTTTTGCGATCCTGGGGACGTACCTCTCCTTCTGCTCTTCGTTTCCGAACTTCAGGATGAGTTCGGTTCCGAAGTCCGCGAATGTCAGAGTTATCCCAAGCTCGGGGTTGGACCTTATCATCTCCTCGGCTACTATGGCGTTCTCCAGGTAGCCGTACCCCTGGCCCCCGTACTCCTCGGGGAAGTGTATCCCTATGAGGCCCAGGGACGCCGCCTTCCTTGAGAGTTCCCAGGGGTACTCCTCGCCCTCGCAGCACCTCTCCGTGAGCTCCTCGGTGAACTCTTTCTCACAGAACTCCCTCACGGCGTTCCTTATGTCGAGCTGCTCCTCACTCAGATCGAAGTTCATGCCGCCCCTCCCTCCGAGGCTTCAGAGGCGTGAGATCGACGACCTAACCTGGGTGAATTTAAGAAGAAAGGATTAACCATACCCTAAGTTCTCCACTAAACTAAATGGGTTTGATTATAAATTTAACCCTCTTATGCTGGGTAAAGTGCTCGAACCTCGCCGGGCCTTGGGGTTTTATACCCTGAAAGATTATTACAAGATCAGAGCCCGTTGGTCGGTTGGTCTGAGATGGTATCCGAAGATGAGGACAGGAGGCTGCTCGGGGAGATGTCCAAGGAGAGGCTCCTCGACCTGTTCGCCCTCCACGTCAGGAACATATGGAGGGTGGACGGCCTGTACTTCCTTGGGATAGAGGAGAGGTTCGGGACAGAGGCAGCCACGGATGTGGACGCAGCGTGCTGGAGGGCGATGGGGAAGATAGAGGCCAGGCACCTGAGGGACATCCTGGGGGTCCTGGGGGTCGATCCGGAATCCTTCATCCGCCTCCTCAGGAACACTAGCTGGGCCCTTGACATCCCCGGTAAGGAGGGAGAGGTCTCCGATGACGGGGCCGTTTTCAGGGTGGTGAACTGTGGCACCCAGAACACCAGGATCAGGAAGGGGCTGGGGGTCTTCCCTTGCAAGCGGGTGAGGCAGGGCTACCTCGAGGCCTTCGCGAGGGAGCTTGACCCAGGGATAGAGGTGAATTGCAGGGTCTGCCCCCCTGACGAGCTCCCCCCCGGAGTCTGGTGCGAGTGGGAGTTCAGGTTTAAGGCCTCGGAATAGCTGTGCCGGGGATGGTGTTCCTCAGTACTCTATGCCCTTCCTGGCCTTGAAACCCCTGTTGTACGGGTGCTTCACCTCCTCCATCTCCGTGACCAGGTCGGCGGCCTCGATCACCTCCCTAGGGGCTCCCCTCCCCGTCAGGACTAGCTCGACCCTCTCCGGCCTTCCCCTGATGAGGGAGAGGACGTCCTCTACATCCACAAGCCCGTACATCATGGCGACGTTCACCTCGTCTAGTATGACTATGTCGTGTTCTCCCCCCTCAAGGACCCCCCTTGCGTGCTCCAGGGCCTCCCTAGCGAGCCTGCGGTCCTCCTCGTCTGGGTTCTCGCCGTCGATGAACCTCCCCCTCCCGTAGGCCACAAGGGTCAGGTTGGGAAGCCTGTCGGCTATGTGGAGCTCTCCGTAGTCGAAGCCCCCCTTTATGAACTGGACGACGTAGACCCTCAGCCCCCTTCCCAGGGCGCGCAGGGCCAGGCCGAAGGCTGCCGAGGTCTTCCCCTTCCCCCTGCCCGTGTATACCTGGGTGAGCCCGAACTCGAGGCCCGGCCTCATCCCTCTCCCCCCTCTCTCGGTTTGTGGACGACGAGCCTCGATAGGAGCTCGTCCGCAGCCGTGTAGGGGTCCTTCTCCAGCTTCCTCACCTTCTCCACGGCCTCATTGAGGAGGCCGCTCCCCTTGAGCATCTCTAGGATGTGAGCTGCGGCCTTCTCCCTTAAGATGGACCTCACCTCATCCTCGGCTATCCTCTTCCTGGCTGCCTCCCTGCCCCCCGGATGGGCGGCCTCCCCGTGCTGGGCTATCCTCTCCAAGAGCTCAACGACGCCTTCCCCTGTGGTTGCGACCGTCTTGACTATGGGGGGCACGGGGCTTTCC
Organism: uncultured Candidatus Bathyarchaeia archaeon; assembly: GCA_964347685.1. GTDB lineage: Archaea > Thermoproteota > Bathyarchaeia > TCS64 > TCS64 > CAYGAH01. The sequence continues at coordinate 2,931 of CAYGAH010000215.1, read as the reverse complement.
CTCGACTTCATCTCCAGGATGCTCCTCAGGTTGAGCACGACCTCGTCCGCGTTGTCGAGGTCCGACTTGTTTACGACGAAGACGTCTCCTATCTCCATTATCCCTGCCTTGAGAGCCTGTATCTCATCTCCAGCGCCTGGGGCCAGGACGACCACGACCGTCTCTGCTATCCTCATGACCTCAACCTCTGACTGGCCCGCGCCCACGGTCTCCACGACGACGAAGTCCATTCCCGCTGCGTCGAACACTTTTACTGCGTCCTTCGTCGCCCTCGCTATGCCCCCCAGGCTCCCCCTCGAAGCCATGCTCCTGATGAACACGCCCTCGTCTGTGCTGAGGCTCTGCATCCTCACCCTGTCTCCTAGGAAGGCACCTCCCGAGAAGGGGCTCGTGGGGTCAACCGCCACGACGCCAACAGTCTCCCCCCTCCCGCGCATCTCCCTCACCAGCTTCTCTATCAGGGTACTCTTCCCTACACCGGGGGGTCCTGTTATGCCAATTATCCTGGCCTTGCCCGTGTGGGGGTAGATGATGGAGATGGCCTCCTGGGCCTGGGGGAGCCCGTTCTCGACCGCAGAAAGGAGCCTCGCTATGGAGAGCCTGTCCCCCTTCAGCGCACCTAGGGCCAGCTTCTCGACGTCTTCCAAGGCGGCCATTCTCATTACTGGTCGGTGCCCTTCCCTAGGACCCTGCCTCTGATGTACCCCACTATCTCATTTGTCGATGTTCCTGGGCCGAAGACCTCTGCTATGCCCCTCTCCTTGAGGACGGGGACGTCCTCATCTGGGATTATGCCTCCGGCCAGGACCAGGATGCCCTTCATCCCCTTCTCTCCCATCAGCTCGGTTATCGCTGGGAGGAGGGTCATGTGGGCTCCTGAGAGTATGCTCAGGGCCAGGACATCTACGTCCTCCTGGAGAGCCGCCTCGACTATCTGCTCAGGCGTCTGCCTGAGGCCTGTGTAGATCACCTCCATCCCCGCGTCCCTTAGGGCCCTGGCGACCACCTTGGCGCCCCTGTCGTGGCTGTCAAGCCCAGGCTTTGCGACCAGAACCCGTATCTTACCCTCAGCCATCCATTCCGCCACCTATATCACTATCAACTCCCTGTACTCCCCGTAGACCTCCTTGAGGAGGCCGCATACCTCCCCCAGGGTGGCTAGGGACTTCACGGCCTCGATGATGCCAGGCATTAGGTTCCTCTCTTCTTCCGCGTCTCTTCGGAGCCTGTCGAGGGCCTCCTCAACCTTCCCTGGGTCCCTCTCCCCCTTCAGCCTCCTGAGGCGGGCCAGCTGGATCTCTCCCACCTTGGGATCTACCCTTAGGAGCTTGGTTGGTATCCACTCGTCCTCGGTCTTGAAATCGTTGACGCCCACTACCGTCCTCTCCCCCCTCTCCACCTCCTTCTGGTGCCTGTAGGCAGAGTCTGCTATCTCCTTCTGGAAGAAGCCCCTCTCTATAGCCTGGACGACGCCCCCCATCCCCTCTATCCTGTCTAGGTACTCCCAGAACCCCTCCTCCATCTGGTCGGTCAGGGCCTCCACGCAGTATGAGCCCCCCAGGGGGTCAAGGGTCTCCGCCACACCGCTCTCGTGGGCAACGATCTGCTGGGTCCTGAGGGCAGTCTTCACCGCCCTCTCCGACGGGAGGGCGAGGGCCTCGTCGAAGGAGTTGGTGTGGATAGACTGGGCCCCGCCCAGGACCGCCGCCAGGGTCTGGATGGTTACCCTCATAACGTTGTTTATCGGCTGCTGGGCTGTGAGGGCGCAGCCAGATGTCTGGACGTGCATCCTCATCCACATGGACCTCTTGTCCTCAGCGTGGAACCTGTCCTTCATTATCCCCGCCCATATTCGCCTCGCCGCCCTGAACTTGGCCACCTCCTCCAGGAGGTTGTTGTGGGAGGCGAAGAAGAAGGAGAGCCTCGGGGCGAAGTCGTCGACCCTCAGCCCCCTCTCAATGGCGGACTCTACGTAGGTTATCCCGTCGGCGAGGGTGAATGCCAGCTCCTGTAGTGCGTTGGCTCCCGCCTCCCTTATGTGGTAGCCGCTTATGCTGACCGGGTTCCACCTTGGGAGCTCCTTTGTGCAGTACTCTATTATGTCCGTGACGAGCTTTACCGAGGGTCCAGGGGGGAAGATGCAGAGCTTCTGGGCGAAGAACTCCTTGAGCATGTCGTTCTGTGTAGTCCCCGAGAGCCTATCCCTTGGGACCCCCTGGGAGTCCCCGAGGGCCGTGTACATTGCCAGAAGCACGGCCGCGGGGCCATTGATTGTCATCGAGGTGGAGACCTTGCCTAGTGGGATGCCGCCGAAGAGGGTCTCCATGTCCCTGAGGGAGGAGACAGACACGCCGCATATCCCCACCTCCCCCCTGGACATGGGATGGTCCGAGTCTAGGCCAAGGATCGTGGGGAAGTCGAAGGCGACGCTGAGGCCCGTCTCCCCCTCCCTCAGGAGGTACTTGAACCTATTGTTGGTCTCCTCGGCCGTGCCGAACCCTGAGAACTGGCGCATGGTCCAGAGCCTCGCCCTGTACATGGTGGCGTGAAGCCCCCTTGTGAAGGGGTAGTCACCCGGGAAGCCCAGGTCCCTCAGGTAGTCAAGATCGGCCGTGTCGCAGGGGGTGTAAAGCCTCTTCATCTCGAATCCGGATGTGGTGAGGAACTCCTCCCTCCTCTCTGGAAGCACGCTGACCCACTCCCTCAGGACCTCCTCTTCCCAGCGCTCCTGCTCCCTAGAGAGGGGGTCGACTTTCCCTTCCTCAGACACTACAAGCCCCATTAACCTATACCCGTTCAGCTCATAAAATTTAGTCTGTTCGGGAGCCGGGGCATTGAATTTCTAGAGGGCCTTCGAGACGATCTCCGCCACATCCAGGACCTCTATGGAGTCCTCTAGGCCCGAGGTGAGGACAGCGTCCTCCAACGTCG
>CAYGAH010000214.1:0-10064 GCA_964347685.1 uncultured Candidatus Bathyarchaeia archaeon | reverse complement strand
AGGAAAAGTATGGCTAGGCCAAGGATGAGGGAGGCCCAGACGGGGACCCCCGCCAGGGTGAGGCCCACCGAGGCGAGTATGGGGGAGAGGCCCTTGACGGCTTCCACGTAGCTCCGCCGCCCCTCCCCGTTGTTCGGGCTGTCACACATGAAGCTTCTAGTCGCCAGGAAGCCTATCACCCAGGCGGCGAAGAAGACGAGGAGGTTGGCCGCTATGAACTCCCTGAGTCCGAACCCGGCGATGCTCACCGCCAGGATGGTGGTCGGGGAGATGGGGGAGGCCCAGTACCAGACGTGCCTGAACCAGACGTTTATGTACGTCTTGTGCTCGGGCCTCAGCCCAAGCCTCTCCGCCTCCGGCTCGTTGAAGGGGGCCGACATGAGGGCGCCCCCGGGCATCGAGAGGAGGCCGAATAGGGCGGGTATGAGGGCTAGGAGGACCCTGCCGGGGAGGAGGCCCCTGAGGCTCCCTATGAGGTCCACCATCATCCCGGTCTCCTCGAGGCTGTATCCCAGAACGGTGATGAGAGCCACCGCCGCGGCCAGCTCAAGAGTGATGGGGTCGGTGAGCGTCCCGACGGCCACTTCCCAGAAGACGCCCAGCCCCTTCCCCGAGGTCGCCCCTATGATCACCGAGGCCGCTAGGATTGCCAGCGCGAAGTCCACCCTCCTGGCCCTGAGGGCGAAGATCGCCGCGAAGGCTGCGACGAGTCCTAGAAGCCCCAACATCCGCTTAACCTGCGTTCCCACACCATACGTAGAGTATCGTATAAATACCTTTCAAAACACGAAGGGGACGAAAGGCTCAACCCAGATCGCCGCCTATTACAACAGGAAAGAGGGGTTTTAAAAAATTGGAGGACCTGGGGGTTCAAAACATGCCGAAGATGGTCCTCAGGACCATAAGGAGCACCCTGAATGGCAGGAGGAGTAGCTTGAGGATAAGGCCAAGGAAGGCGAAGCCGAGGACCACAGAGGCCAGGAAAAGTCCCAGCCCCAGGAAGGCCAGACCAAGCAATATGAGGAAGAGCACCATCTACTTCGAATAGGGAATCCACTCCGCGATATTTCTATTTTCTCCACGAACCTTTTATCCCCCCCTCACAGACCCTAAAGGGATGGCCGGAGACTGGGAAATCATCTTCTTCAAGATACCCCTATGCCCCAAGTGCAAGGAGGTGGGGAAGACCCTAGAGGCAGTCAAGGCAGAGCGCCCAGAGGTCACCGTGAGGGAGCTAAACCTCGTCACCAACCTGGGGCTGGTCATGAAGCACGGAGTGATGACGGCCCCAGCCCTATTGGTCAGGGGTAGGCCCATGACTGGAGTGGTATCGAGGGAGGACCTCCTCGAGGCCCTCGCCTCCGCTTGATCACCTGAAGGCATCGACGGATCGGCTGCGTGAAATATGGCCTTATCCACGTAGTTCGCACAAAAAAGGAGGAAGAGCCCCGTACACTAGGGGCGGCTCGCCAGGGATGCCGCGCAAACCTAGGGGACGTACGGGGCTACCATTTTCCCCCGGCAAACAAAACCTCGGGAGGCGGTCGATATTAGAGTTTATGGAACAATACTATAGAACAATTCGGTCCTGCGCCTGACCCGATTCCCCAGGTTAAAATTATGAAGCCCTGTCTCCGAGGGTAGGACCTTTTTGGGCCTTTACTTCTAGTCTGTGAGCTTCCCTAGCCTCTCCTCGATGAAACCCTTGGGGAGGGCCCCTATGGTCTTGTCTACGAGCCTCCCGTCCCTGAAGTATAGGAGGGTGGGTATGCTCATTATGCCGTACTTCGAGGGCACCCTCCTGTTCTCGTCCACGTTCAGCTTCCCGAAGGATATCTCGGGGTGCTCCCCGGCGAGCTCCTCCACGATGGGGCTGAGCATGTGGCAGGGGCCGCACCAGGCAGCCCAGCAGTCTATGACGGCCGCCTGGTTCTCGGAGATGAATTCATTGAAGTTCTTGTCGGTAACAACGAAGGTTCCGTGCTTCTCCGCCATCTGATATCTTCTATCGGTTAGTACAGCCGGATATAAAGATGTTCGACAATTTTGGACATGACTATGCCCCTCAAGGGACTCATCCATAATGAACGCCCAAGAGCGGGGGCGACGACCTGATGAACTGAGCCCTGGGAATGAGGCTGATGGAGATGGGACATACTGGGCCCTGGTCGGTGAGGCCCTGGGGAGGATGGCTGCTCGGGTCTCGGTTCTAGCAGCGGGTTAGGTACCTCTCTATCTCCCATGGGGTGATCTTTGGCCTGCTCGCCGCCCAATCCGTCCCGGTGAAGGCCTGGTAGTCCTCGAACTCCGTCCTCTTCAGCCGGATGAGGTTCTTTGATATGTAGCTCCCCAGGGCCTCATTCACCACCCCGTCCTCGGAGAAGGCCTTGACCGCCTCCCCAAGGTGCTCTGGAAGCATCTCAACCCCCCTTGAGCCCATCTCTGCTCCCGTCAGGTGGTAGACGTTCTCCTCGAAGGGCTCCATGGGCTCGGTCTTCTCCCTGATTCCCTCCATTCCCGCCTTCAGGATAGCGGTGGCTACGAGGTATGGGTTGGATGAGCCGTCCGGGTGGCGGTACTCTATCCTCGTCACCTCGTTCTTCTCCCCAGGGTAGAGGGGGACCCTGACCAGGGCAGACCTGTTCGCTAGGCCCCAGCTTATGTAGACCGGCGCCTCGTAGTGGGGGACCAGCCTCTTGTAGGAGTTGACTAGGGGGGCCACAACCATCGAGAGGGCCTTGGCGTGGTTCAGGATGCCCCCCACGTAGTGGACCGCCTCCTCAGAGAGCCCCGTCTCAGAGTCTGGGTCGTTGAATATGTTCCTCCCAGTCTCAAGCTCTACCAGGCTCTGGTGCACGTGGCAGCCGCTCCCGTTTATCCCCCAGAAGGGCTTCGGCATGAAGGTGGCCAAGGCGCCGTGCTTCTCAGCCATCGTCTTGACGGCGAGTTTGTAAAGGATGACGTTGTCGGCAGTCTTCAGGGCGTCGGCGTACCTGAAGTTGATCTCCTGCTGCCCCTGGGCGACCTCGTGGTGGACCTTGTCAAGCTGGAAGCCTGCGGCCTCGAGGCACATCATCGTCTCCATCTTCATGTCCTCCGTTGGGTCCAGGGGGGGAAGGTCGAAGTAGCCCCCCGCCCCGTAGGGGGATATCCTGTCTCCGTCCTGCTTCACGTAGAAGTACTCGAGCTCTGGGCCCGTGTTGAATCCGTACCCCTCCTCCTCCAACTCGTCCACTGCCGCCTTGAGCCTACCCCTGGGGTCTCCCTGGAAGGGGGAGCCGTCCGGGTTTGAGACGTAGCAGAACATTAGGGCCACCCCCGGGGTCTCCCACATGGGGACGAGGAACGTGCCTGGGTCCGGGTTAGCCGTGAGGTCACTCCTGTTCACCTCTGTGAAGCCCGGGATCGACGAGCCGTCGAAACCTATTCCGTAGGTGAGGGCCTGCTTCAGCTCGTACTCCGGTATGAGCATCGCCCTTGGGATGCCGTGGAGGTCCACCGTGATTAGCCTTATGTACTTTATGTCGTGCCTCCTGACGAGCTCCATCATGGGCTCAACGGCGTCCCCGTTCGTGAGAACGTTCCTAGTCATAATGAGCCAGCTTCGGCGCTCGACATATATATACTTTATGGCAAAAATCCTAAACAAATGTATAATAAAAAAGGAAATAACAAAACATTTGTAAGGATGCCCTGGAAGGACCGACCGGTCATTTCTTGGAAAAAGTGGTCAAAAGGGCCCCCAGGATTATACCTGCGCCCCCTAATACCGTCATCGACGCGGGCATTACTCCGAAGATCAGGGCCTCCCCTGCGAAGGCCGCGACGGGCTCGATGTATAGCCATACGGCCGCCCTCACCGCCTCGGTCCTCGAGAGGGCGAAGTTCCAGAGGAGGTAGCCCCCTCCAGAGCAGACCACCGCCAGGTACAGGATGCTCCCCCACTGGAAGGGTTGAAGGTCGTAAACGACTCCCCAGTCCGATGTAAGGGAAATGGGGATGAGGGCCAGGGTGCCCAGCACGGTCGTGTAGGCGGTGACCATGGGGGGCCTTCCTATGCGCTGGATGAGCCTCCTGCTTAGGGCCGAGTAAAGAGCCCAGCAAACGGCGTTACCCAGGAGGCAGGCGACGCCGAGGTAGAAGAGCCAGTCGACGGACTCGAGCAGGAGCCCGGGCAGGACTACCAGTACGACCCCCCCTAGGCCCAAAGCCACCCCCAGCGCCTCCCTGGCTCCGAACCTCTCCCTCAGGAGGGCCTTGGAGGCCAGGCCCGTCAGGAAGGGTATGAGGCCAACTACGAGGAGGGCGGATACCCCCGCCCCGGCGTACTTGACTCCGGTGTACTGGAGCCAGAAGTACACGGATATGCTCAGGAGACCCATAACCGCAAGCTCCTTCACTTCCCCCGATGAGGGGGATTTACCACGCCTCGCCTCCAAAAGTATCACTGGGGCGAAGATCAATGAGGCTATGATGAACCTGGTGGTCGCCAGGAGCACGGGGGAGAGGGTCGAGAGGGCCATCCTGGCAGCGACGAAGGAGAGACCCCAGATCACAGAGACCGCGATCGCCGCGGCGGTCCCGTATCCCGCCCCATTGGTCAAATCCGACTTATCTCCGGCAAACCGCTGATCCCTTTCATTGATGCTCGCACCGTCGCAATGAACGCAAGTTCCATCCTTCACATATATTAAGCTTATCATAAATTTCATATACACATGTATCGCTTTATATGATTCAATTGAACATGTGTGAAGGTGTGTCGCTTGTTCGCGCTCGACGAGATAGACAGGAAGCTCCTCGGTGAGCTTTTGAGGAACTCTAACAGGTCATACAGGGACCTGGCAAAGGCGATAGGGGTCTCCGCAGCCACTGTTATAAACCACATACAGAGGCTCGAGTCGGCTGGGGTGATAAAGGACTACTCTGTCAGGCTTGACCACGAGAGGCTGGGCTTCGAGCTCACCGTCATAACGGAGATAACTGTCTCGAAGGGGAAGCTCCTTGAGGTCCAGGGGGAGATAGCTAAGCTGCCCTACGTCTGCGGGGTATACGACGTCACTGGGGAGATAGACTCGATAGTCGTGGCGAAGTTCAGGAACCGGAGGGAGCTGAGCGAGTTCCCCAAGGCCCTCCTCAGGATGGAGTACGTGGAGAGGACGAACACCCACGTCGTCCTCAACACCGTGAAGGAGGACTTCAGGATGATCGACAACCTGTGAAGACTTTTTCTATCTTAGAAAGGGAGTTAGACCCCTTTCCTTAGGGCCTTTCCGGGCAGGGCCCCCGTGTGCTCTCCCCTGTCGATGACGACCCTACCGTTCACGACGACGTACGGGATTCCCGAGGCGTACCTGTGGGGATCGGTGAAAGTTGCCTCGTCTTTCACCCTGTCGGGGTCGAACACGGTTATGTCTGCCTTGAAGCCCTCCCTGAGAAGGCCCCTGTCCCTCATTCCGAGGCGCTGGGCCGGTGCCGAGGTCATCTTCCTCACAGCCTCCTGGAGGGGGATGACCCCCTCCCTGACGTAGTGGCCCAGGACCCTTGGGAAGGTCCCGTAGTACCTCGGGTGGGGCTTCCCCCGTCCCAGGATTCCCTCAGGGGAGACGGCCCTCCCGTCCGAGCCCACCATCCCGTAGGGGCTCCTCATGACGTGCTTCACGTCCTCCTCGTCCATCCCGAACATCACGGCCGGGACATGGGCGTCCTCATCGAGGAGAAGGTCCATCATGGCGTCGTGGGGGTCCTTCCCCTCCGTCTCGGCTATCTCCGCCATCGTCTTCCCCGAGTACTCGGGGTGGTTGTTGGCGTGGACTAACATCACAGTGCTCCAGTCCCTCGTTATCCTCTGCTCCTCCCTCATCCTCCTCCTCGTCTCCGGGTCCCTGAGGCGCTCAAGCATCTTCTCGGCTCCCCCCTCGTGTGCCCAGTGGGGCAGCAGGGCCGTTAGGCCCGTGCTCGAAGCCACGTAGGGGTACTGGTCAAAGGCGACGTCCACCCCCCTCCTCCTGGCTTCCTCGACGAGCCTTAGGGACTCCTTTGTCTTCCCCCAGTATAGCCTGCCGCTCGCCTTGAAGTGGGCTATCTGGACCCTGGCCCCGCTCCTCTCCCCTATCTCTACCGCCTCGGCCACCGCCTCCAACAGTGTCTCCCCCTCCCCCCTGATGTGGCTGGCGTAGACCCCGTCGTAACGGGCTGCGACCTTCGCGAGCTCGACTATCTCCTCGGTGTCTGCGTAAACGCTGGGGGGGTAGATGAGGCCCGTGGACATCCCCCAGGCCCCGCCCAGCATCGAGTCGGCGACGAGCTTCTTCATCTCCTTCAGCTCCGGGTCGGTGGGCTCCCTGTCATCGTAACCCATCGCGTTCTGCCTGACCGTCCCGTGCCCCACGAAGGTGGCTACGTTGAATGAGGCCCCGGTCGAGTCTATCAGGTTGAGGTAGTCTTCCATCGTCCTCCAGTCGAACTCGAACTCCTCCCCGACGCTCGCCCTCATGTACCTCTCCCTGTACTCCCTCACCTCGGGGCTCATTGGGGCGGCTGATCCTCCGCAGTTTCCCACGACCTCTGTGGTCACTCCCTGCCTTACCTTGCTCTGGACCTTTGGATCTATGAGCACCGAGTAGTCGGAGTGGCTGTGGATGTCCATGAACCCGGGGGCGACGACGTTGCCCATGGCGTCTATGCGCCTCTCGGCGTCTGCTCCGCCGAGCCTCCCTATCGCCTCTATCCTGTCCCCGACAACGGCGACGTCTGCCCTGAACCAGGGGTTACCAGTCCCGTCTATCACCCTCCCGTTCTCGATCAAAATGTCATACTTCAAAACCGATCCCTCTCTATCCAACTCTCCTGCACTTCTTAAATGGTTTTAGAAAGGGATCAGAGGATCAGGTCTTTCCGACTGCTTCGAGCCCTGTGAGGTAGTTGGCGCGGATCGCCCTGGCGGCCTCTTTGATGTTTTCCTGCTCCTCTGGGGTTAGCTCTTCCCAGAGGCTCGGTCCGAGGCTCTTACCTACGTGGGTGGGTATGTTGACGTTCACAGCCTCTGGGAGGCCGGGGAGCCGCACGGAGTCTGCTACGCTGTAAACCTCCCCCCTGTCCTCTAGGATGGACCTTACGATGTCCCTGAACCCCGCCGCAGGGCCCACCTCCGTCCCTCCGACTATGTCAACGATCCTCTTGGAGACGCCCCTGACGTACCCCACTACTGCTTCCCTGTCCACTGTCTTCCCCGTATCCCTGATGTAGTCCTCCAACGGCTTCCCCCCTATCTTCACCGTAGACCAGAGGGGGTACGCCGAGGAGCCGTGCTCCCCCCCGACGTATCCCTCGACCCCTGAAACTGGAACCCCCAGGTCCATGGAGAGCTTTGCCCTCATCCTGAGGGTGTCCGGGTGGTCCCCCGTGCCTATCACGAAGCCTGCCCCAGAGGCCCTCTTGAAGAGGGTCGCCATGGCGTCCACTGGGTTGGTCACCACAACCCACCTGGCGTCGGGGTTCCTTGGGGGCATCACCTCCGCTATGTGGTCGATGATCTTGGCGTTCTCCCCAACGAGGTCCCTGCGATCCATCTCCACTCCCGGAATCCGGGGCTTCCCGGGGCAGACGACTACAAGGTCGGCTCCCTCTACCCCCTCGTCCTCCTCGTAGGTGTCTATCTCTACGTCGTACCTCAGGCTTGCGGCCACGTGCCTCAGCTCCTCCCCGAAGGCCCAGGCGAGGCCCGGCTTTGTGTCTACTAGGGAGAACTCGTCGGCGAGCCTCTCGTTGAACAGGGTGTAGGCGGTGGGCCTTCCTATCCTGCCGTTGCCGACCACGGCTATGTGGGTTCCCATGGAATCAGCCTCGATAATTCGCCGCGCGTTGGGATTAAAGGGTTTACCCGAGGAAGGGGAAGTTCTTAGTGTTCCTGAAATTGCGAATGGTCTTTGCGGGTCCTCGGGACCTTATGGGTTGGAGGCTGGGATTCCCCGAGTGGAAAGAAAAGGGGTCGGTTAGAGGCTCGGGGGGTCAGGGGTTCTCTCGTTCCCTAACCCGGACGAACTTCATCTTCTTCATCCTGGTGGGGGAGACCCTCCTCTTGTACACCTCCAAGAGCCCCTTCTCGACGAGGCCGGGTATGGCCCCAGCGAGCCTCGTTGGGACCTGCTTAGCCATTACCTCCCCCAGCTGGCTGATGAACTCGTAAACCTCCCGCTCGACAGGCGTCAGCTCCTCCAAGGAGTCACCCCACAGAAGGATCTAATAGTAACTATGCCGTGGAGCTAATAGCTTTCACGGTCCGAGGCATGGGATGCGGCCCGTGGACGCCCCTCCGCAGATGAAACCCGTGAAACCCTGGGAGGGGTATCGACCCCTTTCCGCAGAGGTGGGGGTCATGCCTTGAGATAGCCCTTGAGGTGCTCCACCATGGGCCTGCCCAGGGCCCTCTCGATGGGCTCGTAAATCTCGGGGTAGCGGTTGCCGTCCCCGACGAGGATTTTCCCCTTGTCTACTCTGGCGAGGTAGACCTCTTCCCCGGCCCCAAGGGCCGCGCTTGTTATGGGCATCCCGCCCCCGTCGAAGGTTGTCACCAGGTCGGGGAAGGTGGCTAGCCTCTCCCCACCGTGCTCTAGGGTCATGTACTCGTTCACGTAGCTCAGCTCGTAGACATCCCCGCCTCCCTCGATCCTCATAACCCCTACATCGAAGCCTCCCCTGGCCTCTATGGACTTCTCGACTACGACCCCCTTGCAGACGAGGCTCCCGTCGAGGAAGTCCACGGCAGCCTCGACAGCCGCTTCGCCCCCTGACCCTGCCTCGATGAACGCCTTCCCCAGGTCTATGGCCATCGATATGGCGCCAGGGGCGCCGTGCTCCTTTGCGTAACCTACCGTGACGGGGTCCCTAGCAAGGGCGACCAGGGCCTTCACGTCCTGGGCCAGGCCCCTCACCACGTTGCTTGTGCGCTGTAGGCTGCCCCAGGCTACCACCTCGGCCTCCTCCGTGACCCCGGCCTTCACAGAGGGGTAGTCCAGTCGGTGCAGCCCCATGCTTCCCATCATCGCGGTGGGGTGGGCCCTTCCGTCCGCCGGCGTGTCAACGACTGGGAGGCCCAGGGCTGCGGCCTGGACCCATCCCCCGAAGCTGTTGTGCCCCCCGTTCTCAGCGGCTATGAGGCCGTCGAAGTCTACTCCCGCCTCCCTCAGGAGCTCTACCGCCCTTATGAAGTGGCGGGGCCTAGTGTTCCCCTTCTGGGTTGGGGCGCCCAGCGCAGCGCAGGTGACGACCACCATGTCTTCTGGGGCCTCCTCCGGGCCGAGGAGCTTCACCTCCCCTATCTCAAGGGCGAGAAGCCCCTCCCTTCTACCGTCCTCAGCCCAGCCCCCTCCCCCACCCCCCAGGATGGAGCCTCCTAGGGCGAGGGCCTCGGCGTCCTCCTTGTTCATTATCCTAGCCAATTCTATCCTGAGAAAAGGGGCCCTAGGCGGTTATAACACACACGGGAAAAGGATGGGTTTTGGTCAGTACCAGGGGAGCTTCCCCATCTTCTCAAGCTCCAGCCAGGAGTCCCAGTCCCTCCTGACCTCCTCCTGGAGGACCCCCATCTGCTCCTCGGTGATGTGGCGGAACCTGCGCTGGGGCCTCAGGTACTCCGCGATGGGCTTGAGCTCCTTTGGCTTGACGTTCAGCTTCAGCACGCCCTCCTCAACCTCTATCAGGGGCCATGCGCCGGTCTGGACCGCCAGCTTACCGATCTCCACCGTCTTCTCGGGGGGGAAGTACCAGCCAGTGGCGCATGGCTGCTGTATGTGGACGTAGGCCATACCCCTCCCTGCCCTCGTGACCTCTGCCGCCTTCCTTATCTTCCTCTCAAGGTCGGGGAGGTAGGCGAGGCTTGCTGTGGCTATGTATGGTATCCTGTGGGCTGTCATTATGAGCACCATGTTCTTGCGGCGCTGGGGCTTACCCTTCCAGACGGTTCCCACAGGGCTGGAGGTGGTCGATGCGAACATCGGGGTGCTGCTGCTCCTCTGGATCCCCGTGTTCATGTAGGCCTCGTTGTCGTAGCATACCCACATGAA
>CAYGAH010000213.1:0-10027 GCA_964347685.1 uncultured Candidatus Bathyarchaeia archaeon | reverse complement strand
TCATTGCTGCTAAAACTCTGCTAACAACACCGTCGAGCTGCACTGCATCAATCCATCGCGTCACTATCACAAGGTCATGCTCGGGGTCGATCCAGACCCAGTTTCCCCCCGCTCCCCTTGCGCAGAAACTCGTGTGGGGGGTCCCTGGAAGCCCCCTCCAGTACCTTCCCAGACCCGGCCCCAATTTTTCCGTAGCTTCCTTCTCTTTAGTGTGTTCTGGATTGAGCCACCACATGTAGCCGTAGACGGGGTTTACGTCGCTTGGCGTGGTTGCCATCTCTATCCATTTCTCCGAGACCAACTGCTTGTCCTCCCATTTCCCTCGCCGCAGGAGGAGGTAACCAAATCGCGCGTGGTCCATAGTGCTTATTTGTAGGCCTCCCCCCCAGTGGCCTCCGCCGCTGACCGACTGCATCCTCAGACCGTCTATGGTTACCCAGGAATTCTCATATCCGTACCATCTCCATGTGTTGGATGCGCCTATTGGATCCATGACCTTCTCCTTGAGTACTTGTGGGAGGGGCCTCCTCCAGACGTGCAGCGCCGCAAGGGCAGTTAGGTTCACCCTGACGTCGTTATACTCATAGTATGTCCCGGGCTCCTCTGGATCCCTGACTATGTCCGATTCTTCTGTGTGCGCATCCGCGGAATAGTGCTTGTCCCAGAGGGTCCCATCCCACTCGTTCGTCTGCTGGAGGAGGTGATGCCAAGTGATCTTTGAATTGTGAGGAGAATCGAAATTGCCATCGGTTACATATTCTTTCACCGGATCGTGGATGTCGCGGATGAGGCCCTCGTCGAATGCTAGACCGACGCAGGTGGAAAGGTAGCTCTTCGTTGCGCTGAAGGTCATGTCCACCCGCTTCGTTTCGCCCCACTCGGCTACGACGTAGCCGTGTCTTATGATTAGACCGTTGACTCCGCCCCTGTTCTTTATTGGACCCAGGATCTTTCCATCATCGCAGCGTTTACCTTTAAGCTGGGCCGCACGATCTCGAGCTATGTCCCTCGACATTCTGGTTTCACTTCCGTTGGCAAAGGCTATCGCCTCCTCTATTATAATCGGATCCATTCCGACTTCTTCCGGGCTCTTTCGCTCCCAATCATCCCAACGACCAGGGTAATAATTTTCTTTCATTTTTTTCACCAAATTTTGTCCTATGTCTTTCTATATATAACTTTTAGCTCTTTATTTACAGCCTTATTTTGTTTTATTTTATTATATATTTTCACTATATGTTCTTTATTGTTCCATAAACAACCTACTTTTATCTCCTCTGCGTTCATCGTTGTGGCTTTCTCGGAAACGGATCGATCTTGATTCCGGCATAACCGATCTACTTTCGCAACCGGAGAAAACGGATCAGACGTTGCTCGGTGTCCTGTCGATAGAGACCGGTGTTGTATATTATGTTTGTTGGATGGCCCAGCACCAATCAGGGCTTCCCGCATACGTAACGAGTGCGTTTTGGGTGAAGTTGTGCAGATGTTACACTGTCCATCTCTCTTTTCATTCCGGATCCTAACTCGGCCGAAAAAGCCTCTCAAGCGCCATGGATTGTGATTTTCAAATCGGAGATCGGTCTTGATAAATTAATCAAAAAACACAACGTCAACATGAAAGCCTTCGATCTTGGAATCAGGAAACGCCGAGAAACCCTCTCTAAATGAAATTTAATTTTAAATTTTTACATCTTTTAACGATTAAAAGTTGATCTTGTATTCTCTCCTGTTTACGCCCATTTTGAATATGTAGGAAAGGATCCATCGCTAGCACTTGCCAGACCGAAACAAAAGATTCGGGCTTTGTCTCAGCCCTCGTCTGAAAACCTTTTATTCGTATCCTCCTTTCCTGCTGGGTATCTTGCGCCGGGCTTTGGAGGGACGGATATCAGAGTTAAGGTGTTGTCTTCGAGGTTCTATGCCTTATCGGCGGCGGCTTTCCTTTTCTATCTCCCAACGCATGCCGCCCAGCCCATACTGACACTGTACATGCTTGATCTGGGGGCTACTGTGACCCAGGTGGGTTTGATCCTCTCCCTTCAGTCCCTACTGAAGATATTATTCACCATACCTCTGACCATGCTCGCCCAGAGGATCGGCGAGAACAGGATGATCGTAGCCTCGTTCATGATTCAATCGACTACATCCGTGCTCTACGGTCTCGCTCCGAGCCCGACCTGGCTCTTCCTGATCCCCTTCGTCCAGATAATAGCCACGGGTTCCTTCAACCAGCTGGTTATGTCCGAGTTGACCAGCTCAGCCCCCCTGTCCAGGCAGGGGGACGCCATCGGGCAGTACCAGACCTTCACCCATCTCGGCATGTTCATCGGTCCCGTGGTCACGGGGTTTCTGGTACTGTGTCTCAGTTACTCGGTTCTCTTCTTTGTTTTCTCCCTTCTGCCCGTCGTCGGGGCTCTCCTCCTCAAGTTCTCCTCGGGGAAGGCGGAGAGGAGCCACTTCGAGATCGACGACAAACAGATCTCGTTTTCGCATTCTTTGAGGTCTTTGAAGGCGGTCTTGGGCGAGAGGAATGTGCTTCTCCTGGCTTTCATCAGGACGACCTATTCCCTCACCCACACTGTGTTCATGACCCTCTTCGCAATATACGCCGTCCGGTCCCTAGATTTCAGCCCCTCTCTGGTATCTTTCCTGTTCTCCGTGATAGGGTTCTCCACGACCCTCGTCAGGGTACCCGCAGGGAGGGCCTCTGACAGGATGGGTGCGAAGAGGGTTCTGTTCATCACCTATCTCGTGATAATATTGAACTACGTCGCACTCGCATACGTGAAGGACCCCCTCCCCCTCACTTTCGCCCTAATGCTGTTTGGCCTGAGTTCGGGGACGAGGGCCGTGGCTGAATGGACCTCCCTCACCAACACCATCCCCCAGGAGGTTAAGACGATCTCCATGTCCTTCCTCTTCAACTGCTGGGACATCGGTGCCATGGTGGGCAGCGCCCTGTCAGGGTTCTCCCTAGAGAGCCTATCCTTCCCCTTGATACTCCTAATGGCCGCCCTTGTAAACTCGCCGCAGCTGCCAGCAGCTCAAGCCTTGAAAAGCCCTGGGAGGAAGGACTCAGAAGAGTCTGGCTGAACGTCATCCTACATATCGTTCTTTGGGGGATGTCCCAACCCCACGTTTGTCTTCCCGTTGATGTAGTACTCGACGCCCGCCTCATCGAGGATCTGCTTCACGGGGACCTCTCCGTCCTCGGTGCACCTGGCGATCAGGTCGACGCTCATCACCGTGTCGATCTCTGAGGAGACCTCGTCCAGGGTCCTTATCACGTCCAGCATCCTCTCCTGCCCCGTCTTGAACTCGATGATGAAAGTCATGACCTTCGTCCTCCTGAACTCCTCGTCCAGAGGGTGCCCCCGCCAGCTCTCTAGGAACCTGCCCGTCTTGGTGTCGAGGTACCTGGTCAGGGGGTTCATGGGCTCGAACTCGACGCTGAGGCTCGCCAGGACCGAGGCCACCTTCTCGGCGTCCTCGAACCTTGCCCCGGTGCTCGGCCTCCCCAACTCGACTCCGAAGCCGACCTCCCCCAGCCTGAACCTGTCCGTCACGTCGTTTGTCTTCATCTCCTCCGTCCCCCTGCCCTGCACTTTGGTCTCGGGGTGGACGAAGACCACGCTGCTCCACATAGCCTTCAGGATCCTGGGCCACCCCAGCTCGGGCTGGTACAGGGCGCCCACGGGGCACACGCCCGAGTTGAGGCAGACCCCGCACTCGACGCACTCGTCCTGATCGATGTGGACCAACTCCCCGTCTATCCTTATGGCGGCCACGGGGCAGTAGGGGATGCAGCTCCCGCATAGGATGCAGCTCTCTTCTATCTTCATGTCTGCTCCTCCTCGCCCTCGGCTGCGATCTCATCGAGTATCCCCGCGGCCCTCTGGGTGTTGAAGGCCCCGCAGACACAGTTGGCTCCGAGCCTCTTTGCGGCCTCCTCTGCGGTCAACTGGCCCTTCCTGATCCTCTTTACCAGGTCTTCGACGAGGTACCTGGAGACGAGGCCGTGGCCGCACATTGTCACAACCTCCAGCGTCTTCCTAGGGGGGAGGAGTTCCTTATTCCCCTTGATCCCTAGGGCCAGGTTGACGGTGTGAGGGGTCAGGCCGGCCTCCCTGCAGCACTCGAAGACCCTGTCGAAGACCCCGCTAACGACGATGGACAGGCCCATGTCTTCCTCCTTGAGCTCGTTGAGGACCCTCTTCACCTTCTCCACGTCGTCGAACACCGCCAGGTTGTCGGTGTAATCCATCATGTCGGGCTCCATGTCCTCCCAGGTGTAGCCCTTGGCGATGGTCTTGGAGTAGGGCTCGGGGCTGGGGTAGATGACGCCCATGTTCACGGGGCCGTGAGAGTCACATATCTCCATGAACCTCGTGAGCAGCTCCTTCGTCTTCTTGTAAACCGGCTCGTTCCCCCTGATCATCTCCACGTTGCTCGCGAGGCCGTAGACGACGTAGTCCCTCTCAAGGGACTCCCTCCTCCCTACCCTGTGCAGAGTGTGGGTCATGCCAGATCATCCCGCGTTCAATTAATGCAGAATGTTTTAACCTTTTGGAGTATTGAACTTTTAAGTTTAAACTATTCCTTATGGATGTAATCAGGATGTTCTGTGCAAGTTTTTTTATCATAGTCTGAACAGATTTATGGGGTCCATCATGGAGATAGGTTTCACGGCCTCGCCCAAGCCCGTCGAGGAGTATTTCAAGTTCGCCGCAGAGAACGGGTTCCCGCGCCTGGACCTGGGATGCTCGGCCCCCTCCAACTTCCCCCACACCTTCACCGAGGAGAGGATCGGGAGGGTGAAGGCGCTGGGGAGGAGGTACGGAATAAAGTACGGGCTCCACACGGCTTCATACGTGAACACCGCCGAGATGATGCCAAGGGTGAGGGAGGCCTCGGAGGAGCACCTCCTAGAATACGTCAGGCTCTCGAAGGAGACAGGGGCAGAGTACTGCGTCATCCACTGCGGATACCACTTCTCAATGTTCAAGGAGCTCGTCATGGAGAGCCTTTTCAAGACCCTCGGGGCGGCTGTGCGCCTCGCCGAAGAGCTCGACATTCCGCTAGTCATCGAGAACATGAACGCCATCCACCCAGACTCGGAGATAGTCTACCTGGGAGTAACCGTCGATGAGCTGAGGCGGGTGTTCGAGGCCGTGCCATCCCCCTACCTGGGGCTGGCCCTGGACGTGGCCCACGCGAACCTCCTGCCCGGGGGCGTCCCCGCATGGATAGAGGCCTTCCCAGAGAAGATACACCACCTCCACCTGAGCGACAACGACGGCGTACTTGACAGGCACCTGCCCATAGGCGACGGTAATATAGACTTCGGGGAAGTCTTCGATCGGCTGAGGGGAATAGGGTTCGAGGGCACCGGGACCCTGGAGGTGGGCTCCGAGGAGGACAGCATAAGAAGCTTTGTGAGGCTCAAGGAGATCCTGGGCAGGCACTAAGAAGCGGCCTTGCTCCCAAGCCGCTTCTTATTAGGGCCTCCTCCTCCCCCATTTTTAGGGAGGGCAGGTGCGTCCAGGTAGGGGTGTTAAAAATAGTAAGTTTTGACGGTGGGGCTACTTGGACCCGATTGCCCTTTCTATTATCTGGGCCGCCCTCTCTGTGTTGAACACGTTACACGTGCACTGCTTTCCGAACTCCACGGCGGCGTCCTGGGCTGTAATCGCCCCCCTCCCGACCCTCTCAAACAGGCTCTCTATCAGCCTGACAGAGACCATGGCGTGGCCGCACATGGTGGCTATCTCCAGCAATGGGCCTTCGGGCAGGAGCCCCGTCTTACCCCACGTTCCGAGGCTCATGTTAGCGGTGTGGGGCTTGAGGCCGGCCCTCCTGCACGCCTCGAAGACCTCGTCGAATATACCGCTGACTACTATGCTTATCCCCAGATCCGCTTCCTTCAACTCCGATAGGACCTCCTCGACGGCCTCCCTCGATGTGTAGACCGCGTGCCCCAGCCCCTCGTCGAGGAGCTCGTCGCAGCTGCTCACCTCATCTAAGGGGGCTCCCACGTGGGCACCGTTGTCCAGCCTGGCCTCCCAGCCCTTGAGGTACCTCAGGCGCTCCTCACCGCACTTCGACGAAAGGGCGACGGGCTCGTGCTTCGCGCAGATCTGTAGGAGCCTCTTCACCCTTTCCCTCAGGGGTCCTCCGTATGTGTGCTGGGCCTTAGTCTCCGGGTCAAGCATGAAGAGGACGACGTAGTCTCTCTTAAGAGACTCCCTCGAGCCCCTCCTGTGGTTAGTATGGGTCATGCTAGAGGCCTCCCCAGCCCCACGTTGGTCTTACCATTGATCCGGGGTTTGAACCCCCCCTCATCCAGCCTGTTTTTGAAGGGTACGCTGTATTCCCTGCACCTGTTTATGACGCAGACGGTGAAGACCGTGTCGACTTCTCCCGCCTTCTCCTTCAGTATCCCCAGGGCCCTTAGGCCCTCCTCCTCCGTGGTCAGGCATTCGATTATGGCTGACAGGACGCGCTCCTTAAGGACTGAGGGGTCCCTGAACCTCCCTGTTTTCACGTCGATGAGCTGCGTCAGGGGGTTCAGGGGCTCGAACTCCACCTTTCCGGCGAGGGCCTCGGTGAGCTTCTCCACCTCCGTGAACCTGGTCGCTATGCCGGGCCTCCCCACCTCTACGGCGATCCCCACCTCCCCCTCCCGGAACCTCCCCGTGACGTCGTTTGTCTTCATCTCGCAAGTGCCTCGGCCGCTTATCCCTGTGGAGGGGTGTACTCCAAGGGGGTCGCTGAAATGGGCCCTCAGGACCCTGGGCCAGCCCAGCTCAGGCTGGTAGAGGGCGCCGTATCTGCACGCACCGCTCCTGAGGCAGGCACCGCACTCTACGCAGGCGTCTTGGTCTATTTGGACGGAGTCCTTCGAGGCCTTTATCGCGTCCACAGGGCAGTAGACGAGGCAGGAACGGCATCCAACGCAGGCTTCTTCACCGATCTTCATTTATTCACCTTTCGTGGATGAGTCCCTTTCTTTGAGGTATATTGGAATAAATATTTACCTGTCCTAGTGTGTCTCAATTTTTATATGATTTTTAAACAGATCATTAATTTTGAATAGTTTTACAATCATCTTTCCATTTACATTTCGCGATGTATGTTCTATGTGTAGAACGTCCTGTTATTGAGGGTAGGTATAAATATCATTTTGTCTTCTATGGATGGGACCCTGAGAGGATTAGCATGGTTTATGTTGAAAAGGATCTGTGCGTCGCCTGCGGAAAATGCGCCCTCTACTGTCCAGTGCAGGCGATAACCGTCGGGGAGGTGGCCTTCGTCGACCCAGAGAAATGCGTCGAGTGCGGTACCTGCATCCGTGCCGAGTGCCCAGTGGACGCCCTTAGGCAGCCGGAACTTCAACCCCCCCGACTCCTGAGGAAGCTCTTCAGCGACCCCCTGGCCAGGTTCGAGCAGACGGAGGTCCCCGGGAGGGGGCCGGAGGAGATGAAGACGAACGACGTAACGAACAACTTCGGGTTCGGTGATGTCGGCTGGAGCATAGAGCTGGGAAGGCCCGGGGTATCCACGAAGTTCGAGGACGTCGAGAAGGTGGCAATGGCCGTCGCGAGGCACGGGGTCGAGTTCATCGACCTCAACCCCGTTAGCATGCTCGTGGATCGCGAGACAGGGAGGTTCACCGAGAGGAACCCCTGGGGCCTGCCTGCGAGGAGCATCAGGAACCTGAGGGCCCTCTCCGCCATAATAGAGTGCAAGACCCTTATAGAGAAGGTCCCCGAGATGGTCAGGACCCTGAAGGAGGTCTCTGAGGAGGTGGACACCGTCTTCTCCGTCGGGATCATATCCAGGTGGAGGGACGGGGGGATAGAGGTAGTGCCCTTCCTCGAGGGGGTGGAGGGGGTCCGGGTGAGGCCCAACGGGAAGCACAACGTCGGCCTCGGCCGAGCGGGTGAAGGGTAGGGGGCGGTAGGCTTGACCCACACACACTACAGGGAGGGGGCCGTCGAGTCCCTGAAGGGGGACTACGTCTTCGTCATAACGGGGGCCAAGGGCTACAACAAGAGGGGCTGCGCACCGAGGCTGAGGGAGATGGCCGGGATCGCGGCCCAGTTCATACCCGTCAACATGGGCTGCATGGAGTACGGGAACCTGGGGCGGGGGATACCCGCCAAGTCGATAATAGAAAACATCAAGGACTCCGACCTCATCCAGGTCGTCTTCGACAACAAGGAGGACGCGGTGAAGGCGCTGAGGGCCCTGAAGGAGGCGGACCTCGGCATATCGGTGGTGATCAGCGGCCTCCACGACGAGGTCAAGGACATAGTGAAGCAGGCCGGGGTGGGCGACTACCCACACACGGCCAACGTCACCATAGGGTTCATGGGCAGGAGGGAGAAGGCTGCACCCGAAGACGTAAGGCTCATAACCACGATGTGCGGCCACCACATGATCTCCGGCAGGATCGTGGAGCACCTGGTCGGGATGATCAGTGCCGGAAGGGCCACGCCGATGCAGGCAGCCGTGCAGGTGAGCAGGCAGTGCACCTGCGGGGCCTTCAACACCCAGAGGGCGTGCAAAATATTCGAGGAGATAGCGAAGAAGTAGTTTTTGGAAGGGGCCTCATCGGCCCTGCTTCATTTTCCCCAGGAGCTCCGCGGCCCTGTCTGGGTTGAATATTCCGCAGGGGCACAGCCTCGCGAGCTCCAATCCCGCTACCTCCGGCGTCATCCTCCCCTTCTGCACCCTCTCGGCCATCAGCTTCACAATGTTCGATGAGACCATGTGGTGACCGCACATGGTGGTCACCTCTAGGACCTCCTCGGCGGGCAGGAGCCCCTTCTTGCCCCAGACTCCCAGCGACAGGTTTATGGAGTGGGGCTTGAGCCCCGCCTCTTTGCAGGCGTCCAGCACCTCGCTGGTTATCCCGCTTATCACGAGGGAGAGCCCCAGGTCGAGCTCCTTCATCCTCTTCAGGAACTCCGACAGCTGGACCCTCTCCATGAAGACGCCCCTCACCCTGGACCTCTTAGTGAGCCTCTCCTTTATGGTGCCCACGCCCACAGAGACCTTTGGCCCCGTCTTTATGTCCCCCCAGTTCCTTGATCCCAGCTCCTCGACGACCTCTATTATGGCGCCGAACTTCTCGGGGAGGTCCTTGTCGTTTATGTTCTGAGCGGGGTAGGGCTGCCAGACGAAGTCGTGCTCCAGGCTGCTGACGCTTCCCCTGCGGTGGAGCGAGTGGGTCATTCCGTCAGGCCTCCGACAGGGGCCTTCCGAGGCCCACGTTGACCTTCGAGTTGGGCCTGAACCTGACCCCCTCCGCTCCAAGAATCCCCATTATCGGCACCCCCCCTTCCTCGTCGAACCTGCTTATCATGCCCAGGCTGAAGACGGTGTCTATCTCCTTCTCCTTCTCTCTGAGAACCCTCAGAACCCGAGGGATCGCCTCCGTCCCCGTCTTGATCTCTATAATGCATGAGAGGACCCGCTCATCGAGGAGGTCCTTCCTCAGCTCGCCCGTCTCCGCATCTATGAAGGCCGTCACGGGGTTCTTCTCCTCGAAATCGACGTCGAGCGCTGCGAGCGCCTTAGTGATCTTCTCCACGTCCCTGAAGGAGGTGCCTACGCCCGGCCTGCCCATCTCGATGCACACGCCTACCTCTCCCCGTTTTATTCTCCCCGTCACGTCGTTCGTCTTCACCTCCTCCGTCCCCCTCCCGGGGACCCCCGTAGCCTTCTTGGTAGTCGTCGGGTCGCTCAGGTAGTGCCTTATCTCCCTCAGCCCGTCGAATGACTCCGGCACGCTCAGGGCGTCGAAGGGGCAGGGGTCCGCCCTTACGCATGTCCCGCACTCAACGCACCTTCCCAGGTCGACCATGGCCTTCCCGTCCTCGAGGTCGATCGCCTCGACGGGGCAGTATGGGGCGCAGCTTCCGCACCCGATGCAAAGATTCGGGTCTATTTTCACCATGGTTCCGCGCCTATCCCTCTGCTTCTATCCGTTCCAGCAGCTTCCTGCATCTGTCGGTGT
>CAYGAH010000212.1:0-5986 GCA_964347685.1 uncultured Candidatus Bathyarchaeia archaeon | reverse complement strand
TCGAGGGCCCCCACGACCTCCACCATGGTATCCTCCCCCTCCCCCCTGGCTACGGCGTCTATGACTGGGAACTGCCTCAGGCTCGGCTCCGCGAGGGCGGTGAAGTGCTGGCCCCCAGTGATGGTAAGCGCCTCTGGGGCCGCCCTCTTTGCGGTCTCCAGGGCCCTCACGACGACGTAGGCGTTGCAGGTCGCGAGGCTGCTCACCGCGACGACATCGGGCCCCACCGAATCCAGCCTCCTCTCCAGCCCTCCCCAGTCAAGGCCCTCGGCCTGGCAGTCTATTACTGTGATCTCGTCCCGCGGGCGCCTCATCTCCAGGTAGGCAGCGAGCTGAAGAGCCCCTGTGGGCGGGGGAAGGTACTCCCCCATGACGAACCAGAAGCTCTTAGGGGGCTCTACGAAGGCGACCCTCAAGGTTAGTATCCTCATCAAACCCTTGTCGTGTCGGCTTCAAAGATAAAGCAAAGCCGCCCTTTCCGATGTTCCAGTTCACCCATCGATCCCGCGCTCCTATGCTCCAACGAGGCCACTGAGGATGTTTCCTATGTAGTAGGAGACTATGGCTGTGAGCCCCCCCAGCACCAGCATCTCCAGGCCAGCGGTGTACCAGGGCTTCGTGATTATCAGCGACCTCGCCGAGCCCACGGCGAACAGGGTCACGAAGGTGAGGGCAATGGCGAGGGTGAAAAGCTGACCCGGGGGAATGTTCAGGACGCCCGCGAGGAGATAGGAGGCGAGGGGTATGAAGCCCGCGGCGACGAAGGAGAGGTACGTGGCGACCCCCGCCGCGGCGGGGTTCTTCTGCTCCTCAATGATGCCCAGTTCCTCCACCATCATGGTGTCCAGCCAGACCTCCTTGTCTCCTGTGATGATCTCCATTGCCCGATCCAGGTCCTCCCCCTCGAAGCCCTTCCTCCTGTATATCTCCTCGACCTCCCTGCGCTCCCCCTCAGGGACATGCTCTATCTCCCAGGCCTCCCTCTCCCTCTCCTTTCTCTGGAAGTCCTGCTCTGACTTGGCGCTCAGGTAGCCCCCAACGCCCATGCTCAGGCCGTCTGCGAGGAGGTTGGCGAAGCCCAGGATGAGGAGGACCCCCGTGGAGAGGCTGGCACCCACCACCCCGGAGACCACGGCGAATGTGGTCACCACCCCGTCTATGGCCCCGTACACCATGTCCCCGAGGTACTTCCCCTGCTCAAGCTTGTGCTCCTCACCTGCCATCGCCTCCTCCGAGTGGGCCTCCCTAGTCCCCTCGGCGTCGCCCTTTTCGTAGGCCTCCCTCGCCTTCCTGAGCCTCTCAGACATGGGCCGAATCCCCCCGGTATGACCTTCTAGGAACCCTGCGGGTGGAAGACCTTGAGCCCGCGAGGGCTCGTGTTGTCGGGTCCAAAACCTCGAAGGTCATTGTATGGTTACAGTGTGTTTTCATCATATTATTATGATCTGTTTTCGAGCTGCATAGTATCCATGGGAAGTTCGTCCCAGAAAAGAACGGCTCAAGGATTTGCTTCCACCGCTGAGACGGTTCCTACCAGTCCTGAAAACTCGATAATCTAACCGTCCTGCGCACAATCGCATCAATTAAACGACGAAACACCGACCCCTCTCCGCCTCGCGAAAGACGACCCCCTCTCCAAAATTCCAACACCGCCATCGACCCTGGACCATCACCGAAATTCACAGGAACGACCAAAACAGGTTCAAAAAAGGAACCAAAACCAACGACACAGACCACGGGAGATTCACTGAAAGGCGCAAAGAAGCTGAACGGAAAATCCCGACGCCCCCGGAAAACCAATATGACCTGCCACTGACACGAAAACTGGTGCGGGGGGCGGGACTCGAACCCGCGAAGGCCTGAGCCACGAGATCTCTCACCCGAGCCCATCGGATCTTAAGTCTCGCCCCTTAGACCAGACTCGGGTACCCCCGCACCCGCAACATAGACCCCGGCCGGGGCTTAAAACGTTTTACGGGAGGCCCGGGCGAGGCAACGACTTTAAGTCGCCCCAATCTTGGTAAGTAACAAATGGGACTGAGGGGTGCGTCCCGGGTCTGGGGTGTTAGGTTCGACGTCTTCGTCTCAGGGGCCGTGGTCATGGGCCTTGAGCTCGTGGGGAGCAGGCTCCTCGCCCCAAGCTTCGGGGACAGCGTCTTCGTCTGGGGGAGCCTCATAGGTGTAGTGATGGCCGCACTGGCCGCAGGGTACTACCTGGGCGGGAGGCTCGCGGACAGGAGCCCCAGCTTCAGGACCCTCTCTCTGATAATCCTCTTCGCTGGCATATTCACCCTCCTCATCCCCTCCTCGGCTTCCTACGTCATGGAGGCAGTCCTAAACTCAGGCCTGGGCGACAGGTACGGCCCCCTAGTCTCCACCACCCTCCTCCTGGGGCTCCCCACAGGCCTCCTGGGGATGGTCTCCCCCTACGCCATAAGGCTCTCCACGCGCAGCCTCGTCGAGGTGGGGGGCACCTCGGGCAGCCTGTACTCCATATCCACGGGCGGCAGCATATTCGGGACCTTCTTCACGGTCTTCGCCCTCATACCCTCCTTCGGGGTCAGGGCCATAATCCTCTCCCTTGGCCTCGTCCTCGTCGCAGCCTCCTTCATCGGCCTCGCCTGGTTCGAGAGGGGCCTCTTCGTAGTGGTGGTGGGCCTGATCCTCCTGCCCCCAACCCTCCTTTCCGGGCCCCTATCGGTATCCGGGGGCAGGGTCCTGCTGAGGAGGGAGACCCCATACTCTACTCTGACCGTCGTGGACAAGGAGGACAGGGGGATCAGGGTCCTCTACCTGAACAACATGCCCCACAGCGCCATGTACCTCAACGGCTCCAACGAAGCTGCCTTCAGGTACACCGACTACTTCAACATGGGCTTCGCCTTCAACCCGGCAATAGATAGCGTCCTCTTCATAGGCGGCGGAGGCTTCTCTGGACCAAAACAGTTCCTTAAGTACTACCCAGGAGCCTCCATCGACGTTGTGGAGATAGACCCAGACGTGGTCCAGGTCGCCAGGGAGTACTTCGGGGTCCCAGAAGACCCCCGCCTCAGGGTATTCGTCGAGGACGGCAGGGCCTTCCTGGGTGGGGCCGGGAGATACGACCTAATAGTCTTGGACGCCTACTCCAAGTCCTACGTCCCCTTCCACCTCATGACCCGAGAGTTCTTCGAGGCCCTCGAGGAGCACCTCAACCCCGGCGGCGTTATAGTCTCAAACCTCATCTCCTCCTTCATAGGAGACACATCGGACCTGATGAGAGCCGAGTACAGGACCGTGGGCAAGGTCTTCCCCCAGCTCTACATCTTCCACACTAAGGTCGGCTCTCAGTCCGCTGTCCAGAACCTGATCCTTGTGGCCACGAAGGACCAAACTAGATACGACGCGGAAAGCCTGGCGGAGAGGGCCATGGGTGCGCCGAAACGCGGAGAGACTCTGGCGGTGTACTCGAAGACCCTCTTCTCCATGGATGTGAGGACAGATGATGTCCCGGTCTTGACCGACGACTATGCGCCCGCCGAGAGCCTCCTCAACCCCGTCACGATGGCGCCCTACGAGGGGGGAGAGGAGCTGCTTACGAGGAGCGCCCTCAACCCCCTCTTCATAGCGGGGGCATGGGTCCTGGCCCTCGCCTCGATCTACGCGACCTCAAGCTTGGTTAGGTTCAAAATGGGAGGGGTCATGGGACGAAGGGAAGAGGCGTAAAAGTCCAACCCTTCTAGGGTAGATTAGCCGTAGGCGTCTTGAGGCTTATCAGGGCCCCAGCCTTTCCCTTATCAGGTCCTTAAGCCTGATGAGGCCGTCTGCGGCCCGGCCTATCTGCCTCGCGTACTCAGGGGCCGCCCCCGCCTGCTCCCTCATCTCTTCGGTCAGGAACATCTTGGGGGCCATCTCGAGCTTCTTGGGCGATTCTGCGGTGTAGCTCTGGAACTCCCTCATCTTCTTGACGACCAGGTCCGCCCTCTCCAAGAAAGGCTCTGCCACCGCCCTCAGCTCCCCGGAGGACCCGCCCGCAGCGTCCCTTATTGCCTCGAGCCTCGCTGCGAGGCGCCTGAGGAACTCTGCCCACTCCTCGACGGAGAACCCCATGTTGGACTTGAAGTCCCTCCTTACGAAGGGCCTTACCATCATGGGCAGCTCTCCGAAACGTCTGTCCATCTCGCTGACGGCCTCGGCCATTTGGGAGACCCCCTCCGCCAGCTGGGTGCTGAGGCCACCCAACGTGTGCTCTTCCTGCGACATCTTGGACCCCTATATTGCCATTAGTTCCTCTTTCTCCTTCTCCTGTTCCGGCGTTGTCTCCTTCCTGCCCATCATCCTCATCACCATAGGTGCGATTGCCGAGGCGATCTCCCCGAGCTTCCCCTTGGGCCTCAGCTCCATGAGCTGCACCCCCTCCTTCCCGGGGACTCCCCTGTAGACGATGAGAAACGCGACGGGCTCCACGCCCCCTCCAACGCCGAATCCGCTTCCAGATCCTTCTCCCTCTCCCCCAGATCCGCTTCCACCCCCTGACCCGAAAGACATCTTCGCGACGGGGATGATGGTCTTGTCCTCTAGGCTCATCGGCTCTCCGATGGCGGCCTCAACGCTAAAGGTCCTCTTCATCTCTGAGAGCAGCTCCTTCATCTGCTCGACTATGTTAACCGACACAGGTCTCACCGCGCGGATTGGTCCGGGCCCAGATATTAACGTTATCGTTGAAAAGAAAGTAAAGAACGTTGGTGTATGGGCTTCTCCTCCTTGAACCGCTCCTCCGCGACTCGGGGTCGATGATTTAAAAATAAAAAAGCTGATTTTAGTTTCAGGTGGGTGGGTTGGGACCCGCAAAATTAGTGCCGGTTTTTTTGCTCGGCGAAAGCCCCTCCCCCAAGATGGGGGGCGAAGCAGGGTATGAAGCAGATATGGACGGGATCATCGAGAGGTTCGGACTGGAGACCGGGTCGAAGGTCGTCGTCAGGAAGGATGATGACCTGCTCAGGGTAAACTTGAACGGCGTTGACGGCCTCGTCGTCTTCCCCTACTGCGAGGGCAGGTTCTCTCCCCTAATTTACATCGCCGAGAGCGGCTCACCCATACTGATCGCAAGCGAGGAGGAGACCTTCTGCAACGCCCTCAACACGTACGAGTACCTCGCAGACCACGGGAACGTGGAGTTGGCCTTCGGAGAGGATGGGGTCAAGAGAAAGGTGAGGGTCATCGAGGCGGCGGCGTGTGTCGAGAGGGCCAAGACGTGCCTCTTTGACTCAGGGGATTGGAAGGTCGAAAGCATAGCTTGGATGAAGAACCCGATATTCTCTGGAATGTTGAAAACTGAGCCGGTCGATCTTGGGAGGTTCTTCGAGCTCTACGAAAGCGCAGACGCGGAGGAGGCCGAGGGCCTCGCCGGGAGGTGGATGGAGGAGTATGACGTCCTTGAGCCCTCATTCGATGACGTGGTGAAATCAGCCAGGCTCTACATGGCCATGAAGGCCGCGATAGAGGAGATGGGGGCCGACGCGGCATACGTCCTCTGGTGCGGCCAGTTCACTAAGAGGCTTGGGACAAAGATGTGCTTCGCCATGGCGAAGCTGGGCGACGACGGTATCCCCGTCGGGTGCTGGAGGGGGGAGAACCTACTGCCCCTGCTGGTCCTGCACGCAGCCTCGGAGAGGCCCGTATTCGTATGCGAGGCCTTCACCCACAGCGGGAAAACCATGTCCCTGAGGCACTGCTTCGCCCTGGGAGTCATCGCGTCGGATGGGTACAGGTTGAAGAGGTGGAGGGAGATGGAGGGCACCGTGACGGGGTACGTCCGGCTCCCCGAGGGGGGGGCCACCCTCGTCAACTGCGGAATCGGGGACAGGATGGTCGTGGCTAGGGGCAGGGTTGTGGACTGCAGGGACCTGGGCGGCGAGAACTGCAGGATGACGATCTAGGTGGAGCTGGAGGACCCGGAATCGGTTCATGACTTCGTGGGGAGGGAGTTCGCCATGGTCTACGGGGA
>CAYGAH010000211.1:0-18556 GCA_964347685.1 uncultured Candidatus Bathyarchaeia archaeon | reverse complement strand
GAGCTCATCTTTTTTTCGCTGACCCTGTTAGGGCTGTCCATCCTGGGCTCATACAATTACCTCCTCTTCCACAGCATAGCAGAGCTGTATAGCATAATAGTTGGCGTGGCGGCCTTCTTCATCCTCTGGAACTCCCGCAGGATCGCAGACAACAACTACGTCCTGATCCTTGGGGTGGCTTTCCTCTTCATCTCCATCCTAGATGGCCTACACACGCTCTCGTACAAGGGCATGGGGGTTTTCCCCGGAGAAGACTCCAACCTTCCGACTCAGCTTTGGGTAGCGGCCCGATACCTGAAGGCGGGCACCTTCCTGGCGGCCCCCCTGTTCCTCGAAAGGAAGCTGAAGGGGGAGCGTGTCCTGCTCGTCTATTTCATTGCGACCGGCCTGCTTTTGGGCTCGATCTTTTACTGGAAGATCTTCCCCGATTGCTACATCGAGGGGGTCGGGCTGACCAGTTTCAAGAGGCTGAGCGAATACTTCGTCTCCTCCATCCTCGCGGTCTCTTTCGTCCTACTGTGGAGGAACCGGGGGCATTTCGAGGCGAATGTAGTGGAGATGCTCTTGGGCTCGATCTTTTTGACGATAGTATCAGAGATCACCTTCACCCTATACGTCGGCGTATACGGGCTGCCGAACATCATTGGGCATGTCCTGAAGATAGTCGCCTTCTACCTCATATACAAGGCGATCATCCAGACCGCCGTAGTCAAGCCTTACTCCCTGATATTCAGGGAGCTCAAACAGAGCGAGGGCACCCTAAGGGAGTACTCAGAGCGCCTCGAGGAGATGGTCGAGGAGAGGACCCTGGAGACGTTGGAGAGCAGGGAGAGGTTCGAGGCCTTCATGGAGTCTGCCGTGGACTCATTCGCCATATACGACCAAGACCTGAGGCTGGTCGAGATCAACAAAGCCGGGTTGGATCTGTTCCAGGAGAGAACTAGGAAGGAGGACCTGATCGGGAGAAGGATGACCGATGTCGTTCCCGGCATAGAAAAGTCGGACAGGTACAGCGGATACATCGGGGTCTTGGAGACCGGAAAGCCTTACATCACCGAGACCTACTCCCCCAACCCAATATATGGTGACAAGTGGCTTGAGACCCGTGCCTTCAAGGTGGGCAACGACCTAGGACTGGTAACGAGAGACGTGACGGAGAGCAAGCAGATTACGGAGAAGCTCATACAGGCGGAGAGGATGGGCGCCGTCAGCAAGGTCGCCGCTATGATGGCCCACGACCTCAGGGGCCCCCTCCAGATCATAAACCAGGCTGCAGAGCTCATAGAGAGGTCCCCCGACAAGGCTCCAAGGATGCTCGGGATGATCGAGAGCAACGCCCGCAGGGCGTTGGAGATGGTCGAGGAGCTCAGGACGTCTACGAGCCCCTACCTCAACGTCGTCGAGACGGACCTGGCCTCCCTCATACGCCGATCGGTGGAGGAATCCCCAGTCCATGACAACGTCGAAGTGGATCTGCGGGTGGGTGAGGGGCTGGAGAGGGTGTCCGTAGACCCCTTCAAGACCAGGCGTGTGTTGGATAACCTGATACAGAACTCGATAGAGGCGATGCCAAACGGCGGGAGGCTGACTGTGGAGGCCGAGAGAACGAACCAAGGGATCCAAATAACGGTGAGCGACACAGGGGTGGGGATCCCGGAGTCGGAGATGCCGAACCTTTACGTGCCCTTCTACACGACAAAGGCTATGGGACTGGGGCTAGGGCTGTCCTTCGCAAAGCTCGCGGTGGAGGCCCACGGCGGGTCCATGGGTGTGGAGTCGAAGGTGGGGGAGGGCACCACCTTCACCATAACCCTCCCAGAGGGCATAGTCAAAGCCGACGCCCTGGTCACAAAGGCGGAGAAGGGTCAAATAAAAAGGGGTTCGAAGGACTCGGCTTCTTCCATTCGACGGGGCTGATCGAAAAAGACACCATTGGTAATCTCTTATTGTGACTTAGCCTTATAAGCGGTCCAAAGGATTTCAATTAAAACCCCGTGGAGGCTGGTCCGTCTGAGCGACGACTCGACCCGTGAGCAGGAGCTGGGAGCCCAGCCTTCGGGGAAGGGGGCGGTCAGGGGGAGGGCTCTCCTCCTGGGCGGCCTCCTTGCTGTCTTGTTCAGCGCGATAAACGGCTACCTGAGCATAAACCTGGGGTGGAGCTTCGGGTACGGCGCCGTGGCCGTGATAGCGGCCTACTCCCTCTTTCATAAGCTGGGGGGCGGCTCCTCCAGGAGGGAGCTCTCCTACGTTCTGATCACCAGCGTCTCGACGATGGGGATATACAACAGCCTGGGGTTCGTCCTCTACATGCTCCAGAACGAGGAGGGCTTGGACTTCCCCATCTGGATGGCCCCGCCGAAGGAAGCCGTCCTGGCCGGGAGCCTTAACCCGAGCCACTGGATCACCCCCATAGCGTTCCTCGTGTTCGCTACCCTGCCCACGAGCATCCTCGGCCTGGTCGTCTCGACGATCCTGAAGGAGGAGTGGGTAAGGAGCAGGAGGATGATCTGGCCGAGCAGCGCCGCCGACTGTTCCCTCGTAGACGCATGCATGACCGGGGGAGGCTCGGCCAGGCTCGTGGGCATCTCGGCAATAATCGGGCTCGTCTTCACCTTCCTGCAGCATCTCCCCAGTCTCTGGGGCTACGACCTCACCTCGCTCGATCTAACGCCATACCTTCCCGACGGGTTCGTGTTCGCCGTCTCCCTGAGCGTGGCCTTCGTTTGCATAGGATACATGATCAACGTCAGTAACTCGCTCAGCCTGATGGCCTCGGGGCTCATCACATACCTGTTGATAGCACCAATCCTGATCTCCAAAGGGGTAGTGGGGTACACCAGGGACACAATGGCCCTCTACAACGACCTCCTCTTCAAGTTCTCCATCGGGCCGGCGTTAGGGGTCCTTCTACTGGGCGGGATCCTGCTTTCGGTACTAGTCCTCGTGCGTAGGAAGCTCTCGAAGGAATCAGGGGTGAACGACGTCGACGAGGAGGCGAGCCTGGGCTACCTCAACCTATACAGGGTGCTGGTCAGGGGGCTCATATCGAATAGGAGATACGCGACGATCGTGCTCTCCACGGCTGCTATGCTGTTCGCCCTGGCATACTTCCTCAACCCTTTCTCCCCCTTCTCAAGGGTCTACGCCCTGGGCTTCACGCTCTACTCCTTCCTGGCTGCGAGCTTCGTTGAGATGGTGCTCATAACGAAGATGTCGGGGGAGACCGGCATTGGCATGGGGACTATGTCCATCTTCCTCTACGACCTCCCCCTCTTCAGCACCGGATACAGGGGCTACACCGGCTACTGGACCTACTACCTCTTCAGGCCGAGCCCATGGACTGGGAACGGCACCCTGCCTTACTATAAGTACAGGGACCAGCTGGACGTCTCCTGGTGGGACATCCTGAAGGCAAAGATCGTGGGCTGGCTCCCTACCATCGTCTTCAGCGCCCTCTTCACAATCGTCCTGTGGAGGTTCGTCGGCTTCGGCACCCCGACCATGCCCGCTGTGAGCCTCATCCAGAGCAGGGTATACCTGCAGATGCTCACCTCAGGCAACATAGTCGGGGTCCTGAACCCGTGGACGTTCGTTGCGGGCGGCGTCCTGGGGGCCCTCCTAGAGGTCTTCACCCCCGTCTCCATGATGGGGCTCGCCATGGGGATGTTCCTGCCGCCCCACTACATCGTACCCGTCGGGGTGGGCGGGGTGATAAGGTGGTACACCGAGAGGAGGTACGGCAGGGGGTTCTACGAGGAGAAGGGGAGGCTCGTGGTCACGGGCCTGATGGCGAGCTCCCTCATCGTCCAGGTCCTCATGACCGTGCTGACCAACCTCGTCTAAGCCCTCTCAAGCCTGTCCACGTCGACGAGGACGACTATGACGGCGTTCGCCATCACTATGGGGTGGGTCCTGGCCTCCCCGGCCGTCTCTGGCGTGGGGAACCTTATGCCCCCCTCCACGACGGTTATCCTCCTCTTCCCCTCCGGGAGGATTCCCAGCACGGCCTCCCCGTCGACCCCCTCGGGGTCGGGAACGGCGACGGTGACGTCGACCATTAGTGCCTCCTCAAGCTCGGAGAAGCTCCCAACCCTGAAGAGCTGGCCCAGCCCCACCATGCTCGAGTGGCTTATCGCGTCCTTGACGGCCCTCTGGGCTGCCTTCGTCCCGTCCTCCCCGTGGAGGTCTATCCCAGCCCCCACCTCGACAAGGTAACGCTTGTAGTTCAACAGACACACCGACCCATCCTTGCCACCATCGGGGTAAAAAGGGTTGTCCGAGCCGGCTTCTTATAAACATATAAAAGAAGGCCGACAATCTTCTCTCTGAACCTCGGAAGGGGGACGAAGATTGACAGGCGGCGACGTTCATCGCGACTATTCCTACATCGAAGGCAAGATCAGGGGCTTCCTCGAGGAGGACCTGGGATACGGGGACATCACCTCCTTCGCGCTCATCGAGGAGGATCAGAGGGCGCGTGGCCGCCTATTCTTCAGGGAGGAAGGGGTCGCTGCGGGCCTGGAGGAGGCCGCCACGGTCTTCAGGCTCCTCGGATGCGACGCCGAACTCCTGGAGAAGGACGGTGCCAGTGTCCAAGCCGAGGAGACCCTCATGGAGGTCGAGGGCCCCGCGAGGGCGCTCCTAGCAGGGGAGAGGACGGCACTGAACATCGTGGGGCGAATGGCGGGCATAGCCACAGCCGTCGCAGAGACCCGCAGAAGAGCGGGGCAGGTGAACCCGAGGGTGAGGGTAGCGGCCACCAGGAAGACCGCGCCAGGGATAAGGGACCTGGACAAAAGGGCAGTCGAGCTGGGTGGGGGGGACACCCACAGGTTCAGGCTAGACGACTGCGTCCTGATAAAGGACAACCACCTAGCCCTCGCCTCCTCAATAACCGAGGCAGTGCAGAGGGCTAGGCGATCGGTGAGCTTCACGAAGAAGATAGAGGTAGAGGTCAGGAGCCCGGGGGAGGCGGAGGAGGCGGCAAGGGCGGGGGCAGACATCGTAATGCTCGACAACATGCCCCCAGAGGAGATAGAGAGCTGCCTATCCGCCCTTGAAGGGAAGGGCCTCAGGGAGGGGAGGCTCTTCGAGGCGTCCGGGGGAATCACCAAAGAGAACGTTGAGGAGTACGCGGCGACGGGGGTGGACGTAGTCTCCATGGGGAGCCTCACCCACTCGGTTAGGAGCCTAAACGTTAAATTCGAGATAGAGATGCTTCTGAAGGAATAGGGTTGAAAAAGTCGGAAGCAGCCGGACTCCAGAGAAAAATCGTCGAGCTGAAGGAAGAGAAGAAGGCCCTCCTCCTAGCTCACAACTACCAGATACCAGATATCCAGGAGATAGCCGACTTCGTGGGGGACTCCCTTGAGCTATGCAGGAGGGCCCAATCCGTCGAGGAAGCTGGGCTCATCGTCTTCTGCGGCGTCGACTTCATGGCGGAGACGGCATCAATCCTCAACCCCGACAAGAGGGTGGTGCTGCCTTCGATCTCGGCCCGATGCCCCATGGCCGCCATGCTCCCGGTGGGGGTGCTCAGGGAGGCAAAGGAGGCACACCCCGGGGCCCCCGTCGTCCTCTACGTTAACACCCTCGCAGAGGCGAAGGCAGAGGCTGACGTGATGTGCACATCTGCGAACGCGGCCGAGATCATAGGTCAGCTTGGCTCCGAGACCGTCCTCTTCGGTCCAGACAAGAACCTCACCTACTACGTCTCTAAGCGCCACCCCGAGAAGGAGCTGATAACCGTTCCGGCTGAGGGGTTCTGCAACGTCCACAGGTTCTTCGGAGCCGGGGACGAGGCGATGGAGCTTAAGAAGAGGTACCCCGACGCCGAGCTGATAGTCCACCCCGAGTGCGAGCCCGAGTTCCAGGATAGGGCCGACCACGTCCTATCCACCGGAGGCATGTACAGGCGGTGCAGGGAGTCGGACTCTAGGGTATTCATCATAGGCACCGAGGTGGGGATGATCGAAAGGCTGAGGAGGGAGATACCGGGGAAGACCTTCCTCCCAGCCAGCGAGCACGCGGAGTGCGCCGCCATGAAGCGCATCACCCTCCAGAACACGTACGAGGCCCTCCTAGAGGAGGAGCCCGTCGTCGAAGTGCCCCAGGAGATCGCAGAGAGGGCTAGGAAGCCCATCGAGCGTATGCTAGGGATGAGCCGTTGAGCCGCCCCTAGAAAACCTCCTCCCAAAGCCTCCTAATCAGGAGCAGGCTATCGTGCGCTTTCTCCCTCGGGCGTATCTCCAGGGTGAAGTGGACGCCGCGTGGGGCTAACAAGCGGAGACACCTCCCGACGTCGACCTCTCCCTGGCCGAGGACATCGTGGTAGGTCCCCCCGGGGCGCCTGTCGTGGAGGTGGACCTCCCTGACCTTGTCGATGTGCCGCGTGTAGAAGGCCTCTACGCGCTCTCGGGGTGCGCCCTTCTCTGGGGAGAGGGCCTTAGGTGCGTCCAGGGTCAGGAAAAGGTTCTCCTCCTTCATGAGCCCTTCCAGCACCTCCTCGACGAAGGGGGTGAGGGGCTCGTTCTCCACGCAGACCTGGACATCCCCCGATTCCGAGACTATCCCCCTTATCCCCTCTGTCAGCGCC
This sequence comes from uncultured Candidatus Bathyarchaeia archaeon, assembly GCA_964347685.1. Taxonomy (GTDB): domain Archaea; phylum Thermoproteota; class Bathyarchaeia; order TCS64; family TCS64; genus CAYGAH01. The sequence goes on along the minus strand of CAYGAH010000211.1, from coordinate 11,961 downwards.
TCAGCGTAAACGTCCCAGTGGTCCCTCAGATAGGTCCCGGGTCCGCCACCGCTCGCGAAGTCCATAGGCTGGGATGGGTGGATGGTGAACCGCTCCGCCTCCAGGTCCTTCGCCAGTCCCAGGCATAGCCTCATCCTTCTGAGGATGCCCTCCCTAACCTCGGGGTAGGGCGCTGCTAGGTTGAGGTTGTCGGAGGGTGCGTGGAAGGAGATCGATACGCCGTGTCCCTCCGCGTGCCTCCTGACCCTCCTCCTCTCAGAAGACGAATACCTCTCCGGCCAGAATCGGGGTATCATCAGGTCTGGGACGATGAAGCCGAAGCCGCGGGTCGATGCGAATTCTATGGCGTCGTATATGTCCCTGTCGTATACCACATGGTATCCGAACCTCTCCCTCGGGAAATCCAAGATCGGCACCAGATGAACAAGGGGCCCGGACGTGAAAGCCTTTCCGGAAGGGAAAGAATCCGAAGCACCAACGACCATGGGTGCGCAATTGAAATAAACCTGCTTCTCAAATCCTTCTCCGACGGTAGGTGATTTTGTGGCGAAGACGTGCGCTGCGTGCGGGGGGAGGATCGGCCTGTTCTCGGGGGCCGTCAAGTGCAAGCGCTGCGGCGGGTGGCTCTGCAGGGACTGTACGTACGTGGCCGTGCAGTCGAATAGATGCCCCGCTTGCGGGCGGCACGACCCCAGGTGACCGGGGAAGGCGCTCGTAAAACTTTTCGGGGGACCCCGGCACCTATTGGCTGTGGGGATTTGAACATGTCGAAGGTCTCTTTCGAGGGGAAGGAGCCGAGGGCCGACGAATCAGTCTTCCTGGCCCCGGGCTCCTGGGTCATAGGCGAGGTCGCCCTGGGGGAGGGGGCGAACGTCTGGACAGGGGCCGTCATCAGGGGGGACGACGACAGGGTCGATATAGGGGCGAGGGCCACGGTCCTGGAGAACTGCGTCATAGAGGCTCCCACGGGCTCCCCAGTCTCCATAGGAGACGACACCATCATAAGCCACGGCGCCGTAGTCCACGGAGCCAGGATAGGGAGCAGGGTCCTCGTCGGCATCGGCGCCATAGTCCTAGACGGGGCCGAGGTGGGCGACGGGGCCATCATCGGCTCAGGCGCCCTCGTGCCCCCAAAGGCCGTGATACCAGCCGACCATCTGGCCCTGGGCCTCCCCGCGAAGCCCATAAGGGAGGTAAGGGAGGGGGAGAGGGAGATGGTGGCGAGGGAGCACGAGCGCACCGTCTCCAAGGCGGTTAAGTACAAGAGGCTTTTCGAGAAGCCTTAGCCCCTTTTTTCGCGCCTGTTATGAGGAAAGGTGAAGGCCGAGGGGCAGATCTCTTTCAGGACGCAGCCCGCGCAGTCGGGCCTCTTGGCGGTGCATACCCTCCTGCCGTGCTCTATGAACAGGTAGTTGACCTCGAACCACTTGGACCTGGGTATGGCCCCCATGAGGTCCCTCTCTATCTTGTCCCTGTCCTTCTCCTCGGTGAGGCCGAGGCGCCTGCTCAGCCTCATAACGTGGGTGTCCACGGCTATCCCCTCGACCTTTCCGAAGGCGTTCTGGAGCACTATGTTCGCAGTCTTCCTGGCCACCCCCTTCAGCCTCGTCAGCTCCTCCATGGAGTCGGGCACCTCGCCGCCGTAATCCTCTACAATCGTCTTGGCCGCCTCCTGTATGGCTTCAGCCTTCCTCTTGTAGAAGCCTGACGACCTTATGTCTTCCTCTAGCTGCTCTCTAGGCGCTTCGGCGTAGTCATTGGCCGACCTGTACTTCTTGAACAGGTCTCTGGTTATCTTGTTGATCTGCTCGTCGGTGCTCTGGGCCGAGAGGATGGTAGCGACCAGCAGGTCCAGGGGGGTCTCCCAGTTGAGCACCGTTCCTTCAACGTCTGGGTACTCCTCCTCAAGGAGTTCGATTATCTTCTCGGCTCTCTCCCTCAAACCGGGCATGGTCAGATCATACCTCTCACTACAGCTTAAAGGCAGTAGCCCCTCATAAGGCAGCACCTTTATTGCCCTCGGGGGCGAAGACTCCACGAGGGACTTGTTCTTCGGGAGGAAGAAGGAAGAGGGGAAGCTGCCCCCGAACCAGAGGGAAATAAAGTCGATCCTGAGGTGGGGAATAGACCACCCGGGCATAACCCGCAACCTCCCCGAGATCGACAAAGAGGATTGGAGGCTCGTCGTGGACGGGGAGGTGGAGTACCCCGTGGAGCTGGACTGGAGGTCCTTCATGGAGCTTCCCCAGGGGGAGTCAGTAAGCGACTTCCACTGCGTTGAGGGGTGGAGCGTCCTGGACCAGAGGTGGGAGGGTGTGCCCTTCAAGGCCCTTATGGAGAGGGTGAGGCCCAAGAAGGCGGCGAAGTACTCATGGTTCGAGTGCGCCGACGGGTACACCACATCCCTGCCGATTGAGGCCCTGAAGGGAGACGACATCATCCTCGCTCACAGGCTGAACGGGGAGGACCTGCCCCAGCCCCTCGGAGGCCCCATGAGGCTGGTGGTGCCCCAGAAGTACGCCTACAAGTCCCCCATGTGGGTGACCCGCATCACATTCACGGAGGACAACAGGCTGGGCTACTGGGAGAGGGGAATATACAGCGACACGGCGGACGCGTGGAGGAACGACAGGTACAGGCGCCGCTGACCCGGAACATACGCAGGCAGTAGAGCCCTGAAGCCTCGCCCATTTTAAGCCAAAATTATATTAAATATACCTAGAATCCATAGTAGTGAAACGTATGCGCGACATGAACGCTGAATAGAAATCGTCAAGCTATTGTAAACGATTCTTATTTATCATACATTGCAAAATTCCGCATTCATTATATAAGTTCCGGGGTTCAAGGGCTTTAGGGCCGTTAGGGAGGACCTGAAGAAAGGATGTCAAGTAAGCTCCATTTGAGAGACCGCAGAGGGATGACGGGCCTTGAGACCGCCATAATCCTGGTGGCCTTCGTGATTACGGCTGCCGCATTCGCATTCGTGGTGCTGAACATGGGCTTCCTTACATCTCAGAAGACCCAGGCGGTCATAGCCTCCTCCATACAGGAGGCCTCTTCATCGATACTCCTGGACGGGGACGTGATAGCCCACTTCAACGTCTCATCGAACCAGGACTCGGTGAACATGACTAAGATCGTCTTCTACATCCGGCTGTCCCAGGGGAAGGAGCCTATAGATGTTTCGGACAGCAAGCTGACCCTGACCTATCAGAACCCGAGGTGCCACGCCGAGATATACCAGGCCAACGGTACCGTCACCACCATCTACGAGGTGGCAGGAGACGGCAACACCCTGCTTGAGAGCGGGGAACGGTTCCGGATCGAGATAAACTTCAACCAGCTCAACTCGACCATGGTGGACCCGCCCACCACGACCGGGGTGGGCCTATACTCGCACCCCTACGAGTACTTCAGGGTAGAGGTGAGGCCGTCCCAGGGGGCGGTCGTATCCTTGGAAAGGTTCATAGGCGCCATATACCAAGACGTAGTCTCACTACTGTAGCCCCTCTCGAACTCTGTTCATCCGACCGAGGCCTTGACAAACTTCCCCTTAGATCGAACCTCATATTTCTTCGATCGATCTGATGCGACCGGTCTCAAGCACCAGCCTTTGGATGGTGTGTGTTGGGTCAAGTGACTCACACATCCATATATCGAGATCTAAAATAGGTATCAGCGACAAACAGGGTGAAGACAACTTGGTAGTAGAAGTGGAGATGACATCGGAGACGTTCTTGGACAGGAGCATCGAGGAGGTCGCAAAGGATGCCATCCCCAGGATAAGCGTCTTGGGCGTAGGGGGTGGAGGGTGCAACATAGTCTCTTGGATGAAAAAGGGCATCGTCGGCGCGAGAATACTGGCGCTCAACAGCGACGCGCAGCACCTAAGCATAACCAAGGCCGACGAGAGGATACTGCTGGGATACAAGACCACAGGGGGGCTCGGGTGCGGTGGCTTCCCCGAACAGGGCTTACTGGCCGCCGAAGAGAGCGCAATAGACATAGAGAGGGCTATAGACGACTCGGACCTGGTCATCATAACGACGACCCTTGGGGGCGGGACCGGGACGGGAGCCGCGCCCGTCGTTGCGAAGATCGCAAGGGGGCTGGGGAGCCTGACGGTGGGCGTGGTCACCATACCTTTTGAGGTCGAGGGCACGAGGCTTGACAAAGCCAAGGATGGGCTGAAGAAGCTGCTCGAGATCTGTGACTCGGTGATCGTGATCGACAACAATAGCCTCAGGAAAGTCGTGGGCTGCCTACCTATAAAGGAGGCGTTCGGGGTCGCGAATGACAGCATAGTGGCCTTCATAAAGAACTTATCGGAGACGCTCGCCGCTCCAGGCCTAATGAACCTGGACTTCGCCGACGTGAGAGCGATCATGAAGGACGCAGGGGTCTGTGCCATCGGCTTCGGAGAGGGGTCAGGGGACACCAAGGTCGAGGACGCAGTTGAGAAGGCTTTGGACACCCAGCTCCTTGACATAGGAGACATAAGGGAAGCAGAGGGCGCACTCGTCCAGATCGAGGGCGGTGAGGACATGACTCTGGAAGACGTCAACAGAGCCGGGGAGCTGGTCTTAGAAAGGGTCTCACCGAGCGCAAAGGTTGCTTGGGGCGCCACCGTGGACAGCGAAATGGAAGGCAAGCTGAGGGCAACCGTAGTCTTGGCAGGCGTGGAGAGCCCCTTCATAAGCGAAGAGGAGAAGCCAAAGAAAAGGAAAGCGAAACCGAAACCCGTGAAAGCACCTGCAAAGCCCAAGAAGCCAAAAAAGGAGACGGTGAAGAAAGAGGCCCCCAAACCCAAAGCAAGGAAGGAGCCATCAAAACCAGAGGCAAAAGTATCAGTCGCGAAGCCTCAGGCTGCGAAGAAGCCATCAAAGAAGGTTTCTGAGAAAAAAACTAAAAAGTCGACAAAGTAGACGTCCCGATGTCTTTAAACAGCGCTGAGGTGGACTGGTAGACCCAGCTCCCTTTGCGCGCCTCGGAGGAGATCCTAGTTTTTATTTATCCTATTCAGGCGAGAGTTCTCTGTTCCTTGTTAAAAGATTTAAACCCATCTGTCCTTGGTTCTCGCTTATCTAATTGAAACGCAGAGAGGTAGAAGACTGTGAAAAGGCACGAACCGCCCTTTCAGTTCGGGCCCAATGACCCTTTGAATGTACCCCCGATTGTTGTTTTGAATACATAGGACGGCCCAGAATCATCGACCGATTATAGCAGCCCAGATGACCGTGAAAAATCCAGTCTCCACAAATCCTATTTTTATACGGATACCCCATTATTACGGGCGACCCCGTAAAGTGGGATTTCTACGGCCTGTGGAAGACTCGTCCTCCTCGGGGTCGCCCCCTTTCATCGCGTATCTGGCGCAATAATCTGGTTTCTGTGTTGGACCCGACCACACTCACCGATCTTCAAGGTCGGAGAGCCAGGATTGTGTCGAGGTCAGGTACGGCTCTCTTTCCAAATCTCCACCAAACCCCACCCACAGAGGCACGAACTCCAGATAGCTGAATTTGGCGAGAAGGCATCGATTATCTAATAACAGGATTCGCATCAATTACTGGGAGGAGATAGTTTTGGAAGATTATGATTTGCTGATAAAGGACGCCACCATCGTAGAGGGGACGGGGAAGAAGGCCTGCAAGGGCAGCATAGGCGTGAGAGGAGACAAGGTGGCCTCTATCGGCGAGGTCAAAGGAGACGCCGAGAGGACCATAAACGCGAGGGGGCTGACGGCACTACCCGGATTCATAGACGCCCACAGCCACGCAGACTGGACTCTCCTCTGGTTCCCCAGGTGCGAGAGCTACGTGATGCAGGGGGTCACCACCTTCGTAGGGGGACAGTGCGGGGGCTCACAGGCGCCCCTTGGCGAGTACGTCAGGGTCCCATCTCTCCTAAGGGACCACCTTCCAGACCTGGACCCATACAAATACTACCCAAAGAAGCCCTACTACCCGCTCGAGCAGGTGAACGATTGGATGGGGGAGGCCTTCGGCTGGACCCTGGACTGGAGGACCATGGGGGGCTACTTCGAGAGGGTCGAGGAGGCAGGAATCTCCATGAACTACGCCCCCCTCGTCGGCCACGGCACCATCAGGACGAAGGTGATGGGCCTCGACTACAAGCGCCACTCCACCGAGGAGGAGCAGGCCCAGATGAGGGAGCTCATCCACGAGGCCATGAAGGAGGGCTGCATCGGAATGAGCGCGGGCCTAGACTACGACCCCGACGTCTTCGCCGCCCACGAGGAGATCGTAGACGGCGTCTCTGTGCTCAAGGAGTACGACGGCGTCTACTGCCCCCACTGGAGGAGGACGGGGAGGAGGAGGGGCATAGCGGCCGGCCACGTTCCCAACGAGAAGATCACGGCCCTCATGGAGTGCGTCGACGTCCACAAGAGGACAGGGGTCTGCCTCCACTTCGCCCACCTCTCCACGGGCTGGCAGATATACCCCTCTCCGCCAGAAGAGCTTGAGGCCGCCAACGTGAAGGTCACCATAGACATGATCACCGGGGACTCGGATGGGGAGCTTGACGTCACGTGGGACGCCATCCCCCAGATGACAAGGAGCGGGTTCGCCGTGATGCCGTACCTCTGCAGCCTATACGAGCCCTGGCTGAGGGAGCTGGGGGGCAGGGAAGAGTTCTCAGAGTGGCTCAGGGTGGAGGATTTCAGGGATGAGGTGAAGGACGCCATCAGGAAGGGGAAGTGGTTCATAAGGGTGGCCTACAACCCGAACACCAACCCCAGGTGGGCAGACAACGTCTACGTCCTGAGGAGCAGTGTCCCCGGCGTGGACGGGAAGTCCATAGCCCAGATAGCGAAGGAGAGGGGGGCCGACGAGTGGGACACATACTTCGACATCATAGCAGAGGACCCGGACGCGAGGGGGGCAACGGGCCAGCTCATGCCCGGAGAGGCCTACCTACAGTACTACAAACACCCGAGGGGGATGGTGGGCCTGGACACGAGCGTCTTCGACGACAAGTACCAGGCCAAGAGCCCTCCCTACAGCTTCCCGGGCATAAACACCTTCAGCGCCTACCCCATGTTCTACGCGAAGTACGTCAGGGACGGTGGCATCTTCACCCTAGAGGAGGCTGTCCAGAAGACGGCGGCTATGCCCGCACGGGTCCACAACCTGGAGGGCAGGGGGGTCCTCAGGGAGGGGGGCTACGCCGACATAGTCCTGATGGACCTTCCCAGGCTCGGGGTTCTGAGCGACGAGATCGAGACCCGGCGGTACCCTAAGGGGGTAAGGTACGTCTTAGTGAACGGCGTCCCCGTCGTGGAGAAGGGGAAGCACACAGGCGCGGCCCCTGGGAGGGTGCTCAAGAGGGCCGGGTAGGCCCGTATTTTCTCTATTTACCATGTATTTTGGGAACGTTTCACTAAAGTGATATTACCGATATGTATCTACGATAACCTTTTAACTCAACGACCGTTTAAGATAGCACACCCTAAAACATGACCAATGTGGAGGAGTCGGAGTGTCGAGATCTAACACCGTTTTCATCGGAAGGAAACCCGTGCTGAACTACGTGCTAGCCTGCATGACCCTGCTGAAGAGCGGGGAGGAGGAGGTAATAGTGAAGGCGAGGGGCCGTGCCATAAGCAGGGCCGTCGATGTGGTTGAGGTCACCAGGAACAGGTTCATGCCCGACCTCAAGATAGAGGACATTAAGATAGGCACCGAGCACCTAGAGTCCGATGAAAGGAGCGGGCCCTCGAACGTGAGCACCATAGAGATAAGGATAAGGGCCTGAAGACGGATGGGAAGAGCGTCTCGCACGGACTCCTCCGGGGTGCCGGAGGAACCATCGAGTGCAGTTGCAGCTGTGTGAGTTCTGCCTCAAGAGCGGGATGCTCTGTTCCAAGTGCCAGCAGAAGCTCAGGGAGGGCAAGGTAACAGACTTCTACATGAAGGTGGCAAAGCGACTCCTGGAGATCGAGGGCCGGTACCCCCTCATACAGAAGGCGAACCTAGAGAACGTGGTCGACGCCGGCGGCTTCCTCGTCCTCGTCGTGGGTCGGGGGGACGTGGCCAAGTTCAACAGCTACCCCAAGCTCACCCGGGAGCTGGGCGACGACCTCAACAAGAGGGCCCTTGTGGTGGAGTCGGGGGTAAACGACAGGAAGTTCCTTGAGGACCTCTTCGCGAGCCAGCACATAGTCACCATAAACATAATATGGCTGCCCGACGGGAGCACGGAGACCAGGCTGGTGCTCAGGGGGAGGGGCTCTAGGAAGCTCAGCAAGAAGCGCATCCAGTCGCTCACGGAGGTAGCGAAGAAGGTCAGGAACATGGACCTCCGCGTCGAGTACACCTACTGAGCCGACCAAAGTTTTTATACCCTACCCTATTCTCTTCCCTTAGCCTTAGCCGGGGTTGGAGTCTATTCCCATGTTCGAGCGCACCTACATCGAGGAGGCCAAGGAACGCCTGGGGGAGAAGGTGACCATCGCGGGTTGGGTGGAAAGGACCAGGGACCTGGCCAGGATAAGGTTCATAATGGTCCGGGACATGACAGGGGAGGTCCAGGTCACCGTCAAGGGCCACCAGGAGGAGTTGATGGAGCTGGGGCTGGGCAGGGAGGACGTCATCGCCGTGACTGGCAGGGCGGTCGAGAGCGGGATAGTCCACGCAGGCGTCGAGTTCGTCCCCGAAAGCATCCAGGTCCTCAACAGGTCGGAGCAGCCCATCCCCATCGACGTCCAAGGGAACGTCAGGTCGGAGCTGGAGACGAGGCTCAACTACCGATTCCTGGACTTCAGGACCCCCACAACCCACGCCGTATTCAGCATCCAGGACCAGATCCTGACCTCCTTCAGAAGTTTCCTGACCGATAGGGGCTACATCGAGATCCAGCCCCCCTGCATAATCGCCTCAGCATCCGAGGGGGGTGCTGACCTATTCCAGATCCCCTACTTCGAGAAAACGGCGTATCTCGCCCAGAGCCCCCAGCTGTACAAGCAGATGTGCGCCATGAGCTTCGAGAAGGTGTACACCGTCGTCCCCGTCTGGAGGGCGGAGAAGTTCAACACGCCTACCCACCTCAACGAGTTGAGGCAGATGGACATAGAGCAGGCCTTCGCAGACGACGAGGCGGTGATGAGGGTGCTGGAGGAGCTATTAGTCCACGTGCTCAAGGAGGTGAAGGAGGACTGCACCGAGGAGCTTGAAGCCCTGGGGAGGGACCTGGAGATCCCGTTGCTCCCCTTCAGGAGGATCACCTACACCGAGGCGGTCGAGCTCCTACAGGGGGCCGGGGAGGAGATCGTATGGGGGGACGACTTCTCCAAGGGCCAGGAGAGGATGCTCACTGGCCTCGTCGGGGAGGAGGCCTTCTTCATTAAGGACTGGCCCTCGGTTCAGAAGGCCTTCTACGCCATGCCCCACGAGGACGACCCCGAGATCGTCCACGCCTTCGACCTCATATACGGAGGGCTGGAGGTGAGCAGCGGGACCCAGAGGATCCACCTCCCGGAGCTCCTCCGCAAACAGCTCAGGAAGAAGGGCCTCGACCCCGGAGACTTCGGGTACTACATAGAGAGCTTCTCCTACGGGGCCCCGCCCCACGCGGGGTGGAGCATAGGGCTTGAGAGGCTGACCATGGCAGTGACGGGGATGGGAAACATCAGAGAGTGCACCATGTTCCCCAGGGACAGGGACAGGCTGGTGCCCTGAGGATGGAGGGCGCCTTCGAGTACAAGATGTGCATAGTCCTCCGAACCGACCTGGGGATGAGCTGCGGCAAGCTCATAGCCCAGGCGTGTCACGCCGCTGTCTCCGCCAGCGAGGAGGCAAAGAAGACCCATTCAAAGGAGTGGCGCGGGTGGCGGGACGAGGGGGCAAAGAAGGTCGCGCTAGAGGTCGATTCGCTGGAGGAGCTTGAGGAGCTAGCTGAGAGGGCGGAGGAGCTTGACATAGTCAACGTCCTCATACAAGACGCCGGCCACACGGAGGTCCCCCCCGGAACGGTGACGGCCCTGGGGCTGGGCCCGGACAGATCCGACAAATTGGACAGGGTCACAGGAGACCTATCCCTCCTCAGGTAGACCCCTGCCCCCGTGGGCCTTCTCCAACGAAAGTTCCTCTTACATCGGTTAGGCTCAGCAATGGGATCGTCTTGGTGTAGATTCTACTTTGCCCTCTTCAGGACCGAAGGGATGCTCACCAGGAACTCCCCCAGCTCGGGCAGGAAGAACCTGTCGATGACCAGGATGAGGATGGTTATCCCCGCAACGCCATATGCGAAGCTGACGGGGTAGTGGTAGGTCTCCACCGTGGGGCTCGTGAAGAACCAGGTGAAGGGCGGGACGTCGTAGGCCGTCAGAAAAACGGTGAGCAGTATGCGGGTGAGGTTCATGACGAAGACGAGAAGCCCCCCCGACACAAGGCTCAACGCCTTCCTGGCCCAATCCGCCCCCGCCAGAGGAACTACCAGACCGGCCAGGACGCCCCATACGTGGATCGCCGTGCACTCCCTTATGATCGCCACACGGACGTCCCTCATCCCACCGACCAGGCTCAGGTAAGCCCCTGAGTCATCGACGCCACAGCTCGAAGATAGACCGAGGAGGCCCAGGAGGGCCGAGGAGGTTCTTGCTGTCAGGACCTCGAGCCAACCGCTGGGTATTAGCTTGAAACCCAAATATATCGCGACGAAGAGCGATGCATAGACCAAGAGGCCCCGAACCGTGATGCCCTCAGCTCGTCCTGTTTCTGCCATGCGCCGATCAATGTAACACGTTGGGAGGGTTTATGAAGTGGTCGCCCGGCGCCGGTTCATGGCGCCTCGCATCCTGGGCAGCATCGACTTTGGGCCAAATAAAGTTCGATGATGGGCTGATGCCGGATCGTCATCGGTACAATTGTTTTCGGATGGTTAGGCCCGAAGGTCGGGCTCTATGGCCCCGTGAATCCGCAGGCAGGGCAGTGGTACTCTCGGCCGAATAGCCTGCACTTCTCACAGCGCCAGATGGTGACGGCCCCGCAGGAGGGGCAGGCGAGCTTCACCGCCTTCTCCCTCGGGGCTATCCTCTTGCCGCAGGATATGCAAGTCGACATGTAGCTCTGCCAAAATACAAGCCCCCTCCTATCCTATTTAAAGGTTGACGAGGGCCCTCAGCTCCCCCAGGGCCAGCCTCCCAGCGGCCTTCAGAGCTATCCCGAAGAGCCTCCTGTCACTGAGGGCGGCCCTTATGACCCCGCCCTGGAGGTCCATGTCCCCCCCCTCAACGAGCCTCTCCAGCTCGCCCTCCAGCCCCTCCCCCTTGAAGGAGGCGAAGGCCCTGTCTATCCTTTCGTCTGGAAGCCTGTCGAGGAGCCTCCTCGATAGGAGCATCGACCTGAACTCGCCTCCCAGCGAAGAAGACCAGGCCCTCTGATACCTTTCTAGGAAACGGGAGGAGGCGTCTCCGGCCTCCAAGGCTTCGACGGCGGTCTTGCCTGCCTCGACTGCGCACAGCCCCCCCATAACGACGCCGCCTCCTGTGGTCGGCTTGGTCTGGCCCGCCGCGTCCCCCGCCACCAGCAGCCCACCCGAGTAGGTCCGGCTTATGGGGCCGCCGGTGAGGACGATGCCACCCCTGGGTTTAGAGGCTTCCACTGTGCCGAACCTCCTCCCCAGGAACCTATCAAGCCGTTCTGCCGCTCCTCCACCCCTGCAAGCAAGGCCACACCTCGCTGCGCCTTCACCGGTCGGTATCACCCATGCGAATAGGCCCGGCGCGATCTCCCCGCCGAGCCAGACCTCCACCATCTGAGGCTCAAGCTCGACCCCCACGACCTCCACGTTGACCCCCGCGAGGGCTCCCTTGGGGTGGGGAAGGAGCCCCGACCCCTTGAGGAGACCGGCGGATGCGCCCTCCGCGTCAACGACGAGACAGCTCAGAGCCTCCCAGCCCCTCCCCTTCACGCCCACTACCCCGACGTCTGTCAG
>CAYGAH010000210.1:0-8337 GCA_964347685.1 uncultured Candidatus Bathyarchaeia archaeon | reverse complement strand
TACTCGAATTCGAGTCAAACTCGAAAAAGTGATCGACATGGCCCAGAAGAGCGAACAGAAGGATGAGAAGCCACACTTCTTCGACTTCGCAGCAGAGGCGGGCCTCACGAAACACTACGGAGGCCTCGGGGCCACGGAGGAGCTCGTCGAGCTGTGCCACGTAGGAGAGGGCAGCCACGTCCTCGACGTGGGATGCGGCGCCGGGCAGACTCCCTGCTACCTGGCGAGGAGGCACGGCTGCAGGGTGGTCGGCGTGGACATCCTCGAGGCGATGATCGAGAGGTCCAGGGAGAGGGCGGAGAGGGAGGGGGTGACGGACAGGGTCGAGTTCAGGGTGGCGGACGCGCAGGACCTCCCCTTCGAGGACGGCACCTTCGATGCCGGCATCACCGAGTCCGTAACCGTCTTCCCGGAGGACAAGGAGATAGCGATCAACGAGTACCCCCGGGTGACGAAGCCCGGGGGATACGTCGGCCTCAACGAAACCACCCTGCTCAAGATGCCGCCACCGCCCGAGGTGGTCGCATGGGCGTCCCAGGACCTGGGCGCCCACGTGAAGCCCCTGACCTCTGAAGGCTGGGCGGGGCTGCTGGAGGGCGCTGGGCTTAAGGAGATAGTCGCGAGGACCTATGAAATCCAGGTGCGAAAAGAGGCGAAGGAGTTGGTCCGACGGTACGGCTACGGGGGGATGCTGCGCAGCATGTACAGAATGCTATCCCTGTACACCAGGAGCCCGGACTACAGGAGGTTCGTGAAGGACGTACGGTCAAAGGGGATTACGCCCGACAACCTCACGGAGTACTTGGGATACGGGATATACGTCGGGAAAAAGTAAACAAGCAAGACTTCTGGGAAAGAGTAGCCTCTACATTTTCTTTAGAGCCTCCACACCTTTGACCTCTAAGGCCTGGAGGGGTAGCTGCACGACAGGCATCGTGGGGCTGTAGTTGGAGCATTAAACTGTTCCCTTACGTCTTTAACTAAAGGACCAAACTTATTCCAGAAATGGAGAACAGGTCTCGAAATCGAATCGTCAACTAAACTAGGATCAACCGACTTTCTCTGCACAAGCACGCCCATACCCTGAGCGCGCCGGCACACCGACCAATCCAAGATCATTTGGTGTCTCGCTAACACAGACATTCCTTAATACAGGGCTATCGCGCGCGACGGAGTGTTTTCCTAAGGCTTCCGCTTCTACCCCCTTCCCACCTAAATCTTGTAGAGGCTTCGTCCCTAAAAAAGGAAAACGAGCTGCACGCGCGCACCGATCCAGAAAAATGACGAGTTACTCTCCCCGACCTCACCCATGAGTCACTCCGCCAGCCAAAAGGGGAAAGGTTAAATATTTCTAACGTAATATATTTCTAACGTTAGAAATAGTTAACAGGGGAGGCTTTGACGGATGCGTCATAACGTGCTGGGTTACCTTACTTTCCTGAGCGCGCTGGCCCTTCTGGGCCCAGTCACCGGGAACTACTACATCCTGGGCTTCCTGGGTTTCCTCGGTTTCATGCCCATTTTGCTCGGGAAGGACGCCGACGAAAGGTTCGACATCAATGTGAACAAGGCTTGTAGGAACGCATTCGTCTACTTCGTGGCGACCAACTCGCTGTTCTCTGTGTACATGGCCATCACGAGGGACCTGAGCATCATGCCGCTGATGCTCGTGGCCGAGTCCCTCGGGAGCATGACGCTTTTCGCGGCGTCCCATGCCTACTACGACAGAAAGGGCGAATGAGGGGCATGAAGACGCGGATAAGGGAGCTCCGGGACGAACTCGGCCTGACTCAGGAGGCTCTAGCCGAGAAGGTCGACGTGACCCGTCAGACGATCCTCTTCATGGAGAAGGGGAAGTACAACCCCTCACTGAGGCTTGCATACAGAGTTTCCAGGGTCCTCGGCAAGCCCATAGAGGAGGTCTTCTCCTTCGAGGACGAGGAAAAGGACCGGTCGTGACCTTCCAAGAACGAACCTGACCCCCCAACATCCCCCATTGGGAACCTATTTCACGAAGCGACGAAGTAATCGGGGGAGGTGAGAAGATTGGCGTATGTGGGGGGAGCGGCGGCAGCGGCGGCTGCCCAGGCTGCGAGCTCATACAGGGTTAAGTTCAGGAGGGAGTTCCTGGAGCTCGTTGACATCGCGAAGCCCAGGGTCGTCTACCACAGGAAGAGGATGCACTTCTTCGCCTTCGACGGCTTCGTGATGTACACCTTCGAGTGCGAGGACAGGGACTTCAACAGGGTCCTAGAGGCGATAGAGTTCTCCAACTACCAGTGGTCCGAGTGAGGAAAAGGGGCCCCGGCTCGGGTTCAGGCGGGGGCATAGCTACCCCATTACGCCCAAATGTCAGGCGCGAAGCTCCTAGCTAAGCATCCGGGCCACCAAACCCCTAACTTCCCATCTTTTGCGTTGGTGCCTCCTGAGGAATGGGTTGACCAGCCCAGCAAGCTCCGCCTTGCAATCGGCGCACCCCACCTCCCCCGAACAGCAGCGACCGGCAAGTTCCGAGAGGCTGCCGTCGGACTCCTCGAAGAGGAAGTAACTGTACTGGTAGATGGGGCATGACCCCGGAACGCGTTCGCTCGTCACGGCGTTCATTATCTTCCTCTCGACAGTTTCAGGCGGGTCCGTGGTGTATATGGCGGTCTCGGGAATTGATGAGGACATCTTGGCCTCCCTCCCCAGCCCGGGGAGCATCCTGCAGTGGATCTGGGCTGGCTTGGGGTAACCAAGCTTCTCGGCTACATCCCTTGTCATCCTCCAGTATGGGTCCTGGTCTATTCCCGCAGGGACCAGGCAGGGGACCCTCCCACCGCTCCGCTCGGAGGCGATGAAGCAGGGGGCCGCCTGCATCGCCGAGAAGAACATGATCCCGGGAGAGGAGCCCCCGTCGAATCCGAAGACAGACCTCACCGTGGAGGATGTGATCCTCCTTGCTATCTTCAGGGCTATGGGGTAGACCTCACGGGGGTGCCTAGTGTTCACTATGAACTCCGTTCTGGAGGGTTCGAAACCCAAAGCCATGACGTCACGCGCGTTCTCGAAGACCCAGCGATCAGCCTCAGCCTCGTCGAACCCGGGCAGGAGGAGGAGCCTCTCGTCGTCCGTGAACTGGAAGAAGAGCTCTGCCCCAAAAGCCTCCTGCAGGTGCCTCGTGAAGACCCATGGGACCAGGTGGCCCAGGTGGACTGGCCCGGAGGGCCCCCGTCCGGTGTAAAGGACGAACCTTTCCCCCTCCTCGTAACCGTCGAGGACCAGGTCCAGGTCCCTGTGGCTGAAGAAGACGCCCCTGCGGAGGTGTCTGTGGAGCCCCCCGGTGTGCCTCCCGATCCTTTCCAGCAGGTCCGGGGTCAGTGGCTTGGTGCCGAACCTCTCTATGAGCTCCCCGTAGTCTACCTCCCCCGAGACCTCCCAGGGGGTGACGACCGTCCCTCTCTTCCCCGCCACAATCCTAACGCTTCCCTCCCCCTGGCCCTACGAGGAATTCCTGGAGAACGTCCCTCGCCTCCTCCCTCCTCGCCTGGAAGACCGTGAGGAACCTCTCGACCCTCTCGGCGAGCCTCGCCTTGCACTCACCGCATGCGATGGACCCGGACCTGCACCGCATCTCAAGCTCGTGCAGCTCATCGTCCTCCTCCTCGAAGAGGAAGAAGTAGTAAGCGAAGATGCTGCAGACTGAGGGCTCCCCCCCAAGCTCCCTCTGCTCCTGTACCGTAGCCCTGCCTCCCGTGAAGGCCCCCATCACCTTCTTGGCCGCCTCCTCCGGAGGATCGGTGGTGAATATCGCCGTCTCTGGCTGGCTAGCAGACATCTTCCCCCCCTTCCCAAGGCCTGGGAGGAACTTTGAGTGGATCTGGGCGGGCTTGTAGTACCCAAGCTTCTCCGCGATGTCGCGGGTCATCCTCCAGTACGGGTCCTGGTCTATCGCGGCCGGTATGAGCACGGCCACCATCCTGTCCTCTAGCTCGGACTGGAGGAAGCATGGGACAGCCTGGATGGCGGGGAACCAGATTATCCCTATGTTGTCGCTGTCCGTGAGGCCGAATATCGCCTTTATAGTGGAGTATGTGACCCTCTTCGCGACCTGTAGTCCCAGCCTGTAGAGGAGGTCTATGTTCTCCGTGTCCGATATTATGTGGGTCTTACCGGGCCTGAGGCCTACGGCTATCAGGTCAAGGGAGTTGTCGTATGTGTACCCCATTGTCTGGTCGAGGGTGAGGTCGGGCCTCACGAGGAACTTCTCGTCGTCCGTCATCTGGAAGTAGAGTTCCGCGTCGAAGGCCTCCTGCAGGTACCTTGTGAAGTACCATGGGAGGAGGTGGCCCAGGTGGACGGGGCCGGAGGGCCCCCTCCCCGTGTATAGCCCCACCGGCTCCCCCCTCTCGTATGTGTCGAGCCACCAGTCTAGGTCCCTGTGGCTGAAGAATATCCCCCTGCGAAGCTGCGGGTGGACGTACCCTGCTTGCCTCGCAATCCTCTCGACGAGGTCTTTGGTGAGGGGCCTTGTGCCGAAGCCCTCCATGAGCTTCTGGTAGTCTATCTCCCCCGAGACCTCCCAGGCCGTGACGACCATCCCTTCCTTCTCGTTCTCTCTTTTCATTCCGATCTCCCCGCCGCTCCTCCGGCTTCGCCCATTCCGGGACGGATGGAGAAACCTATGCCAAGAAGACTGATTTTTCCCTTCCGGGTCAGAAGCCGTTTTTTTACAGGGAGTTCGGGGCTTCCCCTGGGGGCGTTCCTCTCTTCCTCCTTCAGGAGGATGTCCAGTCCGAGTGATGCACGCTCATCCCTCTTCACTCCCTTGGCGTATCAAGGCGATCAGGGTCTTAAAAAGTTACTTGTCCCGTCTTAAGTATCAGATCTCCTTGGCCATCACGACGCTGTCGATGTACACGCCGTCCCTCTTGACTGCCTTGGGTATCCGGCCGACTATCTCGTAACCCAGCTTGAGGTAGACTCTCAGGGCCCTGTCGTTTGTGGCGAATACCTCTAGGGTGATGACCTCTATCCCCAGCCTCTTGGCCTGGGCTTCGGCCTCGATCATCATCTCCGTCCCTATTCCCATCCCCCTGTACCCCTCCATGACTGAGATGCCTAGGACCCCAACGTGGCTTGAGAGCCCCTTCCTTGGGCTCACCTGGAGCTGCCCCACGAACCTTCCGTCCACCTCCGCCGCTATGCCTACCACCCCGCCCCTCTCCAGGTCGCTGAGGTATCCGGCGAGCCACTCCACCTCCTGGTCCCTGGTGTACTCCCTGTCCACCGTTATATCTGCGCCCTCCCTCACCAGGGAGTTGATGAACTCTAGCATCTCGTCGAGGTCGGACCACTTGGGGGCCCTCAGGGTGACCTCCCTTCCGTCCTTCGCCGTGAAGCTCCTCAGGAGGGTGCCAGCCTTCAAACAGAACACCAAGACTAGGGGGAGGGGATGGGTATTTCAAAATTGCCTAGCTCAGAGCCCATCATCTGAGGACACCTAGACCCTGGGCGGCTCTGCGCTGAATGGCTGCTTCCTCCAAGCTTCGATGCGGCTGCTTGCTCATCCAGTTTCCCCCTCCCTTCTGGTTCTATGGAGGGGGGTGGTAAATAGATCACCCGCATATATTTTTGGGCATGGAATCTATGAGGATTATATATATTATTTCGCTCTATGGGGAAAGGCGTGTCTTTGATATATTCTAGGTAGGTATATTTACCTCCGACGGGCCTATTTCAGGGGGATGGGTTTGAGCGGAGGCCAGCCGCTGGAGGAGATGAGGAAGCTCCAGCTCACCGGGGGCTCCACGTACATCGTATCCCTGCCCAAGAGCTGGGTGGAGCAGATGGGGCTGAAGAAGGGGAGCCTGGTGAGCATAGCACAGATGGAGGACATGAGCCTCAACATAAAGCCCCAGGGGGCGGAGGGGGAGGAGAAGTCTAGGAGGTTTGTCATCCCCGTCTCCGACGGGGACACCCCGGGCAGCGTCGTGAGGCACATCGTATCTGCCTACCTGGTGGGCTACAACATAATACAGGTGAGGAACCAGAGCAAGAGGATAGACTCGGCCCAGAGGTACGCCGTGAAGGACTTCGTCAGGAAGAAGCTGGTGGGGACGGAGATCCTGTCAGACCTCCCCCAGGAGCTCACCCTGCAGGTACTCCTCAGCTACTCGGACCTCTCCGTGAAGGACGCGCTTAGGAGGATGAGCGTCATCGCCGCGTCGATGCACAGGGAAGCCGTGATGGCCCTGGCGACCGAGGACCCCCAGCTAGCCAGGGAGATAATATCTATGGACGACGAGGTGGACAGGTTCAGCTTCTACATAATAAGGCTGCTGAAGGTTGCCGTCTCCGACACCTACGTTCTGAGGGAGAGCGGGATGAGGACTCCCAGGGAGTGCCTAGGCTACAGGCTTATAACAAAGTCCGTGGAGCGGATGGCCGACCACGCGGTGAACATAGCCGAGAACAGGCTGGCCCTAACCCTCTCCCCCCTGGGCGACCAGGTCGTTGGGGAGCTCAGGGCCCTGAGCGAGTCCGCGCTGAGCATCTTCGAGGACGCTGTGGAGGCCCTCTTCGAGGAGGACTACGATGCGGCGGACAGGGTGCTCGAGAGGGCGGACCAGACTAGGGCCATGGAGGCGGAGACGATCCACAAGATAATTAAGTTCTCTCCCCCCGAGGACGTGCCCGCTCTCAGGCTGATAATAGAGAGCATCCTGAGGACTGCTGAGTACGGGAGCGACATAGCGGAGACGGTGCTGAACAAGACGATAGGGGACGAGGTATCTGGGTAGGGAACCTTTTAAGCCCCTGGGCTTGATCAGTGGGGTTGGGGGTCGTGGTCTAGCTTGGTCTAAGATTCGCGGCTCGGGTCCGCGAGGTCCCCGGTTCGAATCCGGGCGACCCCACCAGTTGTGAACGCTACCGCTCATAGCGGTTTCAGGGTTTTTCATCTTTCCGTGTGAATCCTTGGGTTCCGAGGGCTATAGGTTCAGCATTCCGTGCACGGATCTGTGGGGGTTGTCTGAAAAGGTTGCCTTATTGGAGAATGAGCGTTCTCGGGTGTCTGGTTGCTCGCTTGTGATTTTCATGTGCCCGTCCCGGCGAGGAACATGCAGTACTCGTGGTCGATAGGGCCTTCCTTTGTTTCTTTGTTGTCCTTTGTTGTTGGGGGCATTTCTCGCAAGCTATTCCGCATACGCCTATCTTCATTCGGTTTTCGCCGGCTGAGTCGGTAGTGTTTGAACTTGCTTGTATTTTCCTTTTTAATATCTGCCAAAGTGCTGGGCAGGGAATAATTCCACCCGGATAAACGCTACTGAGGTGAATTGAGGGATTTTGTAACGCTCTGGCGGATGTTAGTGTCGAGGTGGAGAAAAGGGGCGCTGCCGAAGGGCGGTCTGAATCGCTGGTTTTGCTTCGACTGATTTCATCGTAAGAGCAAGAACGACAAGACCCTTCTCGCCCCCTGTTATCAACGCCCCCTCGGCCGTTCTGCCATTTGCTCGTCGTCGTACCTTATCCACCGATGAAGGGCGAAACGTAAGAGAAAGAAGAAACCCACGAGGAATAAGATGCTTAAAATGAACTTTCTATCTTCCATGTCTCTCAGCCATTCTAGTGCGTAACTGGAAAGGATATAAATGGTTTTAATCATTATCTATAATTAAATGATGGTCTCTGCGTCGGTTCCGATGATTAATTTGTACGTCGTCGGGTTCTTCGTCGCCCCCTATTTATGGATTGTTTGGAGGCGGAGAAGAAACAGCGAGAGGCTCAGGGTTTTGATAGGATGAGTTTAAGACTGAGATATTTACTACGATGCGCTTCGTCAGATTATTACAGGTTGGGGATTAAATTTTATCCTGAAACGTGTAACAAGGTTTGCCCCACTTCAATTCTTCGGTCAGCCCACAGTCAAGAATGATCATTCTCAATTTCTCCAATTCTTCCTGCCACTTTTTGGCTTTACTTAAATATTCATCAACCTTAGGATTCATTCTATTCATTTATTGATTCTCTGAAATAATGTGAGGTGTCGCCTTGATAAATAGTTTATACGCGTCTAAAACCGAAATCTTCTGCCTTTTGCGTTTCCGCAAATAATTGTCCAGTCAATTTGATTGTCAATACATATTTGGTGGATGGA
Source organism: uncultured Candidatus Bathyarchaeia archaeon (assembly GCA_964347685.1). Taxonomy (GTDB): domain Archaea; phylum Thermoproteota; class Bathyarchaeia; order TCS64; family TCS64; genus CAYGAH01. Next base: position 200 of record CAYGAH010000210.1, on the reverse strand, counting down.
AGCGGATACCGGGAAAAACGCTCTCAGCACCTATTCTAACGGCTAATAAATAGCACATAAAAAGAGTCGCGCGCACCACCTTCTATCCGCGCGCGCTCCGCAAAAAGGTATTTCAATCTCCTATAATGATAGCAAAACAGGTCTTGAACGTGGAACGCCTCTGTGACATCTTCTTCGAGCTGTCAAACGAGGAAAGACTC
>CAYGAH010000209.1:0-1759 GCA_964347685.1 uncultured Candidatus Bathyarchaeia archaeon | reverse complement strand
GGGAAGCCCCCAACCCGCTCCACGATCTCCTCCTCCGGGGGCTGGGACTCGAAGTAATCTGACATGGGGGCAGATAGGGTCGAAGCCATATTTTAAGGGCTCTAGGACCCAGACTAGTTAACCTTCCTCCAGGCCGTCCCAAGCCCGAAGAGCCACTCCAGGAGGGTAACCCACCATGTGAAGGCGTTCACCACCCTAAGGAAGTAGTATACTGGGAGGCCCGTGAGGAACTCCCTGTGCACCCCGGCCCCGTAGGCCTTGAATACGGCCGGGAAGAGGACGGTCACCAGGTCGACGCTGACCACTGTGGGAACAAGCCACCTCAGAGCCCCAAGCTCCCCGTTCACGAGGGGGAGCAGAAGGGCGACGCCCATCAAGGCCACCCAGAAGAAGGTGAAGAATAGGCTCTCCATCAGGATCATGGCCACAGTGAGGGATAGGGGCCCGTTCTCCAGGACCCCTGTGCCGTGCTTGAGTAGGGACTGGAAGAAACCCATGTACCACCTCCTGATCTGGTTCAAGTACTGGCGGAGGCCCCTGGGCTCTAGGGTGTAGGCGTACCCTTCCACCACAGTCGTCCTGTAACCCCTCCTCTCCAGCGACCAGGTCAGGTCCAGGTCCTCGGTGATAGTCTCCCCTGGGAAGCCCACCTCCTTCAGGACCGAGGACCTGAACACGGCGCAGCACCCGGAGACCACGAACTGGCCGTTGAAGAGGTTCTGGCCCCGCTTAAGGGTCGACTGAGCGTAGAAGTACTCTACGACCCTCCCGTCCCTTATCAGCCTGTTCTTGCTCTCCCTTGAGGGCACCACGAAGCCGCCCGCCGCCACGACATCCCCGTCGGAGAAGGCCCTAAGGGCCTTATCGACGAAACCATCCTCGAGGGTTGTGTCCGCGTCGACGACCAGTACGAGGTCTGTGAAGACGTGACCCAGAGCCCTGTTGATGCTCTCGGCCTTCCCCATTCTGCGGGGGTTCCTCAGGACCCGGACCCCCGGGAAACCCCTGGCCACCTCTCCCGTCCCGTCGGTGCTTCCGTCGTCCACGACGATTATCCTAGAGAGGGCTCGGGTCTGGTGGAGCAGCCCCTCAAGGGTCCTCGAGATGTTCTCCTCCTCGTTCAGTGCGGGGACGACCGCGGTCACGGTGAGGCTCGGGACCTCCCCGTCGTCCGCGAAGATGGGCTCGACGTATGAGGCGAGTCCCAGGCAGTACATGACGAAGTTGGGGCTGAAGAAGGGGACAAGGGGGGGCAAGGCCTCACCCCCCTTCCTCACGCCTCGAGATGCCCCTGATCCTCAGGATGCCAACCACCAAGACGGCCGCCCCCACGAGGAGGGAACCCACACCTATTATGAGCCTCATGATGGGGACCAGCCTGAAGGGGAGGAGGATTATCGCCCCGATCAGGGTTATCAGGACGCCGACGGTGACGACGCCAAGGGCCGGTTGGGGGCCCATAGGCTCGGCCTCCTCAGAGGCGTAGTCCCCGGCGTCTATGCCTAGACTGGCGTAGATCCGCCTGTCTGCCTCTACAAGGCTCCTGGCGTACTCCTCCTTGAGGGCCCCCGACCGCTCCTCAAGGCTGCTGACCCTCTCCAGGAGCCCGAGCACCCCCCTCTTGACCTCCTCCACCTCATCCATGGTCTCGTTCAGGCTGCTGAGCTTCTCGAAGAGGCCTACCTTCTCAGCCTCCGACCCGCGGGCGCTGGTACCCGAAGCCCCTCCCTCGGAGGGCGGCGGCCCCTCTGTTTCGTGT
>CAYGAH010000208.1:0-24964 GCA_964347685.1 uncultured Candidatus Bathyarchaeia archaeon | reverse complement strand
AGATGCTTCCACTGTGCCGAACCTCCTCACCAGGAACCTCTCAAGCCGTTCTACCGCTCCTCCCCCCCTGCAAGCAAGGCCGCACCGCGCTGCGCCTTCACCGGTCGGTATCACCCATGCGAAGAAGCCCGGCGCGATCTCCCCGCCGAGCCAGACCTCCACCATTTGGGGCTCAAGCTCGACCCCCCCGACATCCACGTTGACCCCCGCGAGGGCTCCCTTGGGGCGGGGAAGGAGCCCCGACCCCTTGAGGAGACCGGCGGATGCGCCCTCCGCGTCAACGACGAGACAGCTCAGAGCCTCCCAGCCCCTCCCCTTCACGCCCACTACCCCGACGTCTGTCAGAAGTAACTCCTCGACTCGGCTGCCTGTTTCGATCTCTGCGCCCTCCCCCCTCGCCGAATCGGCCAGGCACAGGTCGAAGGCGGTCCTGTCTACCGCGAAGGCCCTAGTCCTCCTACAACGGAACTCAACGCACTCCCCGCCGGGGGAGTAGACCCGTCCGCCCAATATCTCCTGCTGCACGAAGTCCTCAGACGGCTCGACGCCTAGGCGGCTCAGGCCCTCGACGCTTATGAGGCCTGCGCAGTGGCTGGGCTCCCCAACAGCTTGGTGTTCCTCGAAAACCCTGGCCCCGAAGCCCTTCGAGGCGATCTCCCTCGCGGCCAGGAGGCCGGCCGGTCCCGCTCCGACGATGACCGCCTCAGCCCTCAAGGTTCCTCCCCTGGGTTCAGCCGGTCCTCTTTACGACCTCTACGAACTCGACCTCTTCCGGCTCTGGGAAGAACCTGAGGATGTCGAGGGCTACGCCCCTCTTGGCGAGCTGGATGTTCTCCCCGAAGAAGGCCTCTTCAGGGACCTCTATCCGGACCTTCCTCTTCAGCTTCTTGACACCGAACTTCCCGGTTTCTACGCCTATGAACCTCCTTCCGATGAGGGCCCTTATCTTCTCCAAGTCGTCCTCGATCAGCTTGTCGACCCTGACGTCGTAAACGATCTTGTTGCCGGCCAGGGGGTGGTTGTAGTCTACCTGGACCCTCCCGGCCCCAACGCTCCTGATGACGGCGTTCCTTCCGTCGATCTCAAGCTCGGCCCCCACAACGGGGTTGATGCCCTTGGACCTGAGCACCCTGTATGGCATCATCTGGACGTTGTTCGGGTTCCTCTCCCCGAAGGCCTCATCGGAGGGTATCTCTATCTCAGCCCCCTCCCCCTCCTTCAGCCCAGGGAGCCTCTTGTCCAGGCCCCTTAGGACCCAGCCCTCTCCCACGACGACGAGGCGGGGCCCGTAGACCTTTTCATCGCTGTAGAGCTCGTTCTCCCTGGCGGCCTCCTCGTCTGTGGTCTCGAAGACTTCACCCGTCTCCTCCGACCTCCCCGTCATCTCCAGCAGGATGAAGTCCCCCCTGTTGACGGCGCCCTCGTAGTGCTCCTCTTCCTCCTCGGGCCTTTCCTCGGGCTCCTCTTCTCCCTCGGTCTCTTCCGCCTCTTCGGCCTCCCCCGGGGCCTTTTCCCCCTCTACCTCTTCGGGTTCCTCGACCTTCTCCTCTTCTGCTTTCTCTTCCTTCTTGCTCATACGTCAGACCCTCAAATCGATGGGATTTGAAGCCGATTCCGTCCAAGACTGATCTTGGGGTCCCAACTCTGGAAATAATGCCTAGGGTTTAAAGTCTTTCTGTGAACCCGGGGAACTGGTGGGCCCGGAGGGATTTGAACCCACCACCGCCTGGTTATGAGCCAGGCGCTCTAACCAAACTGAGCTACGGGCCCCTCCTCAGATAATCCAACGCGTCCATATAAAAACTATCCCAGACGTATGATCGGGGTTCGGCTATAGACCCAACAACTATTATAAAAGGGCCTTTCATCCTTTTAGTAGCCCGTGCTCCGGTGGTGTAGTCCGGACAAGCATAGTGGCCTTTCGAGCCATTGATCCCGGGTTCAAATCCCGGCCGGAGCACCAATCTCTTCCTAAATTAGTTGCATCAAGGAAGTCTTGCGCCCTATATCCACTTGTCGAGATGAATGCTCTATCATGTTAACTCATCTGCATGCGCAAAATAGGTCTTGAGGAGTGGGTGAATGAGCAGGAGGAGAGAGCCCGACGAGGAGTCGTCTACGCTGACACGCGCATACCCTTAAAATGGTAGACTCGACATGGCATTGTTCTTCAAAAGGAGGGTTCAAATATTTTGTTTGGCTTAAGCGTCGGAACCTAAAATTGTTAGAAGGATGTACTTGTCGGGTCCTGAGGGATATAAGAAGATTAAACAGCTAATATGATCTTTCAATGATGTATCTCTTTATCAGACTTCCTTTGTTATGGCCCCTTTCAATAATATAACTATATATCTTTCTTATTTCGAGAATTATGGCTTATTTTGATTCTAAATATAGTTTTTCTCTTCGATCAGAGATAGATAATATTGTGGTTCTATTATCATTGAGGTTGGTAGTATTTTTACTTTTCAGACTCGTAGATCCCTGCGTGTAAACCAGAAAATTAGATTTAGACATGTATTCACTTCGCTGAAGAATGTATGGCAGAAGATACAACAGGCTTCTTCAATGGCATTGGGACGTTCGCACGTGTGAGCAGCTTCCTCCGGGCTTCCAACGGGATCTTCCCCTGCTTCTTGATAAAGCCTGTATAGTCTGAGATGAATCTGGGCAGCATCCTGAAGATCGGGAGCACCATCGGCCTTAGGTAGACCCTCTCGGGCTCCAGCCCCATATCTTCCAGCTCGGCACTCACCTCTTCCACAAGTCTCTTGGCTAGCTCCGCCTCGTGACTATCTTCCGCCGCACAGATCATGATGCCGTCCGCGCCATGGCCCAGGGACTTGAGCAAGACATATTTGTCTAGGATAGCCGTCGAGGGCGTCCTCACTATCCTTATGTTAGTCGGATACTGAATACGGGCCGTCCCCGCGTTGTCAGCAGCAGTGTAGCTGATGTTGTCGTCAAAGAATCCGAGGAGAACCACATCGCTTCCGGCGTCCTCCAGCAGACCTTTGACCTCCTCCAGCAGGACATCTCGGGTGTAGTTCGGAAGCTCAAGAACCCCAGAGGAACAAACAGAGACGCACGCACCACATCCGTTACAGGATACCGGATCTATTGAGGGAGCCAACCCCTCGATGCTGATTGCTCCCCTGGGACAGACGTTGATGCAGGAGCCACAGCCATCGCACTCCCCTCCGACAATGGGCTTGTAGGGATCTAGCCTCAGCTGTCCCTCGCCAAGGAAGTTTGCGACATGAGAGGCAGCCGCCCTAGCATCTATGACTGAGTCGTGTATGTCCTTACAACCCGTTGCAACGCCTGCGGCGTATATGCCCTCCCGCAGCGTGGAGATGGGGTCCAACTTCACGTGCCTGCTCGCGATGAACAGGTCCTCGCCGAGGGCGATGCCTAACATTGAGGCGAGCTCGCCGTTGCCCCTCGACGGCACCATTGCGGTTGACAGGACGACTAGGTCGACCTTATTCCTGAACATGAGGTCCGTGTCGATGTCATCCACCATGATCTCGAGCCTCCCATCAGGCAGCGGCGTTACCTCCCCTGGTTTCCCGTGAATGAACTGTATACCCTTCTCCCTAGCCTCCCTGTAGAAGTCCTCGAAGCCCCTGCCTATCATCCTCATGTCCGTGTAGTAGATATAGATCTTCAGGTATGGCATGAACTTCTTCAAGAGCACTGCTTGCTTGATGGAGTAGGGGCAGCATACCGAGCTACAGTAGGAGACGCCCCCATGGGGATCCCGGCTGCCTGCGCATAGAATATAGGCAACGCTCTTCACTCTGCCGCCGCCTTCGGTGATTAGAACCTTTCCCTCGGTGAGCTCGTTCTCTATCAGCCTCTCCACCTGGAGGGCATTAACCACGGCAGGGTGCTCGGGATGGTAGCTCCTCATCTTCCCGTCATCGATGAGGTCGAATCCGGTAGCGACGATGATGGAACCGACATCCAGCACAATAACGCGATCCTCGCCATCCAAAGCGATGGCATCAGCCGGGCAGGCTTCCAAACAAGATCCGCACCGAATGCAGTTATCGAGGTCGATGGCATAAGACGATGGGACGGCCTGTGGAAATGGAAGGTACGCCGCCTTACGGGGGTACAGACCCTCCTCGAACTCGTTGGGTACCTCGATGGGACAGACTGCTGCGCACTGGCCGCATTTTAGGCACTTCTCAGTATCGACGCCCCGAGCCCTAAGTTTTACGGCTACCCGATAGTTTCCGGGACCGCCCGAGATGCTCATCACCTCGGCGCCAGTGTAGAGGGTGATGTTCTTGTCGTTCTCCACCTCTGCCATTCGGGGACTGAGGATGCAGGGTGAGCAGTCTAGCGTAGGGAAGGTCTTGCTCAGCTGGGCCATTCGGCCGCCTATGCTTGGATTCCTCTCAACGAGGTTTACCTTGAAACCGCCCTCTGACAGCTGGAGTGCGGCGGTGATGCCCGCAACGCCTCCGCCTACAACCATGACGTCCTGGCAGACTTCTACCTCCCTTTCCTTAAGGGGTTGCAGTATAGTCGCCCTTTTTATGCCTCCTTTCAAGAGGCTGATGGCCTTCTCAGTCGCGCCCTTGTCGTGGACCCAGCTGCAATGCTCGCGGAGGTTGACGTGCACTAGCTGATATTTGTTAACTCCCTCCTCCTCCACCAAGTTCTGGAACATTCCCTCGTGCATGTGGGGGCTGCAACATGCTACAACCACCTTGTCTATTCCTCGACTTTTGATGGAGCTGCTGATGATCTGTAATCCAGGCTTGGAACACAGGAAGTCTGTGACCCTGGCTATGGTCACACCCTCCATGTCCTTTACGACCTCCCTTAATTTCTCGCAGTCAACCGTCCCAGAGATGTTGCCGCCGCACCTGCAGATGAAAATGCCTATAATCTTCAAACACCAACCTTTTCCAGCAGGACATCAACGCCGACCGAGTTTATGTCGAAGCCGAGCTCCTCAGGGTCTATCCCAAGGGCCAGGCCCAGGAGTTGCGGATAGTAGAGCACGGGGACGTTGAAGCTTCTACCCAGTTCGGCTTCTATTAGCTTCTGGTATCTGTCATACATTATGCTGCAGAAAGGGCAGACCAATACCAGGGCGTCAACCCCAGCCAGGGTTAGGGTCTCCAGCTTCCTGAGGGTCATCTCCTTCGCCAAACTTTCGTTGACTGCCAATATGCCTCCCCCGCAGCAGCCCTCCTTGCCCCGATATTCGACGCTCTCGGCTCCAGTCGCTTTAACAAGTTCATCAAGGCTGTGGGGGAACTGGGGGTCGTCGAATCCGTCGTATAGTTCTGAGGGCCTCGTATAATGGCAGCCGGGATGGACCGCGACTCTCAACCTCTCCATGGGGTGTTTCGCCATGCTCCTAATCCTGTCCACTCCCATGTCCTCGTACAACATCCTGGCGAAGTGGACAATACGGGGGTTCTCGCCTCTGTACTCGACTCCCAGCTGTTTGTTAAGCAGACTATTTACCTTCTTCATCATTGCCTGATCCCTAATTAGGACATTTTCGGCATTGGAGAGCATCTTACTGCAGGCAGAGCAGAGGGCGACGACGTCGAGTCCCGTCTCATGGGCCTCCTTTAGGTTCATCGCTGCTATGGAGAGGGCCTTCAACTCGTTTATTGACTCGATGGGGAAGCCACAGCACCCAAATCTGGCGTCAACTAGTTCTATGTCCAAAGCCTTCGCAACAGCCCGTGCAGATTGCTCGTAGTTCATCTGCCTCGTGGGGACTGTGCACCCGAGGAAGACAGCATATCTCATGGACCCGCCTCTGCAATCTTCCTGACGAAGTTGGATCCTTCCTCTACCTCGGGCAGATCCCTTTCGTTTCTCTCGTCCTCGGTGAAGTCGTCTATGGGGTAGATACGCCCGGTCTCGGACAGCACCTCAACCAGTTTTAAGAGGCTCGGTGGGGCGATTCCCTCTTTGGCGGCCATGTTCCTGAGGACTGTCATGACCTCGGGCAGCCTAACGCCTTGAGGACATCGCTCTTGGCACATGAAGCACATTGAGCAGAACCAGATGAAGTTACTACAGAGCACCTGTTCCTTCAGGCCGAGCTTTGCCAACTTCATGATCTTCCTGGGGTTGAACTCAGCCTCGATCTCCCGAACGGGGCAGGATGCTGCACAGACGCCGCACTGGAGGCAACTAGCTAACTCTGAGGTGTCCAGCTCAGCTCTGAGCCTACGGATGAAGCCCGAGTCCACTTCACTGAGGTCGATGACGGCTCCCTCTTTGAAAATGCTTATCCGTGCCGCCCGTGCTTGAGCTTGAAGCTCCCGTAGGGTCATTGAGCTAATTTTTGTTTTTTGCGTAACTAAGGCTTCCTCATAAAATCTACTCAATTCGCGTCGTTTCTCACATTCTCTTGCTACAAGTCGTTTAAGTAAATCCCCATCTGTTTCCGCGATGTTAAGAGCTAGTCTCAATTGGTCCTCGTATCTATTACATAGCCTTTCAACAAGGTCAAAGATACTTTTTTTATAAATGAGCAGTTTATCGTACAAGTCTTTGAAGCCCTCGTCTATCTCCTCGTTATACAAACCTGGGCCAAAGTAGATTATCTCTTCCTCGGTATCCAATTTTTTCATTATTGGGCACCTGTCCTATCCATTTCGAACACTTACCTCGATATTTTGAAAATTCAATAATATTAAATTCATATTACATTCTTAAAGTAAGAAATGTAAATTTTTATTAATTTTTATGTTGTAATATAATGATTTTTAACAAAATATCAATTAAATATGTTACTATTTTCATATAAATTTTCAGGTTATAATGGATATTTTTCTCCGTAAAAAATATAAATATTGTTGTAAAACTATTATGGAAATGAAAAATCTGCTAGATGACAAAGAAAATCTTGAGCTGCTTGAGGAACTTGTCTCCGGCAATGCTTTAAGTGTAAATATAAGTGTCCTTTCAAGGATCCTGAACAAACATCGAAATACTATAAAGAAGAAAGTTGAAAATATTTTCAAATACAAAATTGTTGACCCACCGGTATTTCCATTTTCTGGATTATACAAAGTTTATCCGCTATTGGCCGTTATAAACTTGGATATACCTGATGAAGAACAATATTCTGATAAAGTTGAGAAATGGGTAAAAGAGGACCCCTATATTTTTGCCGCCTTTAGATCAAGACAGGGCGAATACGATACATTATTATTTACATATCATGAAAATATCACGAACTATCAATTATGGATGCTTTCCATACCTTCTATTCTGAAGCTAAAATACGGCGTGTCTGAAGAGCATGCCAATTTCACATCAAGCACATCCTATTTTTCAAACCAACTTATGATAAAATACAATCCCAGCACGGGAATAAATCTGATGGAGGCTGATCTTAAGAAGGAGGGAAAATTAACCATCCGTGGATATAATCTTGATGAGCTTGATCTCAAAATATTGATGTGTCTTGTATATGGAAAAGGCATTAAAATAAACATATCTTCACTTAGTAAAAAATTTAAGTTACATAGAAAAACCATTGATAAACGTATATCAATGCTCCTAAAGGCAAGATTAATTTCAGAACCTATATGTCGCTTTCCAAATTTTTTTGTGCCGCCTAATTACCTTTTGACTTACATGCTGGTCGATCTCAAAAAAATGGATGAGAAATTTATAAGAGATATTATTATGGATCCTAATATTCCAATAGCCATCCAAACAATTCATGGGAAATACAATCTCCTTATATTTGGGAATCACCGTAGCATAGATGACCAATTAAGATGGGAAGAAAAATACAGAAAGAAATTTTGTGATTCTTTTAGAAGTGCGAGTATAACTTATCTTTCACCAGAGATGACTATATCCTTTAGCCAACAAATAGTATCATTGAGCTATATTAGAAAAAAACTGGTACAAGATAATGGAATAGACCTCGGAAGAACCATACAATCTCTGAGGCGAGCACGTGCCCAACTGCTTTATGACCATCCTTGTCGCGCAGGCCGATTAGCAATTAGAATGAGCGCGTAAAACTCATTCTTTAACATAGATCTCTATGGCTCGAACCTGAGATGGCTGTGAGAAGTGCCTTTGTGGGCCCGGAGGGATTCGAACACACAGCGCCCAGGTTATGAGCCTGGTGCTCCACCAAGCTGAGCTACGGACCCCAGCTAGATAATACCAACACATCCAGATAAAAAAGCCTTCGACCCCTGCCGATGATCACTAATTGAAGGACACCTCAACGAAGTCGAGGAGTAATTAACTTGCGTTCTTTGACTGCTACGACCCCATTTCTTCGGAAAGAGTCGGCTGGAGTGATCGACTTCAAACTCTCGCAGATCCGGCAAGGATTATTAATTCGCGCTCACTCTTACTGGTAATCCCCTTTGCTCCGGTGGTGTAGTCCGGACAAGCATTCTGGCCTTTCGAGCCAGAGATCCCGGGTTCAAATCCCGGCCGGAGCACCATCCTCGTCCCGATCCAGGAACCCATTCAAATCCTGCATGGCTGATACCGAGCACCGAGAACCCGAGGCTATGAAGGGCTGGCTGGAGGGCAAGATCAAGAAATGTGGGGATTAGGATGAGCCTATCAAAGCTGAGGTTGAAAGTGTGACCGTAAGACGGCCCCTAGATGTACTCGAATATGGCGAGACGACAAGAATTCTCGGAGACACCCTCGAAATTAGGCGCCATAAGCACTCTACTACAATGAAGCTGTGGATTATTCGATGAAGGGGATATATACCGTGATATGTGGACCAAGGAAAATAAAGCAGGCGCACACACTGACGAGTGCATTTACACTCGAACAACTAGAACTCTGAGCAAATTCTTCAAAGAGACTATGAGACAGGCCTGCCTTTAAAAATAGTATCCTTCAACTTTTGCTAGAAAAATTTAAATAAAAATGTCTGTAATGAATGCCTCCACCTCAATACACGTATTAGATACGAATCAAAAGTACGGACCTATCGATCAATGAGAAAGTTTAATAATGTAAAAAATGATTGTATTCACAGGTGACACTACTTGAGTGATGTCAAGTTTGATCTTAAACCTGTAGAAAAGAAGCCATCGAGAAAATACAGGAAAGGCAGCAAATATGATCCGATCATAGACGAATTCTTGGAGAACGATTACGACCTCGTTAAGGTAGATGTTGAAAATAAGGACGCTAACTACCTCAGGACCCAGCTCAAGAAGAGGATAGACGCCAGAGACCTCCAGAACCAGATCGAGGTCTCTGTCGTAAACAACATCGCATACCTCGAAAAGGCCCAATAAAAACCCTCAACCACTCCTTTTTCTATCAACCGAACAAAGCAAGTCGAATCTTCGATCCATATTCGACCATTCCAACGGGGGTGAGGAATCTCTTCGCCTGATACGCGACATAAGATCAGGCCAGAGACTCATACTTCGATCTTCTGGCACTTCATCCTGCCTAGGAGCCCTTCGGCCTCTTCCGGGTCCAGTTTGATGGTGTATAGGTAGCGGCTCGTCTTCAGCTTCAGCTTGGTGACATCGCCCAGCCTCTTGACCCTGCACTCCTGGGCCTTCTCGGAAAGGGCGAGAAACTCGTCGGGGTCGAATATTTCCTTGGGCACCTCTACCACCCTCGAACTTCTTCTCAATTGAACGTGGGCGCAGCTAATTTAGTTTTTCGGCCGACCCCCGCCCGGCTAGGAGCCGCTTCGCTCGGGGCACTCGAAAGATGAATCGTGGGAGAGTTGGACCTATATCTGGAACTCTTCCCCCTCTTTGGGAGCGACCGCCTTTAGGTCTAGCTCGTCCCTGGCCCACTGGGCGAGGTACTCAGTGTTCTCGGGCTCCCCGTGGATCACGTAGATGTCGGGCTTCCCCTTCAGCCCCCTCAGAAGGGCCTGAAGCTGGGCCTTGCCGCTGTGGGAGGAGAAGTCGAAGTGCCTCACCTTCGCGCTCACCCTCTCCTCCTTCTCCCTGATGACGAACCTGCCCGTCTCCAGGAGCTTGGCCCCGCCCGTGCCCGGGATCTGGAAGCTAACCAGGAACACTGCGTTCTCAGAGCCCAGGGCCAGCTTCTCCATGTAGAACATCGCCGTGCCCCCCTGGAGCATGCCCGACGGGGCGACTATCACGTCCGCCCTCCTCACTGCCCTCCTCCTGTCCCTCCAACCCCTGATCTCGTAGGCCCCGGACAACACCTTCTCGAAGGTGTTGGGGGTCTTTATGGCTTCTGGGTGGCCGAGCAGTATCTGGTTCACGGCCCTGGCCATGCCGTCTATGACCGTCTCGGCCTCAAGCTTGTGGGCGTTCATGACGCAGAGCATCTCCTGGGACCTGCCGACGGCGAATGCGGGTATCAAGACCTTCCCGCCGTCGTTTATAACGCCCTTTATCGCGTTGACGAACTCCACCTCGAGCTCCTTCCTGTCGGGGTGCTCGTGGGTCGCGTAGGTGCTCTCCACTATGACGGAGTCGTACCTCCTCTTGGGGACCTGGGCGCCGTTGCACAGCCTGGTCGGCACGGTGTTGACGTCGCCCGTGTAAAGCACCTTCTTCCCGTTAGCCTGAAGCTCGACCATGGCGCTTCCGGGGATGTGCCCAGCGTCGATGAGCCTGAACCCTATGTCCTTTACATCGACCTTGCGGTCGTATTCGAGGCCCCTGCTGCTCATCATCATCTTCTCCAGCTCGAGGTACTCGAAGGGGAGGTAGTAGCTGCTCAGCTTTATCATGTCCTTTATGAGGATCTCGGCAAGCTCCGTGGTGGCCGGGGTGGCGAAGAAGGGTATTTCCTCAGACAGGTAGAACAGCGGGATCCCTCCCGAGTGGTCCAGGTGGGAGTGGGCGAGGACGATGCCGTCTATCTCCTTCGCCCGAACGTGGCCAGGGAACTCGGGGGGCTGGCCTATCTTCACCCCGTAGTCCAGAAGGAGCTTGCCCTGGTCCGACTCGATCAGGATGGCGTTTCTTCCAACTTCATGGGTCCCGCCCATGAAACTCAGTTTGACCATTTCTCTGTGACCTAACCTAAGACACGCAAGGAGGGACCCGCATCCATGAGGCGCCTGCTTGCGCTCGCGGGCCTCCTCAGTCCTTTCCCTGAGGCTTCAAGCCCCTTAGGGGGACATTGCTCTAACGTCTTCCCCATTTTTATTTGTTTCCACGAAGAGTCAAATACGTTTATCTGGCGTCCCTACGATTCACAGCGACATTAAAGCGGTTCACAGCGTCACGACCTTCTCTAGGGCGTTCATCAACCGGTTCAGGGCGTCCGTGTCCCAAGGGTCCCGTTCGGACAATATCGTCAGGTTCCCTCCCTGGGCTCTTTTGCAGGCCTCCTCCACCAGCCCGTCTAGCTCTCCCAAACCCCTGAGGAGGACTACCCCCGAGTGACCGCTGCACCCAACGTATGCGCCGACTTTTTCTGCCGAGAACTCGAGGGTCTCTCGGTCCAGGGGCTGGGGAACCTCGAACTGGGACAGGGGGTAGGTCTCGGAAAGCTCCGCAGGGACGCACCCGTAGGGCGCGGCGTAGAAACAGACGTTGATCCTAGAACTGGATTCCCCCAGCCTATCGGCGAGGGCCTCCTCGAGCTCTGCGTACTGGGGGGAGGACCTGTAGGGCCTTGAAGGGGGCGCCTGTATTAGCAGCAGTAGGTCCGCTTTCTCTGGCCTGACGTAGTTCTTCGTGAGGAGCCTCTCGTGCCTCGTCACCTCGGGTCTGGACAGGCTGGAATAGTCGTATATGAACACGGCTCTCCCCTTGTAGCCCGGGCTCCCCTTCTCAAGGTCCTCCCGGTACCTGGACAGCCTCTTCAGGGCAGATGCCATGGAGGGGTGTCCCCTGCTCCTTGCCTCCATAAGCTCCCATAGGGTCCCCTCCGCGACGGCCTGTTTTATCGTCTCTATCTCCGCCATGCAGACGTGGAGGTTGTGCTCCGCCAGCCTCCTCACCCTCTCCCCCCTTATCATCTTCTTGAGTTCGTCTGCGCTGTGCCTCCGGCATACTGGGCAGGAGCAGGGCAGGTGGCTTAGGTCTTTCAGGCGTAGGGTCCCCCGGGGCGTCAGGTACCTCCCGTCCCTAGCGAAGAGGGCGTAGGAGGCGGAGTCGAAGAGGTCGCACCCGAGGGCGACGGACATGGCGAACATCATTGGGTGGCCGGCACCGAAGAGGTGGAGGGGCCTGTCGGGGGGGAGGTTCCTCTTCGCCGTCATTATCATGTCAACGAGGACGGGGAAGTTGTACCTCTCCATAACCTCTGTGGGGCTCCCTAGGGCGTGGATCTGGTAGGGCATAGAGCCTATCGCCCTCGCCGACCTGGCCACGAGGTCTAGGTGCCTCCCGCCCTGAACCGGCCCGACCCAGAGGGCCTCGCTGTCCCTGATGAGGGGCAGGGCCTCCTTGGCTCTCCTGATGGTCTCCTCGACGGTCCACTCCACCCGGCTCCTGGGGATGTCCCACCCCGTCGGGATGTCGAGGATGACCCCGATGTCCGAGCCTATCAGCTTCTGGAACCCTATGACCTCCTCCTGGGAGACCTCGATCCCGCCGTAGACAAGGATCTGGTAGGCGCCCGAGTCGGTGGCTACGACGCCGTCATAGTCTAATAGCCTGTGGACATCGAGGTCGCCGCCGTCGCCGAAGTGCTTCTTTATCAGGTACGCGTTGGCGATTATTATTTTGCACCCGAACTCCCCCAACATCCTCTTGGGGGGTATTGTCTGGCTCAAGGGGTTCACAACAGGCATGAAGGCCGGGGTCTCTACATCGCCGCTCCTCGTCCTCAGCCTCCCCATCCTCCCGAGGACGTCCCGGTCCCGCAGCTCGAAGGACATCGCTGTCAAGCCTTACCCCAACCACATATTTCATCTTCTCGCCATAACAGGTCCGGTCACGCCCTGAAAAGATGGATAGACAAAAAGGAGGCGGGGGATCTGGGCTCAAGCCAGCTCGTTGATGAACCTCTCGTATATATCCCGGACCCTGTCGGCCGCGGGTCCCGTCCCCTCTATGATGCCGCTCTCGTTCAACCGGATCTTGTCCATCACGACGATGACCCCGGCGTCTTGGTAGATGCGGACCATGTTCGGGAAGACCCTCTCAAGCCTCTCGGCGAGTCCCTCCAGGTTGAAGGGCTGCTCGGCCGCCATGATCTTCGCCACCGTGGAACCCGTGAGGAATACCCTGTGTATCTTCGTCCCCTTCTCCCCCTTCACGTCCCCAAGGCAGATGCTCATAGAGTTGGAGTCGTACCCGAGGAGGTCCCCCTCCCACCTCTTCCCCGTGGTGTCCTCCACCTGAACGGGCTTGGAGATGAGCTGGCCGAGCTCCTCGAAGAACCTTCTGCTCGCTACAGCGGCCAATATCACTACCTCTTGGAGAAGGAATACCCTAGGTAATATAAAAATGACAAACTCCGTCAGAGGACAGGCCGTTCCGCCTCGGCAAATTTTGGGTCCATGCAAACCAAGGCGTCTAAACGACGAACCTCTTGAACCTGGGCTCGCACCCCTCCTCGCCCCCCTCCTTTGCCTTTAGGGCCCTAAGGATGGCCGAGGCCTCTCTAGCAGTCTCAGCCCTCGCCACTATCCTGAGGCCCCTGAGGTCTGCCCTGTGGTTGCATCTGGGGCATGAGCGGGTCCTGTTCTCCGCCCTGGCGACCATGAGACTTCCGCAGTGGGGGCAGTTCACCACTATGTACAATCCAGCTCCTCCAGCAGTCCCTCCACCTCGGGGCTGGCCATCCAGTCTATCTGTCCCCTGAGGCACTCCCCATTTCCCTCAATGACAGAGAGGATCTCTCCCGCGGTCTCCTCGGAGAGCCTGCCTGTTGTGTCTATCTCGCAGACCTTCTCTGGTTCATTGCTCCCCATGGCGTCGGCCAGGCAGACGCCCAGAAGCTCAGCCTCCACGTTCTCCTTCACCTTGAACGGGTTGTACCCTCTAGCTTCCAATTCCTCCTTCAAAAGCCAGGGCGCCCGCCTGAGGACGAACACTATGCTGACGGATTGAGGGGGCACGACGTCCGTCGCGAAGTGGCCTTCGATGATGAGAGGTCGGCTACTCGACTCTATCGTGGAAGAGATGAACCCCTTCATGCGCTCCAGATCAACGACCGATGTGTCTCTCTCCTCATCCACCCCTGTTAAGAAGCCCCTCCCAATGGCCAGTTCCGTGAGGTCGATGTGCTCTCCGCCAACCCTCTCCGCTAGGATCTCGGAGACGGCGGTCTTGCCCACCCCCGGCACTCCTGTGATGACGATGACGATCCTTTCCTCAGACATAGAGACGCCAATGCTATCGTTCTGTGGAAGGGTGCGGTTGGTTAGCCCTCTTCCTGCTTCTTCTCGCCGCCCTGCTTCATCTTCAAGATGTCGCCCAGGGTCCTCGCCCCTCCAGGCTTTGCGAGGATGGGGCCTGTCGGCGTCTCCACCCTCTCCATCAGCTCTATGTTGAGGGCGCGTTTGATCTTTTCGACCAGTTTATTGTTGGGGTTCAGCTCCTCCTTCTCGAGCTTCTTTATTACCGACTCCTTCTCCTGGATCTTCTTGGCGAGGTCCTCCACGGTCATCCCCATCTTCTGCCTCGCCCTCCTTATCTTTGCGCCGTAGTCCTCGACCAGGGAAAGCTGCTCCGCCGCCTCCACCTCGCTCCTGGGCCTTGGTCTAGGCGTCCTAGTCCGCCTTGCCCGTGTTGTCGGCTTTGCTGGGGACCACTCCATGGAGCCCAGGGGTGCGCACTGGGCGCAGACCATGAGCTTCGCCCCCTCTATGACCCTCCTGAAGGGCTCCCCCCTTATCTCCCTTCCGCAGACCTCGCAGCGCATCTTCGAACCCTCAATTAGTCTCCTGTGAATCGGCTTATAAATCCTCAGCGCCCCATCAGAAGGGGATGGGCGGGGACCTAGGGCGCGTAAGGGCGATAGCCGACTACCAGTTCGGGAGGGGCGCCGGGGCTGCCCTGTTCCCAGACGGCTCCTCCATAACCCTCTCAAAGAAGACTGGACGCATAAGGCACGTCTATCTTGGAGATGCGCTCCTTGCGAGCTTCAGGCCCACCGACGGCCTTCTCACCCTGACCATGGCTGGGGCCGAGAGGCTGGTATCTGGCCTCGAATCCTTGGGCTACAAGGTCACGGTAGAGGACGGAGTCGCGGAGTTCATATCCCAGGGGAGAAACGTCTTCGCGAAGCACGTCTTTGACGCCGGGGAGAATGTAAGGCCTGGGGACGAGGTCGTTGTGGTGGATTCTGGGGGGAGGGTCCTGGCGGTGGGTAGGGCCCTCCTCAACAGGGATGAGATGCTGGCATTCTCAGTGGGGGTGGCCGTGAAGGTGAGGAGGGGGAGGGACAGGCACCGCTGAGGCTACTTCTCGTACCTAGAGAAAAGCCCCTTCTTGCTCCTTAGCTCCCCGCTGCGGAAGTGGACCACCCTTGTCACAGAGTCGTTGGACTTCTCTATCTCCCTCGCCTCGTCGGCAAGCATCGCGGCGTCCCTAAGGAGCTCGTGGGCTGCGGTGACTATGGGGATGTAGCTCTCCCTCTCCTCAACCTTGTAGCAGCCCTCGGTCGAGAGCTTCCCCACCTGCCTCGCCGCCTCGAAGCTCGCCATGGCCTTTGCCCTTGCGTAGGGGTTCTCAATGCCGCTCTGGGCCAGCGCCGTCTCCTTGTCCACGACTAGCTGTGGGAGCTGGGGCTCCTCCCCCTTCTTAAGCTGCTCTACGACCCTGTCTATCTCTGTCTGGACGGCCCGGAGGGCTCCCGTCACCGCCAGGACCCTTATGACGTCGCTGTTGAACAGGGCCATCTCGACAGGGTCCAGGAGGTCCTGGCGGGCTCCGATCATGGGGTCCCCGTAGACTACGATGTATCCCATGCCCTGTTCGGGTAGGTCCTTCGCCGCCTTCCTGAAGGGCTCGTCAGAGACTACTATGACTGGCTTCCCAGTCTCCTTGAGCATCCCTCTGGCTTTGGTGGGGCCTGAAAGGCTGGCGTTTGGTGAGACGACGACGTAGAGGTCCGACGGTATGCCCGCGGCTATCTTGGCGGCATCGACCGCCTCCTCTTCGTCCATCTTGCAGCCCGAAGAAACGACCCTGACGGACAAGTCCTTCCTGTTCGCCCTCTCGTCCAGGAGGGCGTCGATGAGCGGGGTCGTTCCTATGTAACCGACCTTAAGGAAAGTGACCTTGACCATGTTTTCATCATCACTTCGAGAGGTATTCTTCAACAAGATATTAAAACAACTCGCCAGATATTGAGATGGATCGGACATGGCTATACCACCCGATATTGAGATAGCCCAGAACGCGAAGCTCAAGCCCATCACCGAGATAGCCAGGGGCCTAGGCCTCTCGGAGGATGACATCGAGCCTTATGGGAAGTATAAGGCTAAGATCAAGCTCGAAGTCCTGAGGAGGCTGAAGGATGGCCCCGATGGAAAGATCATCATAGTCACTGCGGTGACCCCTACCAAGAGCGGTGAGGGGAAGACCACGATGTCTATCGGCCTCGCCCAGGCCCTCGGGCATCTGGGCAAGAGGAACATCGTGGTGCTAAGGCAGCCCTCCCTGGGCCCAGTCTTCGGCATCAAGGGAGGGGCCTGCGGCGGGGGGTACGCCCAGGTCCTCCCAATGGAAGACATCAACATCCACTTCACGGGGGACCTCCACGCAATCACGGCGGCCCACGACCTGCTCACCTCCCTGATGGAGAACCACATATTCAGGGGGAACAAGCTGGGCATAAGCATCCACGACATCCTCTGGAAGAGAGTGCTTGACATAGAGAGCAGGTTCCTCAGGAACATCGTAGTTGGGCTCGGAGGTTCCATGGGCGGCGTCCCCTACGAGACGGGCTTCGAGATCACCACCGCCTCCGAGATCGCCGCCATCCACGCCATAGCCACAGACCTCATGGATCTGAAGAACAGGATGGGAGAGATCACCGTCGCCTACACCAGCAAGAGGGAGCCCGTCAGGGCTAAGGAGCTGAACGCCATCGGCGCCATGGCAATCCTTATGAAGGAAGCCATAAAGCCCAATCTGGTCCAGACCCTTGAGAACACCCCCGCCATCATCCACGGTGGCCCCTTCGCCAACATCGCCCACGGCTGCCCCAGCCTCGTTGGCATAAAGACGGCCCTCAAGCTCGCCGACTACGTCGTTGTGGAGCCAGGATTCGGAGCCGACCTGGGAATGGAGAAGTTCTGCGACATAGCGGCCCGCGCAGGGGGCCTCGAGCCCCACCTTGTGGTCATCGTTGCCACTATAAAGGCGCTCAAGCACCACGGCGGCCTGAAGTACAGGGAGCTAGACGAGCCCAACGTTGATGCCGTGAAGATGGGCCTCCCGGTCCTGAACCAGGAGATAGAGAATGCGAGGAGGTTCGGCCTCAGGGTCGTCGTCTGCATGAACCACTTCGCCAACGACTCCAGGGAGGAGATAGACGCGGTCCTCGACTGGTGCAGGGAGAAGGGGGTCCCCGCTGCATTCACGGACACCGTGCTCAAGGGCGGCCCCGGCGGCGTAGAGCTGGCGAAGCTGGTGCTAGAGGAGCTGGAGAAGCCCTCTGACTTCCACTACCTCTACCCTCTCGACATGCCGGTTGAGGAGAAGATAAGGACCATCGCTAAGAACATGTACGGCGTCTCCGACATAGAGCTCCTCCCAGACGCGAGGAAGGCCCTGAGGCAGATAGAGAAGCTGGGCTTCGACATGCTCCCCATCTGCATGGCAAAGACCCCCCTGAGCCTAACCGACAACGAACGCATCCAGGGCATGCCCCCCGAGGGTTACGTCCTCCCCATCACCAGCCTCAAGCCGAGCACCGGCTGCGGCTTCATAGTAGCCTACTGCGGCGACATCAACACGATGCCGGCGCATCCGTCGAAGCCAGCGGCCGAGGGAATGGACATAGACGAGAACGGCGTCATCACGGGGCTGAGCTGAGATGGCCGTGATCCTCAACGGCAGGGAGACCTCCGAGAAGGTCATGGAGGAGCTCGCCGCCAAGGTCGAGGAGCTCAAGGCGAAGGGGATCAACCCTACACTCGCCCTCGTCCTCACAGGCACAGACAAGTACTCCCTCAGATACGTCAAGATGAAGGTCAAGAGGGCGGAGGAGGTGGGACTGGAGGCGAGGTTCCACCACCTGGAGGAGGCCACCACCGACGAGGTCGTGTCTCTGGTCGAGGGGCTCAACGAGGACCCTTCGGTCCACGGCGTCCTCGTCCAACTGCCGGTGGCAGAGGGGCTGGACGAGCTTGAGATCGTAGACGCCATAGACCCGGACAAGGATGTGGACGGCCTCACCCCATCGACCCTCGGCAAGATGCTGATGGGGGAGCCATCCTTCCTCCCTGCGGGGGTCGAGGCGATAATGGAGCTCTTCAAGCGCTACGGCCTGGACCCGGAGGGGAAGCACTGGGTTGTCGCAGGCTCGACCAACTACCTGGGGAAACCCCTCATAGCCCTCCTCGGGAACATGGACGTCCGGGTGACGTTCTGCAACAAGGACGACCCAGAGATGCCTGAGCTCGTCAAGGGAGCCGACGTCCTAGTCACCGAGC
The DNA here is from genome assembly GCA_964347685.1 of uncultured Candidatus Bathyarchaeia archaeon. Lineage (GTDB taxonomy): Archaea > Thermoproteota > Bathyarchaeia > TCS64 > TCS64 > CAYGAH01. The sequence goes on along the minus strand of CAYGAH010000208.1, from coordinate 6,408 downwards.
TCTTCAGGAAGCACGCCGTCACCGCCGACATGGTGATGAGAGGCGTCATAGTCATCGACAACGGGAACAACTACGAGGGAAACAAGGTGTACGGCGACGTGGACACCGAAGCGGTGGCGGAGAAGGCCTCGGCCATCACCCCTGTGCCGGGGGGTGTGGGGCCCCTCCTCATAGCCATGCTCCTGAAGAACACCGTGAGGGCGGCCTCCCCTTAAGGATTTAAAAGCCCTCCCTCCAATTCCTTCTGGGTGGATTACCTTTGCCCAGGATAGACTCGCGCCGGGCCCGCCGAATGATGAAGCAGATGGGAATGAAGATGGACGAGCTCGGCGACATAGAGAGGGTGATCCTCCAGGGGCCGAGCAGGGAGATAGTCATAGAGGGGCCAGCCGTCACCTCAATCAACGTGCAGGGCCAGAGGATGTACCAGATCGCAGGAGGGAAGGTTACTGAGAAGAAGGTGGAGGAGGAACTGGATATACCCGAGGAGGACGTCCTCCTAGTAGCCCAGCAGGCGGGGGTCAGCATGGAGAAGGCCCGTACGGCCCTGGAGCAGGCGGAGGGGGACCTGGCGAAGGCGATACTGATGTTAACCACAGGATGACATCAAAGATCACATCGTTCCTCACTCGTCGCGATTCGACCTTTGAGACAAATCACCCATTTGGGAAGGGGCTCACCAGCGTCAGGATTAATAAATCCCCTGAAGGGATATAGGATATCTGAAGCCCCTCGAAGCCGTCAAGGCCCAGGGGGTTGAGAGGTTCCGGCGTGGCGTTAACCGTAAGGAAGCAGCGGGGCGTAGTTGTGGAGTACGGCGGGGAGGGGGTCATATTCGACCCCTCCTCAAACGGCTACAGGTACCCCACCTTCGTCTCCCACGCCCACGCCGACCACGCCTCAGCCTTCAGACACCCAGAGAGGATAAAGTACGCAACAGAGGAGACCTACCGCCTCCTTGAGGCAATGGGCTGGAGGAACCTGGCCAACTGGGAGCCGATAGTCGCCGGCGGAAGGGTCAGGCTCGGCGAGATAGAGGTCAGGGTGCACAACGCCGGCCACGTCCTGGGCTCGGTGCAGTTCGAGGCCATCACCCCGGAGGGCACCGTCCTCTACACCGGAGACTTTAGCCTGGACAACTCCTACACGATGAAGTGCGCAGAGGCTGTGGACTGCGACATACTGGTAATAGAGACCACCTTCGGGGCTCCCATGTTCCGCTTCCCGAGGAGGAGGGAGGTCGCCCTTGAGATGGTCAGGTGGGCTGTGATGGAGGCCATCCCCTCGGGGCTCGTCCCCACGTTCAAGGCAGACTCGATAGGGAACTCCCAGGAGATCATATCCATATTCAACTCGATGACCAAGGTCCCAGTCGTCACCGCAAAGAGCGTCACTGGCGTCAGCGACGTATACAGGGATTACGGCCACAGGCTTGAGTACACGGACTCCAGGTCCGAGGAGGGGAGGGAGCTCATGGAGTCCGGGAGATGCGTCCTCGTCGCCCCCAAGGGGTCCAAGCTGAGCTACGGGAACCTGGAAGTGGCCCTAGCCTCGGGGTGGGCCACGATCTTCGGCCGCCGCAGGAAGGCCTTCCCCCTCAGCGACCACGCCGACTTCAGGGACCTGATCACCTTCATACGCCGCTGCAAGCCCAAGAGGGTGCTCACATTCCACGGGGGCTCAATGACAAGGGACTTCCCCAACTACGTCCGCCAGAAACTGGGGATAGACGCGAGGCCCCTCACCACAAGGGAGGAGACCCTGGCGGGCCCCGTCAATCGGGGAGAGAACAGGATGAGAGCCTGCTGCGACCAGCTTATAAGGACCGTCAGGATCCCGGGCTTCGTCTACACTAACAGCTGGCTGGTCAAAGAGATGGCCCGGAAGGGGTTCACCAGGAGCGAGACAGAGGCGGCCCTGGAATACCTCCTGGAACGCAAGGTCCTGACCGGGGGAGAGTCTGGAGTGGCCCTCAACTAGTGCTCGAAGAGGTTTTCTTGGAATACGATGGAACATTGACATCTGGGGGGGATGGCTTAGACCGTTCCCTCCTTCCAGGAGCGGAGGTATCTTTCCTGCTCGTCGGTTAGCTTGTCTATCTCGACCCCCATCCCCTCAAGCTTCAGCCTTGCCACTGTGGCGTCTATCTCCCCCGGCACTTCGTAGACCCTGGGCTCCAGCCTCGGGCCATTCCAGAGCCACTCGGCGACGAGGGCCTGGTCTGCGAAGCTCATGTCCATCACCTCGCTTGGGTGGCCCTCCGCAGCGGCTAGGTTGACCAGCCTCCCCTCAGCGAGGAGGTATAGCCTCCTGCCATCCTTCAGCCTGTACTCGTCGAGGCTGGGCCTGAGGCGGCGCTTGCCGGTGGACATCTTCTCCAGGGCGGGGATGTTTATCTCTACGTTGAAGTGGCCCGAGTTTGCCATGATGGCCCCGTCCTTCATAGCCTCCATGTGCTTCCCGTCGACGACATTTATGTCTCCGGTGCTGGTGACGAATATGTCGCCGATCCTGGCCGCCTCCATCATGGGCATCACCCTGAAGCCGTCCATCACCGCCTCCAGCGCCCTGAGAGGGTTCACCTCAGTAACGACGACGTTAGCCCCCATCCCCCGGGCCCTTAAAGCGATCCCCCTGGCGCACCAGCCGTAGCCGCCCACGACGAAGGTCTTCCCAGCGAGCATGACCGCCGTCGCCCTCAGTATCCCGTCGATGGTGCTCTGCCCCGTGCCGTACCTGTTGTCGAACATGTACTTCGTGTCTGTGTCGTTGACGGCTACTATGGGGTACCTAAGGGCGCCGTCGGCCTCCATGGCCCTCAGGCGGATGACCCCCGTGGTCGTCTCCTCGGAGCCCCCCTTGACGCCGTCGATGATCTCCGTCCTGCTAGAGTGGATGGTGTTCACGAGGTCCGCCCCGTCGTCCATGGTGATCATGGGCCCGTGGTCCAGCACCCTGTTGACGCACCAGTAGTACTCCTCGGTTGTCTGACCCCTCCAGGCATAGACCGGCGTCCCGTCCCTCGCCAGGGCGGCCGCCACCTCGTCATTGGTGGAGAGGGGGTTGGAGCCGCAGAGGAAGACCTCGCCTCCCCCCGCCTCAAGGGTCTTGACGAGCACGGCTGTCTCCTTTGTGGCGTGGAGGCAAGCGCCCAGCCTCACGCCCTCAAGGGGCCTCTCCTCCTCGAAGCGCCTCTTTATGAGGGCGAGGACGGGCATGTGGGACCGGGCCCACTCGATGAGGAGCTCGCCGTCGTCGGCGAGGCCCATGTCCTTGACCTTGTAGTCCAAAAGGTTTTCACCGAGAGGAATAACCCCCCGGGCGTATAAGACATTATCCGAAAATTCATAGGCGTACTATCTGGGCGTGGGGGACGTCACCGAGGTAGATGACTGCTTTCTCGTGCACCATCTTGCATCGGATAGCCGCCTCCACTATCCTCTTCCCCACTAGGTTGCAGATGGTCGCCCTCCTCATGGCCTCTATGGCCTCCTCCACGGCGCTTGGGACGCCCCCGTAGAAGCCCTCGCTCACCTTGAAGGGGACCTTCCCCCCCTCTAGGGTCCTGCCCAGGAGCTCGTAGTCGCAGACTGCAACAAGGGTGTCCTTCCCGTGGCGGGTGGAGCGGAGGTAGACCTCATTCATGCCCTTCAGCCTGTCCCTATGCTGGATCTTGCGCCGCACGCCTCGCACTGGAGGAACCAGAGCCTCCTCTCCCTGACGAGCTGTGTGTCGGGGCGGTTGCAGACGGGGCATATCACGTACTTTTTCGTGTATATCTCAAGGAGGTTTCGGATGGTGTCGTACGTGAACCTCCCCTGGAAGACCACCCTGGTCCCGTCGAAGTGGGCGAGGGTCGCCATCTCCCCAACCAGGAACTTGAGGAGGTGGTCCGGGTCCCTCCTCAGCTCGTCCGCTATCTCCTTGAAGTTGGCGATGACGGTGCGGCGGCCCGCCTGTACGACGTCAGGCCTGGGGACTGTGAACCTCTCGTAGGCGTCCACCTTCTCCGGAAGCTTCCCGTAGGCCCTCTCCAGCATCTCCCTGTAGCTCTTCTCCATGGCTATCCACCAGATAGTTGGTTCTGCCCCAATTTAGCCCCTCCGCATGGGGGAGCCTCACCTTCATGCGGACGGGGCCCTGAAAAAGCTTTCCAGGGACTCAGCGCCCTCGGATGGCCCCGAAGTACAGGACGATGGCTCCCAAGATGAGGGCTACGACGCCCCCGAACAACAGCCCGTAGCCGATTGTGCCTAGTATGGGGACCCTAGCCCCGAAACGCATGTCCGCGTCCACGTCCAACGAGGCGTCTGCGTTCATCACGACGACCCAGTAGGTCCCCGCCTCCGGCTCCCACTCAAGGGTCCGGGCCCCCGTCCCAGTCGCTGAGGCGACCCAGAACGCCTCAGAGGCTGGGGGCTGAGGGGGCCTCGTCCCGGGGTGGTTGCGGTAGGTTATCCTGGGTGGGCCGTCCATGTGGTTGTATATGTCCTCGAACCGGGTCACCTCATCGTAATTAACGTTGTTGAGGTAGTCCTGTACGTCGGACTCTCTACCGATGCCCATGAATATCTGCTTCGAGGGGTCGTTGCTCGTCCCCACGATTTTTATCGTCACGAAGTCTCCTGGCCTGGGACTCCACAGGTATGGGGGCACAGATTCGTCCACGGTTATGTCCAGGTGCGGGAAGACTATCGCGCGGGATTCGGCCTGGAACTGTAACTCCGGGGTGGTCAGGAAGCCCTCAGCGTCAGAGAACCTGCCCTGGACGAACAGGATGCCCCCTCCCCCGACGAGCAGGGGGAAAGACACTACGATGATCAGGATGCCTATGACCAGGGCGGCGATCCTGCCCGCCCCCCAACCCCTCCTCGCTGCTCGATACTCTACGGCAGCCACCCCCACGGGAGCGCCGCACCGGGGGCAGAAACTGACCCCCTCCTCGATCTCTTCGCCGCAGTTCTTACAGTAAGGCATCGAACCCTATCCAGAGTTTCTTGTGAAATGAGACACCGTCTAAACTTTTAAACAGATCTAAAATCGAAGCCAAGACCGCTGCGGTCTTATCATTTTTGTCTTAGAAGCGCATCTCCTCGGTCCATGGCTATCATGGGGACGGGTTCCACGGCCGTTTCAATTAGCTTGTTCCTATCCTCTCCAAAACTTACTAAGAAAAATTTTATCTATCCTCCCCTAAGGTTTCTGCGTGTCCGGCGATAAGTTCGAGTGCGAGGTAATGGACTGGTGCCACTTCTACGACCTTTCCAAGGAGGTCGCCAGGAAGATCATAGATTCGGGGTACGATCCAGACTTCGTGGTGGGGCTGGCCCGAGGGGGCTGGGTCCTATCCAGGGTCCTATGCGACTTCCTCGGCGTCAAGGACCTCGTCAGCCTGAAGGTGGAGCACTGGGGGGTCACCGCCCACCCGGATGGAAGGGCCCGGCTGAAGTACCCCTTCGAGATCGACCTGACGGGGAGAAGGGTGCTCGTCGTGGACGACATCACGGACACAGGGGAGAGCATGATGATAGCCGTGGACTACGTCAAAACCATGAACCCCGAGGAGGTGAGGACGGCCGCCCTCAGACACATCACGGGGTCGAAGTTCACCCCCGACTACTACGGAGACGAGATCACGTGGCGCTGGGTCATCTTCCCATGGAACTACACAGAGGACATGTGCAACATCGTCCCGAAGGCCGCGGAGGGCGCAGCGGACCTAGAGGAGATAAAGAGGAGGCTGAAGGCGAACCACAACATCGACATCGAGGAGGATGAGATCTCAAGGATCCTCGAAGAGGTCAGGCGCCGCTCCGGTTGACACCTTTTAAAAATCTCTTCTTAACACATTTGGACAAATCATAATAATCTTCAAACGTTCATCAACGTCGAAAGGCCTCGATGGGGACATCTAGGGTTAGGTAATGGCCTGAGGTTTCTGTGTAAAAATGGGGGCTGATTTAGGGTTCTGTTCTCATCCTGGTGGGTTTATCCCCTTTTCCGTGTACCAGGTGACCCTGCCGTCTGAGGAGTCGTAGTAGCCGTAGTCCACCGCCGTGACCTGGCCGTCCTTGAGCCCGTAACCCCAGACCCTGTAGTCGACGGAGTACCTGTCACCGTACACGTCGAAGCGGCAAAGCCCGCTCGCCCCCTGGTAGTCCTCGGCCACGATGGGGAGCGCCTGCTTGACGAAGGTGGTGTCCGTGGTCCAGGCCTCTATTATGGAGAGGGCGTACAGCCAGCAGGCGTCGTACATGGCCGAGGCGTGGAAGTCGGGGGCCTTCCCAACCCTGGCCTGGTACTTGGCTGCGAAGAGGGCATACTCCGTGTTCTCCTCCAGGGTTATGAGGGGGGAGAAGAACTTCAGGCGGTCCGCCTCCTCGGAGGCGGACTGGAACTGCAAGGCGG
>CAYGAH010000207.1:0-8038 GCA_964347685.1 uncultured Candidatus Bathyarchaeia archaeon | reverse complement strand
AGAGGGCCTTCAGCATGGGCAGCTTCGGCATAGAGAAGAACCGGAGGCTCGTGCCCACAAGGTGGAGCATAACGACCGTCGACGACATCGTCTCAAAGGACATGGCGAGGCGGGTGAGGTGGTACCCCATGATCACCCAGTTCGAGGTGTACGAGTCCGACTACCTTGGCAACAGGTTCGAAGTCCTCCTCGTCCCAGACGCCTGGAGCTATGAGGGGTACGAGGCCTGGTACCCGAGGACCCTCTGGAACCCCTCCGCCGACGAGGTGGCCATAGTGACCGACTGGGAGGGGCACGACGGTAGGTCCTACTACGCATCCATGGGGGGCTGCTACTACTCGGGGAGGCTCGCCGTCCTGGAGCACCTGATGGGGGAGAGGAGGCAGGCGAGGGCCTTCATCCTGAGGGAGGCCTACCCCGACTACATCCTGCCGGTGGGGGTCTGGCAGGTGAGGGACAACGTCCGCAACGCGATGAGGCACCCCCCTAAGAGGTACGACACCCTGGATGAGGCCATAGGGAGGGTGACAAGCAGGCTCAGCATCCCCCTGGAGAGGTGGCTGGATGCCGGCTTCCTCCTGAGGCACACCCTCACCCAGAGGAAGATAACCGATTATGTTTAGGGTCATTCGGTTCATCCATCACGCTATGTAGAGATATCTAAGCCATTTTTCCAAACGTAAAAAACTTATAGTGTGGAATATAATTCATTGAACATGCAGGAAAAACGCGTTTATCCCATCTCGTTCAGGACAATATACTTCCAGCTCGACGTGAAGGACCTGGAGAGGGCCAAGAGATTCTACGAGGACATCTTCAACCTCGAGGTGACCTGGTACATGTCGCCGGAGGCAGGCTGGTGCGAGCTCCAGCTCCCGGGAGGAGCACCCAAACTCGGCCTGAACTCCTCGGGTGCAGACAAGGAGGTCCAGCCGCAAGGCGGGACGCTGACGATAGATGTCGAGGACCTGGAGGCGACGAAGGAGTATCTGGAGGGGAAGGGGGTCGAGACGACGGAGATAGTGGACATCCCCAAAATGGTATCTTACTTTAACATGAGGGACTCGGAGAGGAACTTGATCCAGATCGTCTCCGACCCCCGGATCAAAGAATAATATCCATGCATTTTTGGTACAATTTTTAAGATCAGTCCAAGCCTCTAATGGTAGGTTGGTGAGACCCGTGAATCCAGAGGAGGTAGCATCTAGACTACACGAGAACGAGCGCAAGGTCCTCCTCGCCCTAAAGGGGCGGGGTTCGGCCACGACGGAGGAGCTCAGCAGATTTACCGGGCTGAGCAGGGACGCCGTCGAGAAGGCGTGCGCGTGGGCGGAGACGAAGGGAGTCGTCTCCTTCCAGGAGGAGGTCTCCCACAGCTTCAACCTCACGGAGGAGGGAGGGCAGTACGCGTTGGAGGGCCTCCCCGAGAAACGCCTAATCGGGCTGGTCGCCTCCGGGGAGAACAAGATCAGCAGGCTGAAGGAGGTTCTGCCTGCCATTAACATCGCCCTGGCTTGGGCGAGAAGGAACAGCTGGGCAGACATCAGGGACGGGGAGCTTGAACTCACGGAGAAGGGGCTCGAGGCCCTCTCTAGGGAAACCCTGGACGAGAGGATACTATACAAGCTGAGGAAAGCCTCCCTCGAGGATGAGCAGCTCGACGATGCCTCGAGGGAAAGGATGGGGGTGCTCCTCAGAAGGGGGCTGGTCGACAAGGTTGAGCACGTGGAGAGGTGGGTGGAGCTCACAGACTTCGGGGTCGAGGTCATCCCTTACTTGGAGGAGATGGCGGAGAGGAGGGTGATAACCCAGCTCACCCCGGAGGTGCTTCACAGCGGGGAGTGGAGATGGGCAGAGTTCCAGCGCTACGACGTCACCCTGCCCGTCCCAAGCGTCCACCCGGGGAAGAGGCACTTCATAAGCCAGGTCATCGACTATATCCGCCGCTTCTGGGTGGAGCTCGGCTTCAAGGAGATGAGGGGGAACATCCTCGAGCTCAGCTTCTGGAACTTCGACGCCCTATTCCAGCCCCAGGACCACCCAGCCAGGGACCTGGCCGACACATTCTACATGAAGACCCCCCGCAGCGGCAGGCTCCCGGACCCAAAGCTGGTCAGGAGGGTGAGTGAGACCCACGAGAACGGCTGGACCACCGGCTCCACTGGGTGGCAGTACGCCTGGGACCCCGAGCTCGCGAGGAGGAACTGCCTCCGCACCCACACCACGAGCCTCTCGGTGAACACCATCGCGACGCTCAGTGAGGAGGACCTACCGGCCAAGTTCTTCAGCGTGGGCCGGGTCTTCAGGAACGAGACCATAGACTGGAACCACCTCATAGAGTTCTACCAGACCGACGGAATCGTCGTGGGGGAGGGCGTGACCTTCCGCAACATGCTCGGGTACCTAAAGGCCTACCTTGAGGGCCTGGGCCTGAGGAAGTTCAGGTTCCGCCCCAGCTACTTCCCCTACACAAAGATGAGCACGGAGGCGGAGGTCTGGATAGAGGAGAAGGGGAAGTGGATGGAGCTCTTCGGCGCAGGCATGTTCCGCCCCGAGGTGGTTAAGCCCCTCTTCGGCAGGGACGTCCCGGTGCTGGCCTGGGGCCCAGGATTCGACAGGCTTGTGATGCAGAGCTACGGGATCGGGAACATCAAGGAGCTTTACACCAACGACATAGGCCTCCTCAGGGAGGCGAGGCTCTGGACGGAGTGATGAGGGTTGCCGGTAATAGAGGTGAACCTCGGAGACTTCAGTGGCCTCATGGGCAGGGACGTGTCCATAGAGGAGCTCCAGGAGAGGCTCCCCATGATGGGAACATCCTGGGAGGGGGAGTACGAGGGGGGCTTCCACCTCGAGGTCTTCCCCAACAGGCCCGACCTGCTCTCGATCGAGGGCCTCGTCCGGGCCTACTCCTCCTTCACGGGCGAGCACCTAGGCCTAAAGTACTACGAGGTGAAGGACTCGGACTACCTCGTGAAGGTCGAAAGGAAGGTGGAGGGGGTTAGGCCCTACTTCGTCTCAGCCGTTGTGAAGGAGGTGGAGTTCGACGACGCGCTGATTAGGAGCATAATACAGATGCAGGAGAAGCTCCACGTCACCCACGGGAGGATGAGGAGGAAGGTGGCCATAGGACTCCACAACCTTGAGCCCATCCAGTTCCCCGTGATCTACACTACGAAGCCGCCCATGTTCAGGTTCAGGCCCCTGGGAGAGCGCTTCGAGAAGGACCTCACCCAAATACTCACGGAGATGCCCAAGGGGAGGGAGTACGCCTGGATCGTAGAGAACTTCGACGAGTACCCTATGCTGCTGGACTCCAAGGGGATGGTGCTCAGCATGCCCCCCATCATAAACGGGGAGTACACCCGCATCGACGAGGCGACGGAGGACATATTCGTGGACATAACTGGCACGGACCTAAAGGCCATCACAGAGGCCCTCAACATAATCACTACCACCTTCGCGGACAGGGGGGCTGAGATCTACGCTGTCGAGAACCTCTACCCCGACGGCGAGGTCCTCAGGACCCCAGACCTGAACCCCAGGAGGATGGAGCTGGACAACGGCTACGTCAACGAGACCCTTGGGATGAACTTCAACCCAGAGGAGACTGCCATCTATCTGGAGAGGATGGGGTACGGGGCTGAGGCAGGGAGCCCCATCTCAGTGCTTGTGCCCAGCTACAGGACGGACATAATGCACCCCATGGACCTGGTGGAGGACGCCGCCATAGCCTACGGCTACGACAGGTTCATCCCGGAGATCCCGGCCATCTACTCCCCCGCGGGGGAGGACCCCCTCGAGGTCTTCAGCAGGAAGCTGAGGAACTTCCTCCTCGGCTTCGGCTTCCTTGAGGTAGTTACCTTCATGATGTCCAACAGGGAGAAGCTCTTCACAAGGATGGGCCTCCCCGAGGAGCCGTTGGCAGAGACGGAGAACCCAAAGATGGAGGCCTACACGGTCCTGAGGAACAGGCTCCTCCCAAGCCTCATGGAGGTCCTGAGCACCAACAAGCACCACCCCTACCCCCAGAACCTGTACGAGGTTGACGACGTGATCCTGCTGGACCCAGCCACAGAGACGGGGGCCATCACGGCCCGCCGCCTAGCCGTAGTCCTATGTCACGCGAGGGCCAACTTCTCGGAGGTCAAGGCCGTGATTGAATGCATACTGGAGAACCTCGCCCTCACAGCAGAGATTGAGGCGGGGGGGCTCGGCTGCTTCATAGAGGGGAGGAGGTTCGTCGCGAGGGTGGAGGGCGAGCCCCTGTGCTACGCAGGTGAGTTGAAGCCGGAGGTGCTCGAGTCCTGGGGGCTTGAGATGCCCGTGGCTGCCCTGGAGATGGACTTGGACCTCCTTTACAGGATTACTAGTTCCTGACCCTCCCTGTTTTATATTCCTCCAGTTCATTCATCTTTGATTCGCAGTGAGCGATGAGCCGACGATACCGCCCAACCTGGCCCTCTTCGTGAGCATAGCGGCAGTCTCCACCGCATCCATCCTCATTCGGATGAGCGACGCGCCGCCCCTCACCATAGCCGCATACCGCCTCGTCTTCTCCACCATCATCCTCCTCCCCTTCTTCCTGATATCAGGAGGGTACCGGAAGGTGAAGGGGGCTGGCACAGGGGAGGTGATCACGTTGATGGGGGTGGGCGTGGTCCTTGCCGTCCACTTCGCCTCTTGGATCACCAGCCTCAGCCTCACATCCGTAGCCAGCTCGGTCATCTTTGTCCACGTGGACCCATTCTTCGTGGCTATCGTCAGCCAATTCTTGTTCGGGGAGAGGATCAACCGCCGAACCATAGCGGGGATAGTCATCGGCTTCTTGGGCGCGACCATAATAGCCCTAGGTGACTACGGCCTAGGAGAGATGAACCTATACGGGGACCTACTAGCCCTCGTCGGGGCGGTCATGCTGGGCATCTACATCTTGAGCGGAAGGAGGATCAGGCAGCGCCTCGACCTAGTCTCGTACGTGACACCCGTCTACGCCACATCGGCCGCGGTCCTGGTGCTGGGGAGCTTGGCCTCCATGGCTCCCCTGTCCCCCTATCCGCCCAGGGAGTACCTACTCTTCATCGCCATAGCCACAGTTCCCATGATCTTCGGCCACACAGTCTACAACTGGGCCCTCAGATGGGTCTCAGCCCCGATTGTCTCAATAAGCCTCCTAGGGGAGCCTGTCGGGGCCACTTTCCTCGCGTACCTTTTCTTGGGGGAATCCCCTACGCCCTTGACTCTAGTAGGTGGAGCCATAACCCTGACGGGCATCTTCATGTCCGTCTATTCAAGCCCAGGGGACTATGATTGACGCCCTCATCGACCCTTAGTCGAGGTTCGACGTCGTTCAAAGGCGCCTAATTAGTCTATATAGGCGCCCCCAGAACATTTAAAATAAAAATGGGGTTGATAGAATGTGTAGGTTAGCTCAATCGATGGAGGTATTGCCACGATTTAGCTGTTTTTAACAAACAGGCCGTGATTGAACCTGTTAGAAACAAACATACTCCTGCTCCTCGTTTCCGCCACGCTTTTCCTAGGTTACATAGGCATCGTATTCTACAATAGGACTAGGGTGCCCGAGATGATATGGCTCCTGGGCTTCGGCTTCCTCCTGGGGCACGTGCTCAATAGCTTCGACTACGAGGTGTTGGCCTCCCTGGTCCCCCTAATGAGCGTCGTGGCTCTTGGATTCCTCATGTTCGACGCGGGGATCAACGTCGAGGTAAACACCTTCATGAGGATCATGTACAAGTCCTCCTTCCTGGGCCTCGCCTACTTCGCCATCTCAACGGTCGCCGTGGGATATGTTCTACGCCTCCTCATGCCGGGGGACTTCACCCTCCTCCAGGGGATGCTATTCGGCACAATGATCGGGGGAACGAGCACCTTCACCACGCTGGAGGTCGTGGGCAACTACGAGAAGGCCACCTCCAAGCTCGGGGATTTGAAGGTCTTCGCGATGATGGAGTCGGTGATAACCGACGCGGTGAGCATCGTTATTGCCATGACCCTGATAAGGATGATAATGAGGCCAGGCGCCTTTGTCCAGAACGCCCTCGCGGACATCCTCTTCGTCCTCACCATATCGACCCTCATAGGGTTCGGTATTGGCCTCCTCTGGGCCCTCATCCTAGACCAGCTCAGGAACAGGCCCTTCAACTACATAATGACGATAGCGGCTATGTTCCCCACCTACATCCTCGCCGAGTTCCTAGGGGGGAGCGGGACGGGGCCCCTGGCGGCCCTCGTATTTGGCCTTACCCTTACCAACTACAGGCACCTATCTGAGAGGCTGGGCTTCGAGAGGAAGGTGAGGTTCGAGAAGAGGAAACTGAGGGAGTTCCACGAGGAGATAACCTTCTTCATAAGGTCCTTCTTCTTCGCCTTCATAGGGCTTGTCGCCTCCCCCTCCCTAGATTACGCCCTCATCGGTGCTGGGCTCGTCGCCGCACTCGCCCTCATAAGGTTAGCCTCGGTGGCCCTCACAGACATCTTTGTAGCCCTGTCCAAGGAGGAGACTGTGATAATGAGGCTAGTCTTCTCGAACGGCCTCACCTCCCTGGTGATCTCCCAGCTGCCCCTGATCTTCGACCCCCAAGGCCTATTCTTCCCCGACCCGGCCATCTACACCAACCTATGCTTCCCCATCGTCATCGGTACGGTGCTCTTCGGAGCCCTCCTGGGTCCCTACGTAGCGAATAAGATGCTGCGCCAAGATACGACCAAAGGACAAACCTAGTTGGTTAGATGGTACCATCGCTCGTCATGGAATTACATGGCTCGTGTCGGATACCAGGGAAAAAGGGATTGGGGGTCTCCGAAGAAAACGTTTATGCGGCCTATCGAGTTGGCTATCGGTGGTGAGTTGTGATGAGGAAGGTCTACAGAGTCTTGGTGGAGGAGGACCCGGAGAAGATCGAGAGGAGGCTCAATGCAGCCACCGCCGAGGGGTACGAACTCCTGAGGTTCAGCTTCGCCACGGGGGCTGGCATCTTCTACGCGATCATGGAGAAGGTGGAGTGATTAACAAACCCGGCCATCCAACACGAGGATGAAGCCTGATGGAGCCCCGGGCGGGATTTGGACCCGCGATCTCTTGCTCTTCGGCCCTGAGGGATACCAAGCAAGCGCTTTAGCCAGGCTAAGCTACCGGGGCCCTGGGAGACATCCATAGTCTTTTTCACCTACAATTTTAATCTTACCCCTTAGGCAACCACCCATGAGAAAAGATCGGTGAGCGTGGTATCCGGTGGTTCGTCCCTCGACCAACAAGGCATCATTTAGGCCTATTAATCTGGAGAGATGCGTTTTTAGGCGCTCGTTATGCACCCACATTTAACTACCTTTAATTTGTATCGGTCTAAATGAGAAATTAATTTGGGATAAATGGTGAAATACTTATATATATCGAAATTTTATTTTTTAGTGGACCGGATTGATATGGGTTGGGTTGACAGGCGCCGAGCGGACATCGACGTCCTCGTGAGGAAGTCTCGGGAATACGCCTCTCAGAGACGAAAGAGGATCGATTCCATCGATCCCGTCCTCAAATGCGCCAAGAGCCTCTTCCCGTACCTGCCGGAACGCGCCATCCATGAATATTCTAGGACGGCCCTGAGGCTCATCCTCAACGAGCCCGAAGGCGTAGTGGACGACCACCAGACCACCCTCATGAACCACTTCATGAACGCCCAGCCAGCAGGGGAGGACTAGCCTGAAGCTAGTTCCCTGGCCTTCCGAATGTTCTCCTCGTCGCTCCGCCTTTCGTCGACGGGCGTCTCCATTATCAAGGGCAGCTCCGCGAGCCTGCTGTGGAGGATGAGACGGAATCCCCCTTCCCCGATCTCCCCTAGGCCGATGTGCTCGTGGTGGTCTATTCCGGAACCAAGGGGCCACACGGAGTCGTTAAGATGGACGAGTCTGAGCCTGTCGAAGCCCACGGTTTCTTCGAGGGTCTTAAGGGTGGACCCCAGCCCTTCGTTGGAGGCTACATCAAATCCCGCCGCGTAGGCGTGGCACGTGTCGAAGCAGA
>CAYGAH010000206.1:0-15370 GCA_964347685.1 uncultured Candidatus Bathyarchaeia archaeon | reverse complement strand
AGAGATCGTGGCAGAGAGGTACGCGGACATCAGGTACTACGGACAGGAGCACACGGTCAGGGTCCCCATCCCCTCCGGAGAGCTAAGAGGCGATGACCTTGGGGCGATACTTGAGGCCTTCCACCAGGCCCACGAGAGGGAGTACGAGTTCAGGCTCCCAGGGGACCCCGTGGAGGTGGTCAACTTCCACGTGGTGGGGATAAAGAGGGTCGAGAAGCTGGAGTTGAAGGAGCTGCCGGAGACCTCCTCGGAGGCAGGGGACGCCCTCATGGGCGATAGGGAAGTCTACATGAACGGGGGCAGCGAGAGGCTCCCCGTCTACGACAGGACTAGGCTGGGGAGGGGCGTGAGCCTGGAGGGCCCTGCCATCTTGGAGGACCCCACGGCGACCATCATCCTCCTCCACGGGCAGGGGGCATCGGTTGACGGTTTCGGGAACGTCTCCATAAGGAGCGTGGGTGCATGAGCGGGGCATCGCCTTTCACCCTGGAGATCATAAAGAACGGGCTCATAGTGGCGTCTGAGGAGATGTTCCACTCATGGGGGCGCACCGCGAAGAGCCCCGTCATATACGAGGTCCTCGACTACGCCGTCGGCCTCATAGACGCCTCCGGTAAGGACCTGGTCACCCAGGCCCCGGGGATACCCGGATTCACAGGCGTCCTGGACTTCGCGGCGGAGGAGGTGGTCAAAAGGTGGGGGGACGAGATCTACCCGGGGGACGTCTTCGTCAGCAACGTGCCCTACGAATCGGGGACCCACCTCAACGACGTGACGCTGATAATGCCCATATTCCACGGCGAAAGGAGGCTCGGGTTCGCGGTCGCTAAGGGCCACTGGAGCGAGGTTGGGGGGATGCACTTCGGTAGCTGGACCTCCGACTCGACGGAGATATACCAGGAGGGGCTCCAGCTGCCCTGCGTAAAGCTCTTCGTGGGGGACGAGCCCAACAGGAACGTCATAGACATAATCAGGTTCAACTCGAGGCTCCCAGAGTTCGTCCTTGGCGACATGTACGCCCAGGTGGCCTCGATGAAGGTCGCCGGGAGGAGGGTGAGGAGGCTCGTGGAGAAGTACGGCCTCGAGACCGTCCTGGACGCCATGGACAGGCTTCTTGAGGACGGGGAGAGGTACGCGAAGCTCAAGCTGAAGGAGCTGCCGAAGGGGACCTTCACCGCAGAGGACTGGATAGACGACGACGGCATAACCGACGACCCCATCCCAGTCAAGGCCAGGGTCGAGATCACAGAAGAAGAGTTCCTAGTAGACTTCACGGGCAGCGGGAAGCAAGCCGCCGGCTCCATAAACTCAGCCTACCCCAGCACAGTCTCGGGCGTCAGGGAGACCTACATGGCGCTGATAGACCCATACACCCACCCCAACGGAGGCTTCTTCAGCCCCATAAGGATAATAGCCCCAGAGGGGACCGTCTTCAACCCCGTCAGGCCCGCCCCCACCTCAACATTCTGGGAGGGGATGTCCCACGCAGCAGACATAGTATGGAAGGCGCTGGCGCCCCACGCCCCCGAGAGGCTGAGCGCCGGCCACTTCCTATCAATAGAGGCCACGATACTCGGCGGGGTCGACGACAGGACGGGGGAGCCCTTCGCCATAGTCGAGCCCCAGCCTGGCGGTTGGGGGGCCGGCTGCGACCAGGACGGGGAGAGCGCCCTGGTGGCCTGCGGGGACGGGGAGACGTACATAGCATCGAGCGAGGTATACGAGAGGAGAACCCCGATACTCGTGGAGAGGTACGCCCTGAACACTGAGGACGGGACGGGCCACGGCAGGTTCAGGGGGGGCTTCGGCGCCGTCAGGGAGTACAGGGTCCTCTGCAGGGAGGCCAGCCTGACGGTCTCCGCTGGGAGGTCCAAGTTCCCTCCCTGGGGCGTCGAAGGGGGCATGATGGGGACCCCCAACTACGCCGTAGTCTACAAGAAAGAACAGGAGCCTAAGGAATACAGGAAGGTGGCGGCCCTCAAGATGTTGAGGGGAGACATGGTGAGCCTCAGGACCGGCGGGGGAGGGGGATGGGGGGACCCCCTGGAGAGGGAGCCGGAGAGGGTCCTTTTGGACCTAAAAAACGAGTACATAACCGCTGAAGAAGCGTTGAACGTTTACGGGGTGGCCGTCGAAGACCTCCAGGTGGACAAGGGGAAGACCGAGAAGATCAGGAGAGAAAGGAAGAGGGCATGAGAATAGCCCCCATTTCATTGTCGACGGTGCCCCTCATTTTCTCCGAAATTCTGTTGAAACGAAAGTGATAAGCATTTTAAATCGTACGAGCCGTAGACTAGAGTTGATATGGTTCTGACTAAGGATCAGGAGGCCCACGCCCTGGCGCTCCACAGGGATGCGCTCGTCGTCGACTTCCACTGCGACGGGGTCCTCGCGACCCTTCCAGACTCGGCCTACGTGATAGGGGAGGGGGCCCAGAGGAAGCTCCTGGAGAGGTCCGACAAGGGGCACGTGGACGTGCCCAGGCTCCTGGAGGGGGGAGTCGACTGTCAGGTATTCTCCCACTTCGTCGAGCCGGTCTACAACCAGATAGCGCCCCAGAGGATGCTCCAGGTGCTGGGGTACTCCCTGTCCGAGATAGAGAGATCCGACGATGTCAGCCTAGTGAAAACCTACGACGAGATAATGGAGAACGACGGGAAGAGGCTCTCATTCATGGTGGGATTCGAGGGAGGGGAGGCCCTCGTACAGGACCTGAGGATACTCAGGGCATTCCACAGGCTCGGCCTGAGGAGGCTCACCCTCACCTGGAACAACAGGAACATGATAGCGGACGGGGTGACGTGGCAGAGGTCGAAGGGCGGCCTCACCGAGTTCGGTGCAGACGTGGTCGAGGAGTGCAACAGGCTGGGGATACTCGTCGATGTCTCCCACATCACCGACCAGGGCTTCTGGGACACCCTTGAGGCCAGCGAGGACCCGGTCATAGCATCCCACTCCAACTGCAGGGCCCTATGCAATCACATGAGGAACCTGACGGACGAGATGATAAAGGCCCTGGCGGAGAAGGACGGAGTCATGGGAGTGAACTACGTCCCCTTCTTCCTCACCGACCTGGACTTCGCCAAGATCAGGGCGGGGGACCCGGAGGAGAGGAAGAAAGCAGAGTCGGTCACGGTAGAGACCGTCGTCGACCACGTGGACCACATGGCAGAGGTCGCCGGGGACGTGGACCATATAGGCCTTGGCTCAGACTTCGACGGCGTCCCCATGATCGCCAAGGGCCTAGAGGACGCGAGCAAGCTACCGAACCTGACCAGGGCTCTGGTCGCCAGGGGGTACTCGGACGGGGAGATCAGGAAGATACTGGGAGGCAACTTCCTAAGGGTTATAAAGCAAGTGATAGGGTGAGATTTAGCCGACGGCTGTGTCCAAATTTTAAAATTCCATTGGAAAATGCTCACCGATGATTAGGCCATATGGGGTCTTCGCTTCCGTATAGAATCGAGCTGTGATATGTCGTCGATGCGACCCATTTTTCATTCAATGCTCGGGTAATTCACGCAAATTCTTTAAAGAAAAAGGGAAACATAGCATTTGCAAGAGGTGAATAGATGTCAAAGTCTACCACATTAGTAGCAGGGGCAGTTGTGGCCCTTCTGATAGGGGCGGCGATAGGCTGGTTCGCTTACCCGGCAATGAACCCCGCCCCCTCGGGGCAAGACTTCGTGAGCAAAGAGACCTATGACGCTTTGAAGTCCGATTACGACGCGGCCGTGGCGGAGCTCAGCAGCGTACAGTCCGACCTGACCGAAGCCCAGGCAGAGATCGAGGGTCTGAAGAAGCCCAAGAGGGTGGGCCTCATCCTCGCGACTGGGGGCCTCGGCGACAAATCCTTCAACGACATATCCTTCGCGGGGGTCAAGAGGGCCAGAGACGAGCTCGGGATAGAGTTCGACTACGTTGAGCCCAAGGCTATAGCCGAGTACGAGGGGTATCAGAGGGACTTCGCCAGCTCAGGTGAGTACGTCCTGATCATCTGCATCGGGTTCGACCAGGCCGACGCCCTCACCATCATCGCCGATGAATACCCTGAACAGAACTTCGCCCTGGTCGACATGGTCGTTGACAAGCCAAACGTGGCCTCACTCACCTTCAGGGCCAACGAGGGCTCCTTCCTCGTGGGCGTAGTAGCTGGGATGATGACCACGACAGGGAACGTAGGCTTCGTCGGGGGAATGGACATCCCCCTCATCAGGGACTTCTTCGAGGGATACGAGGCTGGGGCCAAGTGGGCCAACCCCCAGGTGACGGTCACAGAGCCCGTCTTCGTCGGGGGCTGGGCAGACCCCACAAAGGGCAAGGAGCTCGCCCTGGGGCTGGTCGAGCTTGGGAACGACTGCATCTACTCGGCAGCGGGCAAGAGCGGGCTTGGCGCCCTAGAGGCCGCCCACGAGCAGGGGGTCTACGCCTACGGTGTCGACGCGTGCCAGTGCTACCTTTACGACGAGATCGTGGCCAGCATGACCAAGAGGGTCGACGAGGCGGTGTACGAGATGATCCTAGACGCCCTGGTGGGCAAGTTCCAGGGAGGCTTCTACAGCGGTGGCATCAAGGAGAAGTGGATAGGGCTATGCAGGCTCCCCGAGGAGGAGGCCTTCTGGGAGGAGCTCTTCGGCTTCCAGCACCAGCCTCTCCCCGACGACGTCATAAACAAGGTCATAGAGGCGAAGAACAAGATCATCTCAGGCGAGATCACGGTGCCCACGGGATACGATTAGAAAACAATTAAATCCCCTGCCCCAACTCCTTTTTTACATCCAATGACCCCAGCCGTCGAGATGATAGGCGTCACCAAGGCCTTCCCCGGGGTGGTCGCCAACGACCACATAGACCTCTCGGTGGAGAAGGGGGAGATCCACGGCCTCTTAGGGGAGAACGGCGCGGGGAAGACGGTCCTGATGAGCATCCTCTACGGGCTCTACAGGCCTGACGAGGGGAGGATCCTCGTCGAAGGGGAGGAGGTTGAGATGGACTGCCCCGCCACGGCGATGAGGCACGGGGTAGGGATGGTCCACCAGCACTTCATGCTAGTCCCCAGCCTGACCGTCTCAGAGAACATCGTCCTGGGGAGGGAGCCCAAAAGGAACGGTGTCCTCCTCGACAGGGATAAGATGCTCGAAGAGGCCGAGGGGTGCTGCAGGAAATACAGGCTTGAGGCCGACCTTGGGGCCCCCGTGCACACCCTCTCGGTCGGGGTGCAGCAGAGGGTTGAGATCCTCAAGGCCCTCCACAGGGGCGCAGATGTCCTCATCCTGGACGAGCCGACGGCCGTCCTCACCCCCCAGGAGGTGGAGGGACTCTTCGGCGCAGTGAGGGCCCTCAAGGAGCAGGGTAAGACCGTGATCTTCATCTCCCACAAGCTGGGGGAGGTCCTATCCATCTGCGACAGGATCACGGTCCTGAAGAGGGGGAGGGTCGTAGGGACGGTGAAGGCCTGGGAGACGGACGAGGGCGAGCTCGCGGAGATGATGGTGGGGAGGAGGGTCGCCCAGAGCTTCGAGAAGGATCAGGAATCTTCCCGTGAGGCGGTCCTAAGGGTCGAGGGGCTGAGGGCCCTGGACGATAGGGGGCTCCCCGCCCTGAGGGGGGTCGACCTGGAGGTCCACTCCTCAGAGGTCCTCGGGGTCGCCGGGGTGGAGGGGAACGGCCAGACAGAGCTGGTAGAGGTCCTCACGGGTCTGATGAAGGCCACGGACGGGAGGGTCTACCTGGGGGGAGCCGACGTAACGGGGGCCTCCCCGGATGAGAGGATAAGGATGGGCTTCGCCCACATCCCAGAGGACAGGCACAGGAGGGGGATAATACCAGACTTCTCTGTGATGGAGAACCTCATCCTAGGGAGCCACCGCAGGCCCCCCTTCAAGAAGTGGGGGCTGGGCATAGACTTCGATGAGGCATCCGAGTTCGCTAAGAAGCTGATCGAGGACTACTCCATAAGCACCCCCAGCCTAGACACCCCCGCACGCCACCTATCCGGGGGAACCCAGCAGAGGGTCATAGTCGCAAGGGAGTTCAGCAGGGACCCCAGGCTCATCATAGCGTCCCAGCCAACCAGGGGGCTGGACGTCGCAGCCACCGAGTACGTCAGGGGGAAGCTGGTGGAGATGAGGGACGGGGGGGCCGCCGTCCTCCTGGTCTCGGCGGACCTGGACGAGATATGGGCCCTGAGCGACAGGATAGCGGTCATGTACGAGGGGGAGGTTGTTGCGGTGAGGGACCCGGAGGAGACGAGCGAGCAGGAGCTGGGGCTCCTGATGGCGGGCGGAAGGAACAACTCAGGGGAAGAGGGGGCTTAGCAGATGTCGAGGGCATTGCTGTCAAAGGTCGCATCCAGCCTGGGGCTTTGGGTCAGGAGGGTGTTCGTGCAGGCGGTGGCCATCCTCCTTGCCTTCGTTGTGGGGGCCGCCGTCCTTGTCGCTACCGGGCACTCCCCCGCGGACGCCTACGGTGCGATGCTCAGGGGTGCCTTCGGGAGCGTCTTCGGGGTTGGGCAGACCCTCACCCAGGCTACCCCAGTTATATTCACCGCCATAGCCTTCCTCTTCGCATTCAAGGGCGGCCTATTCAACATAGGGGCCGAGGGGCAGCTCCTGATGGGGGGATTCGCCGCAGCCATCGTAGGGATATCCTTCAGCGGGCTGCCCGCCCTCCTCCACGTCCCCCTTGCCCTCCTAGCCGGGGCCCTGGCCGGGGGGCTCTGGGGTCTCATCCCGGCGGTCCTCAGGGCGAGGTTCGGGGCCCACGAGGGCATCACCACGATGATGCTGAGCTACGTCGCCCTGTACCTCACCGGGTACATGGTGAACTACCCCTTCAAGGCCCCCGGTTGGGTCGCCCAGACCGTCCCCATAGCCCCCTCCGCTGAGCTCCCAAGGGTCCTCCAGCCCACACAGCTCTCAGCGGCGATATTCATCGCAGTCCTCCTTGCGGCTCTCACCCATTTCATCCTACAGAAGACCTCCCTAGGCTACGAGGTGAGGGCCATAGGGCTGAACCTCACCGCCGCGGAGAGCGCGGGCATAGACGTCAGGAGGGGGATGGTCCTTGCCCTGGTTGTCAGCGGTGCAATGGCGGGGCTCGGGGGGAGCGGGGAGGTGCTGGGAGTCCACAGGAGATTCATAGAGGGATTCTCCCCCGGCTACGGTTGGGACGGCCTGGCGGTGGCCCTCGTGGGGGGGCTCCACCCTGTTGGCGTAATCCTCGCGGCCGTCCTCTTCGGGGCCCTGAGGAGCGGCGGGATGGTGATGACAAGGGCGACGGGCGTCCCCCTTGACATAGTGCTGCTGCTGCAGGCCCTCGTCATAGTCTTCGTCGCGGCTCCCACGATGATCAGGTACTACCTCAGGAGGGTCGGATTAAGGTGGTAGACCTCCTGAGCGTAATCAACGTGGGCCTGTTCGCCGCCGCCCTCAGGATGGCCACGCCCATAGTCTACGCATCCCTGGGAGGAATCTTCTCGGAGAGGGTGGGGGTCATAAACATAGGGCTGGAGGGCATGATGCTGACAAGCGCCTTCTCTGGGGTGGCGGTCTCCTACTATACCCTGAACCCTTGGCTTGGGGTCCTCGCGGCGACCGTCGTGGGGGGGTTCCTTGGGGCCCTCCACGCCCTCCTCACCGTGAAGTTCAGGGCCAACCAGATAGTGAGCGGGACAGGGATAAACATCTTCGCCATGGGCTTCACGGCCTACATGAGCCAGGTCATATGGGGCTCAAGGGGAGCCTCCGAGAGCGTCATGGGGCTGGGGACTGTCTCCATCCCCATCCTGAAGGACATCCCCATAGTGGGGAGCATCCTGGGGAGGCACACCCCCCTGGTCTACGTCATGATCCTTGTGACGGTGCTCTCATACGTCGCCCTGTTCAGGACCCCCTACGGGCTTAGGATAAGGGCCGTGGGGGAGCACCCAGCTGCGGCTGACACGGCGGGGATCGACGTCTACAGGGTCAAGTACATCTGCGTCACCATGAGCGGGATGCTCGCCGGCCTAGGGGGGGCCTTCCTGTCCCTCGGCCACCTCAACCTCTTCGCCTGGGGTATGACTGGGGGCAGGGGTTTCATAGCCATGGCAGCGATGATATTCGGTAAGTGGATGCCCTTCGGCGCCTTCGGCGCGAGCCTCCTCTTCGGACTCTCCGACGCCCTACAGATGAGGCTCCAGGCACTGGGCCTGCTCCCGCCCCAGATAATCCTCACGATCCCGTACATCCTCACCGTGGCAGTCCTGGCAGGGGTGGTAGGCAGGGCGATCCCCCCGAGCGACTACAAGCCCTACATCAAGGAGTAGCCTCTCAGGGGTTCACGGCGGTTGATGGTTTCCTTGAACTTCTAAACCTAGACGGCCCTGATCACGATCCTGTTTCCATCTCGGAGGCCCTCCAGACACTCCGGCCGTGAGAAAGAATCAGGGGGAGGTGTCTATGATCAGGCCTATGTCCTCGATGCTGCCGAGCAGGGTTGTGGGCAGTATCCCGTTCCACTGGGAGAGGTACAGGTACTGCGCGTACTCGGGGGTCATCCTGGAGGTTATCAGCCTTATAGCCTCCGAGGTCGCGTTCGCCTCTATCATGATCTTCCTGGCCTCGGCCTCCGCAGCTATGACCCTTTTCTGGGCATCGGCGTTGGCCTGTATCACCGTCACGTTGTACTGGCCTTCTGCTGTGATTATCGCCTGCAGCTGTTGATACCGGGCTATCTCCACCTTGTTCTTCTCCGTCAGGGCGTCCTGGGTCGCGACGACCTTCCTCTCTATGGCGTCCCAGAACTCCTTGGAGAACTGGAAGTCGATGAAGTTCACGGTCAACACGTCTATGCCATAGGGCTGAAGCCTATTGTCCAGCGTTTCCTGTAGCTGTATCACGACCAGAGGCCTGTCTGTGATCAACTGTTCCGCCGACCAGTCTGCTGTCGTCGCCTTCAACTCCTCCATGATCACGGGCTCCACGAGAAGGTGAAGGTAGTCCAAGAGCATGGTCTGGTAAACCTTCCACGCGCTGTCCTCTCGAACACGGTAGTGAACGGCAAGCTTCGTGGTGATCTCCTGCAGATCGTTGGACGCCGTGCTCTCTGTGATCTCAGCCTTCTGTATCATCACGGGCATGTTCACGACGTTCTGCCATGGGGCTATTATGTGCAGCCCCTCGTCCAGGTTGACTTCATGGACCTTTCCGAAGGTGAGCAGGACGCCCCTGTGCCCCGCGGGGACGCGCGCAACGACACGGGAAGACACGATCCCGACCACGACTATCACTACTATTATCACGACTATGTTGACGCTCCTCTCCCCTATCCAACTCGGAATCCTGCGCCCAGGGTAACCCTCATAATCTCTTGGATACGCCATTTCCACGCACGGTTTTAATCTGAACTGACGAATAGATAAATTTATGCAGGGGGGACAAATCCCAGAAACAGCCATAATGACTTCTCGCGCGAATTCATTTCAAAAATGGGGATATTTCACCAAATTTAAGCCACGGGTCCCGAGTCAAATAATGGCGCAGCCTCGGGCCTCAGGATGTCCTTGACTCCTCAAGGATCTGGACGGCCCTTATAGCGATCCTTATCTCGTCATCGACAGCCCTCTGGACCCTCTCGTCGAGTTCCCCAGACCTCTCCCCAGGCTCGAACTCCCCCTTCACGGTCCCCTTCGCGATGTTCCCGTCGACGGCAAGTATGGTCCCTGCCCTCCTCCCCCTTAGCCCCGCAAGGGTGAATAGGACGGAGCTCTCCATCTCTATCGAGAGGACACCCGCCTCACCGAACCTCCTCAGTGCCTCCTCGTTCCCCCCGTAGAAGGCGTCCGAGGACATGACGATGCCCAGGTGGTAATCCCTCCCCGCCTCCTCCGCCGCCCTCATCAGGGCCGAGGTAACTTCGAGGCTCGCGACCGCGGGGTACTCTATGGGGACGTATGTCCTACTCGTCCCGTCTGCCCTGACGGCCGCCGTCGCGATGACTATGTCACCGCTGTCTATCCCGGGCTGGAGGGAGCCCGTGGTCCCCACCCTGATCAGGGTGTCGGCCCCTATCCTCATCAGCTCCTCGACGACGATTGCGGCCGAGGGGCAGCCTATCCCCGTAGAGGAAGCCGAGATGCCCACGCCTCCGGCCCTCCCAGTGTAGGTCAAGAACCCCCTGTGATCTGAGACCTTGCGAGCGTCGTCTAGGAAGGAGGCGATCCTCTCCACCCTCCCCGGGTCTCCCGGGAGGAGGACGTACCTCGCCACGTCCCCCACGCCGCACATTATGTGGGGCTGGATCCTTCTCCTCATCCCCATCCCCGAACTTTGAAGAGGTCTTGACCCTCAGGATATAAATCTTGAGCGGTATGCCGGAGGTGGATGAAAGGGGCCAGGTCCAGGGTCGCCTTTTCGAGAGGGTGGGATTCGGACCCACTGGCCCCTTTGGACTACAGCCTAAGCCAAGGCGGGATGAAAAAAGGGAGCTTCTGATTACTGTTTTGTTCCGCCGTTTTCGAGGGGTATTATTATCTCCGGCCTGAGCATCCTCTGGCGGATCTGGGTCGTGCCGTCTATGCTCGCCATCTCCCCCTCGTGGGCCTTGAGGAGCCTGAAGGTCCCCTCCTCCATGGGGTATACGCCGAAGCCCTCTGTGACTATGAGGGTGAGGCCCAGGTCCTCTCCTCCGGTCACCCCCATCCCTATCTCGTGCCCGAGGAACTCCGTGAGGTCCTTCTGGTCAACGCCTCCTGTTATTATCCCCCTCACGCCGGTCTTGGCCGCCTTCCTCAGCGCCTCCAGGGTGACTAGGGAGCCCCCCACGATTATCTTTCCCTTCTGCCCCTCGACCACGGCCTCCGTTGTGAGGGCCTCTCCTGGCTTGCCTACCGCTAAGGAGAGTTCTCCTCGCGCCTCCCCGCCTACGCCGAAGACCCCGTTGACGAGGGCCGCCCTTGCCTCCACGACCGCCCCCTCCCCTGGGATCACCTCCACTACCCTGCCGGGGATGTGGGCCTTGACCTCGACTGGGATGGGGGGGCCCCTTATAAGCACCCAGCCCGCCCTCTTCAGGACGGCCTCTATGGTCCCGTCTATGGGGGACCTGCAGACCCTTGTGGACCTTCCGAAGAAGGACCTGCGGATTGCTATCGCCTCGTCCTTCTTAACCACGTCCCCCTCCTGCTTGAGCATGTACCTCCCCACCATCTCTGGGTCTACCCTAAGCTTTTCGTAGACCCTGATCTCCTCCACCCTGGGGTTGGTGACAGTGCCCCTTGCGATGATCGTCTCCGGCCCGACCAGGTCCCCCTCTTTGACCAGGACCTCTCCCTTTGCGGGTATCCTCCTAGTCTTCCTGACCAGGGCCCCTTCCTCGACCTTGACTCCCGTGCGCTGCATCATATCCCTCCTAAGACGCCGGGATGGGGGCCGCCCGCCCCCTTTTCAGCGCCTCTGCCCAAGCCGCCAGGGCCCGCCTGTCCCCCGGGATCTCAAGGGGCCTCCCCCTCGCATCTAGGATGAGGCCCTCCTCCCCTCCCTTCACTTCAGCCTCCAAGGTCCTGCCCCTCCCCCTCCCAACGTCAAGCCTGTTAGCCGGCGCCACCTCTATCCTGGCGGACTCTTCGGCCCCGAGAGGGATCGCCTTCAGCTCTCCGAAGGCTACGGCCTCCTCAACGACGGCGCCGTCGGGGGTGGTCATCCTGAGCCTCATTGCCTCCTCCCCCCTCTCCGCCCTCCCGTGGGCGGCCACGCATGTCCCCAGCCTCTTGAGGCACCCTTTGGACGCTATTTGGAGGGCTGCCTCCCTGTTCCTCTCCAGCAGCATCCCCAGGTGGGGGAGGGTGCCTGACCCGTCGACGAGGACCTCTGTGACTCCCCCGGGCTGGACTGCGTCGAGGAGGAGGAGAGCGGAGTCCCCTCCGTGCCGGCCCTCGGAGAAGATCTTCCCCCTGCCTATGACCACCTGGGTGTTCATAAGGTCCATTATGGAGGCCTCGAGGGCCTGGTCGAATATGTCGGCTATGGTGCGCCTCAGGGAGACGCCCCTCAGCCTCGTTGCGACTTTCCTGTGCTGCTCAAGCCCCAGCCTTATTGCCTCCCTGGCGGCAGCCCCCTGGACCATCGCCTCCTCTGCCGTGGGGGCCTCGGGCTGCAGGACCATTATGTTGCCGATGGTGTTCCTTACCTCCTTCTCCCCCATCTCCTCTGGTATCCAGCGCATTATGTTCTGGACCCCCGCCTCCTTCATCACGTTGCTTATTCCGTAGGTCATCCCGACGTCTGCGTCTAGGGACCTGTTGAATACCCCTCCGTAGACGGAGTAGACGTCGGTCGTCGCGCCCCCTATGTCCACCGCAAGGAGGTTCACGTCCCTCTCCTGGGCGTAGGCGTAGAGGATGTTGCCTATCGCTGCCTGGGTTGGTATTATGTCACCCTCGACCCACTCCACGAGCTTCTCGTAGCCCGGGGAGTGGATTATGACGTGCTCCATGTACGAGTCGTATATCCCCTCCCTCGCGGGCCCCAGGTTCTCTACCTCCACGATGGGGCGGACGTTTTCCACGTCCCTCGTTGCGTACCTCTCCTCGGGCAGGGCTTTTGAGACCCCCTCCCTAGCCTGGACGTTTCCAGCGTATATCACGGGGAGTTTGTACTCCGAGCCGAACCTGGGCCTGATGTCAGCCTCGCCTATGAGGCCCGCCATCTCTAGCACCTGCTTCTCTGCCCCCCCGTCTGTCCCCCCCGCCAGGAGGAACATGTCCGGCCTCAGGTCCCTCATCCTCATGACCAGCTCGAACTCTGGGCGGCGGTCATCGGTGGAGAATACGTCCATGAGGAGGGCACCAGCTCCCAGGGCGGCCCTCTGGGCGCTCTCGGCGGAGATCATGCTCATCACGCCAGCCACCATCATGTATAGGCCGCTGGCGCTGCTTGAGCAGAGGAGCCTGCGGGCCCTTGAAGGCTCCCCCAAACCCAAAAGCTCATCCACGGACCCCCTGCCCAGGCCCCTCAGGGCCTTCTCCACGCCTATGGTGACGTCGAGTTCGGGGGGGTCCACGGTGGTGGGGGCCTCCCCCTCCCCACCGAGGCCGTAGCCGCCGTCGGTCCTCTCCACGAGGACCGCCTTTGTCAGGCTGCTTCCTATGTCCACGATGAAGTAGGACTCTTCCTTGGAATCTGAGCCCATAATCCTTCCCGGATTTAACCAAATATTCTGTTTATATAATTATTGCGTTTTGTTAGCCAAATAAAATTTATATAGTAAAATAATAATTTTATTATTAAAACGGGTGTCGAATATGGAGGGGGGTTCCGATCCTGGCAGGCTCCTGAAGCCCATAAGCGAGGAGGCCTTCAGGCTCCTGGGGGACGAGACGAGGAGGAGGATAATCTTCCTCCTGAGGGAAAACGAGCTCACCGTGAGGGAGATCGCCTCGGAGCTGGACCTGACTCCTCAGAACATATACCACCACATGAGGAGGCTGCAGGAGGCGGGCCTGGTCGGGGTGACTGAGGAGAGGAGGGCGGGGCACCTCATAGAGAGCTACTACACCGCGACGGCCGACACGTTCATCTACAACGACGACAGGATGGAGGAGAGGGGGCTCCAGAGCTCCATAGACGTCCTGAACGGACTGAACGAGATGGGGGTGGGGGTAGATGTTAGCGAGGAGAACGCGGAGAGGCTTTCGGAGCTCCATGAGGGGAGGGCGATGGGGGTGGGGGCGCCCTCGGTGGCGAACGGTATATGCACGTATTGCAGCTTCTCGGGTTACTTCATGAAGTTCGGTCCCATGAACCCCCTCCTCCTGAGCAGGATAATCCAGTACGCTAGGATGTTGGAGATGACGGACGGGGAGTTCGAGGAGGCCCTGGATCAGACCAGGAGGCTAAGAGGGTTCCTGCTCTCCATTAAAAAATAAAATGCTTGACGCCTCTTCATCATAACATCGGAAGAGGGGGCAACCCGAACCCCAGGCTCCATCCGATCAGGCTTTTGGGTTTGGTGGCTCATTTTTAGGTATCTGCTGCTATTGTGCTGGTTTCGTTGATTAGGAGCACGTTTCTGTGATTATTCGGATCGGGTAGGGGCTTTTTTCGGGTTCCTTCCGTTGGATGGCGTCATCTTCACGCTCCGAACGCATGACCCCCCTCCCCCTAGGCTCGTAGGTGGCCTCCAGCGCCTTTTTGGACGCGCGTTTCTTTGTCGTCTGGTGCGCGTTTCTGTGGGGAATCGTCCCCTGATTGTGCGGTTTTCTTATTCTTTGGCTTTTAAAATTCTGATTTCTCTGCCTCTCCTTGTCTTCGGCTGCTCGTAGATGATGGGGATGGCTGGCGTGCGGATCAGAATGGTGCTGAGGGTGGGATTCGAATCGTGAGCGAATAATTATTTTTTAAGGTTGTTATCATTGTCTTTGTCGGTCTTATGAGCCGTGATGATACGATTCGGCGACAGTGGAATTACGCTGCAGATAGTTGGGTCGAGTTTGTGCGTCGCGGTAACGATTATTATCGTGAGTTCATGAACGGCCCCGCCCTGAAGAGGATGATGGGGGATGTCGGGGGGATGCGAGTACTGGACATCGCTTGCGGTGAGGGGTATTTCTCAAGGTTCTACGCTGGGCAGGGAGCGTATGTCACGGGAGTCGACGTGAGTGAGGACATGATCAAGGCAGCCGTAGAGGAGGAGAATAGAGCACCCCTTGGCATAGAGTATCACGTCGCCGATGCATCCGACCTGAGTATGCTGGAGGCTGAAAGCTTCGATGTGGCGTTCAGCTTCATGGCCCTCATGGACATGGAGGACTACGAGTCGGCCATAGGGGAGGCTTCCCGGGTCCTCAAACCTGGAGGGCGATTCGTGTTCGCGATGACCCACCCCTGCTTCGAGATCAGGAGCCTGGACGGGGCCGAGGTTTGTGGTTGGGAGACCCGAATCCTCCCAGACGGCACCAAGGAGCACCTCTTCCTCAGGACAAGGGATTATTTCAAGAGGCACAGCGATTCCGTGGAGTGGAAGAAGAGTGAACGCAGGCCCTACGGATTCACGACGACCAGTTTCCATCGCACCCTCTCGGACTACGTGAACGCGCTGTCGAGGCACGGTCTCCTCGTCAGGAGGATCGAGGAGCCGACGCCAACGGAAGAGGGCGTTGCGGTTCACCCGTCGCTGGCGAAACATCGGAATGTCCCTCATTCGATAGTGATAGAGTCCGTTAAGATGTGACTGTCATCTGCGCGGAGGGTGAGATTCTAACCCTTTTAATTATTACAGACATGCTATTGTAACTCGATTCTTAACCATGCTAGAGATCACCGTAAGAGACTGGAAAGACATTAATCTGGATGAAGTTGCGTCATTAACCTTAAACGCGTTACAGGATTCC